>NZ_JADJAT010000018.1:0-4072 GCF_016704105.1 Candidatus Amarobacter glycogenicus | reverse complement strand
ATTGCCATCGATTCCTTGTACATCATCAAGAGTACGAACACTATTAAACTTCATTGGTGAAACTAATAGGTCATCTTTGACGATTAAGAACTCAAACTTAGCAACAAAGTAACTAGATGGTAGTTTGACAATCGTAAGACCGTCTACTTCACCAACAATACCTTTTTTGAGGTCTTTAGCTGATGTATCACAATCCTTAATAAACTCAGGGTCTCGCTTTAGGAGATTGTAGTTAGTAGGAGTGATGAATAGAACTCGTCCGTCTTCTGGGACTTTTGCTTCACTCATAGCTGCTTGCTGTGCAAGAATCAACTGGTAAATAGTGTTGTGGGCAACTGCTGTACCACCAATTACACCTTGAGTGTTAGCGATTGCGTAAGCTGAAAGTACGCCAAGTCGGTAAATGTCGGTAGCCGGAGTTGAAACTTCGTCTTAGTGTCGTTTAACAGCTTTGCTACTTCTGTAACCATCTGGCTATCTTCGTAGTTTCCACGATCAATGGTGAACGTGAAAGCTTTGTCTTGGCTTAGGGTAAGGTTTGTGTACCTGTACCGAGTTCGACTAATGCACCGAAACGGTTAGTACCACTTCGTACATAGTCATTTTCTGCAACTACGTCTACATTGTAGATAGTTACAGAGTTCTTACCGTTAAAGTCTAGGCGAATGCCCTTGTTTACGATAAGGTCTGTTTTTTGATTTTAGGTGGTATCTTTCATCAAGTACCTTGAAAGTGTGCGGCTGAATAATTCTGAGCCATATCTTAATCTCCTTAGTTAGTCAGCAGACAATACGTCAAGGATTGGGTCTTTCGATGATCCACCCTCTGTGGTGACGCTGCTGGCTTCGTGTCGGCATTTCTGCGGACGTTCTTGCTTGCTCGCACCTGTTGGACTGCACCACTTCGAGACGCACCTTTTAATAAGTCTGCCGTTTCTTGTAAATGTTCATATAACGAACCTTTAATCTCAGTCATGTTACCGTTCTGGTCATAACCTACATATCCAGCGTTATAGTCTTTCACCGCTTTGTTGTAGACTCTTTCGTTGAACTGGTCTTTATTGTCTGGATTAAAGATCTGCAAGTCGGGGTTGGCTTTCGCTTGTTCAAACTCTGAAATGAGTGTTTGCTCATTGTTAGCAATTAGATTGCTGTACTGTTGAACTTCCATAGTTCTGAGCCTTTGGTCGTATTCATCTTCACCATCAGAGACGTACTCCTCAGTTTGTTCCCGAACACGTGCCTCACGCTCTGCTATTAGCTCTGGCGTTCCTCATACCTTTGTCGGCTTCTTCCTTTGGGTCGATAACTTCGGCTTCATCAGATGCCTCTGATTCTTCCTCGGTTTCTTCTTCTTGCTCAGGCTCTGGTTCGCCCTCAGCGTCAGTATCTTCATCACTTGGTGTTTCTGCGACTTCCTCGACTACTTGCTCGTCTTGGTCATCTTCTGTGTCATCCAGTGTTGAAAGAATTGGATCTTCCGCTGGTTCTTCGACTACATCATTAGATGCGTCATTGGTTGATTCATCATCACCTATATTTATCTCCTTTTTTAGTCTACCGTTGATCGGTGGTGAGCCGCTACTCATTGGGTGGGCGAGTCCGGGGCTGGGAAGCTCATAGTGCCTACCGGATAGGCATAGGGCACTATGCAACCTCTATCTTTCAATACGAACTTGTCTCCTTCCTTTGTTAGTGCTTTACCTACAGGGATATGCTGTCTGAATCTAATACCTGCTTCGGTTAATCCTATTAGGTAGTTACCCTCTTGTCTTAGGTCGGTTAGCTTATTAGTAATCCCCATCTTGTCTATGTCGAATGTATATTCTGGCTTATTGTATGGTTTCTTACTCATCTTTACGCCTCGTCTCTCGGAGTTCTAGTGCAAACTTAGACTTTAAGACCTCTAGGTACTACGGTATCGTCCTGCTGCTTTAGCTCGGCTCGGAAGTTATCATCATCATCTTTGGTATTATCTACATAATCAGCTATGAAGCTTAGTTGTACCTCTCGCTCTCTTTCAATCATATCAACGATGTCTTGGAGTACAGGCGTTACCTCTGCTAATTTACGCTTCTCATCCTCAAGTTTCTGCTTAGTAGCTTTGTCAATCTTCTCATTATCAAACTGACCTGCTGGTGGTTCATCTATGCCAGTGTATGTTTCACTATCAGCCATTTAGTCCTCCTTGTAAGAATCTAACAATTTCTTCTTCGCTGTAGTCTTCTCGTCTAGCACGTAAGACTGCACCGGCTGCTTCTTCGTCAAGGTCGTATTCTTGCATGGTTGCTTGTAGTTCTTCCATGATAGCCTGTTGATCCTCTGGTAGTTCCTCTGGTAAGACTTCACCTTGTAGTGCATCTTCTGGTGGTAGCTCGCCCTCTGGTAGCACTTCTTGTTCACCGCCACCCATCTGCTGTTGAACCATAGCTGTGGCAGTTTGCTCATCAACACCTGCTCTTGCATGATTTGCTGTATCTGTTGTTGTGCATCTTGGCTTGCTCTTGTTCCTCTGGGCTTAACTCGACAAGCACTTTATCCCAACTATCCGCACCACTTGCTGCAATAACTTTCAAAGGCTTCACCGAGATTAAACTCATAGCCTGATTCTGCCATTGCTGGTTGACGTTAGGATTGCTGGTAGCTATATCAATTAGTTCTACCCATCGGTTCTTTTCATCTTCATCTGCTTCTGGTCGTGGGTCAAACTCAAACTTGAATGTTCGGTTCGATAGTCCACCATCTTCATCATGAACCATTAGCTCGTCATAAAGGATTGGTACTTCCTCGATTGATGGTGTCTCGGTGTCTGGGTTGTCATCAAAGTAACCTGCTTTCACTAGTCTGTCTCTATCCTCTTTCGCTACTTGTAAGATGTCTGCACCCTGCATGTTCGCCATATGTACGTTCATCATCTTCTCTGCCATCTTACCGCTTGCTACATCGGCTTTGTTACGCAAGTAGTTGTCTTGTGAGTTAGTTCGGTCTTGCTGCATCTTAACGCCAGCTTGGGTCTTACTAAATGATGGGTTGCCAGCCTCGGCACTTACTGAGCCGTCTGTTCTACCCTGCAAGGTCTGGAGTTGTGTTTTGTATAGTCCGAAGTTGTTAGGAAACTGTGTATAGACTGCATTGGTGTTATTGACTACATCTATCTGAGCTTGTCCGACTTGCCATAGTGCATCTGGGGTAAAGGTTAGTGAGTTGAAGTTAGTCTGGTCGGTTGAGCCACTTATCTTCTTTGGTGGCTGTAGTCCTACCTGAGTAGCAAAGACATGAGCTTGGTTGATGTTCTGTTCTTCCATCTCTTTAGAGGTCATCGACATATCAACTAGCTTCTTGAGTACCTTGACGTTCCAAGTGGTGTCTTTCTCTTTACTGTGAGACTGTATCAGCCGTTTGAGCTGTAGTTTGGTGTAATAGGTGTCTAAGAATACATAGTCGCAGTCATCGACTGAGAACTTGCCAGGCTCTAGCTTGACGTTACGGATGTACGGTAGCGACCAGTCTGAGCCAGTGTACTCATCGTTTGAGACAAAGAAGTTGTAGCGTGGTTGTCCGCCATACTTCAAGGCATGTTCTTACCGATAGTCTTGGATAGTTTGTTAGCTGCTATGCGTTCGTACTCATCAAAGGGCTTTTGCCAGTCCTTAGCAGTCTTCGAAGCCTCATAGTAAGCGTCTTGCAAATCTTTTTTTTCTAGGTGGATACTCATGCTTGATTGTTCCTTTATCGAGCAATCGTAGATACGGCATGAACTCTTTGTATTTAATATATCAGTTAGTAGGGTGCTTGTAAACTACTGTACTACATATTGGGTTGTAATCTTTTTTTAACTGGTGGTTATAGGGGTCGGCATCTATACGGATATTGATTTGGAAGGTCTGACCATTAGTGATTAGTTCAAGTGCTTTCATTAGCTCTGTGAGTGCTTGGGTCTTGTCTGCCACCATGATCGGTATAGACATCTCTACCTTACAGTTGGACTGCTTGCCATCGTGGAAGCTCTCGGTTGTGATTCGTTTGCCGTAGTCTAGTGCCATATTAAAATCCTGCCATAAAGTTAGTTGGTT
>NZ_JADJAT010000017.1:0-7062 GCF_016704105.1 Candidatus Amarobacter glycogenicus | reverse complement strand
GCTGCCGCCGCCCCCTCAGGAGACGAGATGCAACTACTGGAGAGCCGGCGAGGGCAACCTGGTGGAAGCCGTCCGCAAAGTGGGGCCGCTGGGTGTTGGAGCAGGTCAGGCCTGAATTGCAGCGTTTCTACCCGCCGGAACCGGATGGCGGGAGCGTGGTGGCATATCTCTGGGCCAAGACCGTTCACTGCACGAACCCCGCCTGTGGCGCTGAGATTCCGCTTCTCGCCCATCGTTGGTTAAGCCATCGCGCTGGGAAGACCCCGGTCTACTACCGCCTCCTGCCGCAGGCCGACCGCAGCCTGGATGCGCAAGTTGTAGAAGGCGTGCCGCGCGGCGAGAACCCTTCTGAGGGCACCACCGCGCGCGGTACGGCGCGCTGCCTCCATTGCCCTCAGACTCTTTCATCGGATGAGGTGAAGGCTCAGTTCAAGGCAACACAAGACGGTAGGCTGATGCTAGCGGTCGCGCTCATCAGATTGACAGACCGCAGGGTTTCATTTCGAGCCGTAACCGAGACCGATCGCGCTACTTATGAGCAAGCTCGCAATGCTCTGGACGAGGCTGGGCTGTTGCCAATGATGACCCGTTCCTGAGCCTCGTGCCGATGGATATGCCACCGGACCGCGCCTATGGCCTCTATCCTCAGTTATATGGCGTTCGAGTCTGGGGGCAGATGTTCAACGCTAGGCAGAATCTTGCGCTTGTGTGTTTTGCCCAGACAATCAGGAAAGCGCATCAAGAGATGCTGGCGTTAGGCATCGGCGCAGACGCGGCGACCGCCGTGACTCTATACCTTGCCTATACGCTGAGCCGCATGGTCTTGCGGACCTCCGAGGCAAGTCAGTGGCACAATGCTAAGGATAAAGTAGAACGAGCCACCGCCGGTCATCGACTCAGATGTTCTGGGACTATGCCGGGGCGAATCCTCTTGGTGAGAATAGCGGCAGCTGGCAATCCACGCATGACTATGCTCTCCCAGCACTCACGAGGCGTCGTGGGTGTGGGAGTTCCGCAAACACACCTCTGGGCAGATGCTACGTCTCTGAATATTCCAGATGAACACTACGACGCTGTACTCACCGACCCGCCCTATTACGATAGCGTGCCCTACAGTTACCTGGCAGACATGCAGTATGTCTGGCTCCGCCGAACCTTGCAAGACATTCTGCCTGAATACTTTCCCGCACCGCTGACCCCTAAGAACGCCGAAATCGTCCAGGACCGCGCCCGGCACGACTCAGACGCCAAAGCAAAGGCATTCTTCGAGGACAGGATGCGACAAGCCTTAAGCGAGGTCCGCGGTGCTCAAGCCCGACGGTATCGCGATGGTGATGTATGCGCACAGGCCCACCAGCGCCTGGGAAACCCTTGTCAACGCGCTCGTCGGCGCCGGCCTCCAGGTCACGGCTTCCTGGCCCGTGGAAACTCAGAATGCCTCCAAGGCTATCTGGCGCGGCGGCACCGTGCTGACGTCAAACATCATGCTAGTTTGCCGCAAACGCCAAGGCGCCAGCATCGGCTACCTGGACAAGGTCCTGCCCGAAATGCGCGAGGAGGTGCGCCGCGCCCTCGCCCGCTTCTGGGCAGCCGGCATCGGTGGCGCCGACTTCTTCGTCAGCGCCATCGGCCCGGCGCTCTCCGTCTTCTCCAAGTATGGGGAAGTGCGCTACGGTTCCGGTCAACCGGTTTCAGTCAGCAACCTCCTGACGCTGGTGCGCCAGGCCGTGGTGGAACACGCGCTCGAAGAAGCGCTCAAGGGCGTGGACGCCGGTGACGTGGATAGGGAGACTCAGTTCGCCCTGCTCTGGCGCTGGACCTACAAGCACAAGGAAGTGGAGACCGGCGCGGCCCAACTACTGGACAAGGCCACAGGCGTGGAGCTGCGTGAGGTGGAACGCTCAGGGCTTCTGGCCCGACCCGACCCCCAGCGCATGGTACTGCTGGGGCCGGACGAGCGCCCCGACCTGCTGGAAGGCGTCCTACGGCGTGTCCAGATGGGGCGCGGCTCGCTCTTGGATGCGCTGCACTGCGCCTGCATGCTCTGGAAAGAGAACCGTCGCGACGAACTCATGGAGCTCCTTACCAACCTGAACGGCGCGGCCCGGCAGGTGGCGCAGGCGCTGGCTGAACTGAACGACGGAGGCACGGAGGAGCGCAAGCTGTTGATGGGCCTGCTGGACGTGGAAGGGCCTGTCCGTGGCAAACGCCCCAAGCCTCCCAAGCAGGATGACGTCCTGCAACTACCACTGTTCTAACATTGACCCGTTTTTTCCGGAGGATTGCCATGAGCCCAATACCCTGGTGGCAGAATGTCACGCCACACGCTGACGTGCGTGAAGGACGCATTGACGAAAGCCTGTTTGCGGCCAGCCTCGAAGGGGTGCAGTTCGCGGGACAGCCGCCGGACGAGTATTCCAAGGCCGAGGTTTTCTTTCGTAAAACCTACCTCACTGAGGGCCTGCGCAGCCTGTTGACCAAACTGCTGCGGCATGTGGCAGGCGTGGCGGCCGCCAACCCGGTCGCCACGCTCCAAACCAGTTTCGGTGGCGGCAAGACGCATACCGAGCTCGCCATCTATCACCTTCTGGAGCACTCTGACGAATCGCCCAAGGTTGACCAGGTGCGTGAGTTGGTGGAAGCCGCCAGCCTGTCTCGCCCCCTGCCTGTCGGATCGTCGTGATGTCGGGCGTGGACATCAACCCATTGGGACGCAAAACCGGGGAGGGGTTGCACATCAGAACCATGTGGGGGGAGATGGCTATCAGCTTGGCGGCGCGGCCGCCTTTGCAATGGTTGCCGCTAATGATGAGAAACTGGTCTCGCCGGGTGTGGCGGACCTGACCCGGCTCCTGGATGCCTATGGCCCGGCGGTGATCCTCATGGACGAAACACTGCACTATGTGGATAAGGTCTCCCAACTCGTCGGCGTTTCAGGCAATCTGGCCGACAACACGGTTGCCTTCCTGCGTGAGATGACCGATGCGGTACGCACCGCGCCGCGCAATATGATGGTGGTATCGCTGACCGCCAGCAGCCTGGAGCAACTCAGCAGCGATGCGATGCATTGGCTCGACCACCTGAATCAGCAGGTGGCCCGTGAAGATACCAAGCACACGCCCGTGGAAAGGACCGAAGTCCATGATATCGTGCGGCGACGGTTGTTTGAAAGCGTAGACGAGAAGACGGCAGCCCGCGCAAGCCAGGCCTACCACGACCTCTACATCAACACGCCCGGTTTACCCTCCTCGGTGCTGGGTGATGAATACCAGCGCCGGATCGAACGCAGCTATCCCTTTCATCCGGAATTGGTAGATATCCTTTACACCCGTTGGGGCGCCAGGGCGAAATTCCAGCTCACCCGCGGCACTTTACGTTTTCTTGCCTACGTACTGGCCACCTTGTGGAAGGACAGGAGTGATGACACACGCGTCCTCATTCATCCCATGGATGTGCCGCTGTCTGAGGTGAACCTGCGCGCGATGACGCGCGAGGTGTCCGGCGATCCGGCCTGGGAGTCTGTCCTGGGCACCGATATCGCCGGCACGACGAAAGATCAGCCGTCCAAGGCGCGGACACTGGACCTGGAGTATCCCACGCCGGGCTGGCCTCGCCTGGCAGAAGGCACGGCCACGACGATCCTCCTCTACAGCCTGAGCGGCGGAGAGAAGCCACACGCACGGTCCGATGAATTGCTGCTGGCTTGTACGCGTCCCAATTTGCTGGCGGCGCAGTGTGAGGACTCGTTGAAGCGCCTGCACGACCGGTTACATTACCTCTACTACACCGAAGCCACAGACCAGTTTCGCAAAGAACCCAACGTCGTCAGTTTACAGCAGACCCACCGCGCCAACCTACAGGGCTCTGACGAGGCTGATGCCTTCATTCGCAAAGAGGTCAAGGATCGTTTCCTGGGCCAGGTTGGCAACACCGGCTTTGCCTGGTTCGACTTCATGCCCAAGACTTCTGAAGTCATACCTGAATCCGAGGATCTAAAGCTTAGGTGCTGGGGACTGACTATCTTGTCAGGCAAGAGAAGCTTGGCGACAAGGGCAAAACAAGACCTGCTGGCCATGGTGGAGTTTCGTAGCGCGGCGGCGCGCATCAACTTGAATTCCCTGGTTTTCTGTCTGGCCGATGAGGAGGGGATGCGCCAGGCGCAAGATCAGGCGCGCGAATACCTGAGTTGGCGAAAAATCCAGGACGACGCCGGTGAGTGGGAGCGCATCGGCGGCGCGCAACAAGAGATTGTCAAACAGAAGCTGACCGACAGCACAGGCGCTGTGCGCAAGGCGATCCCCAGCGCGTTCAGTTGGGCCGGTGTGCCAACCGCGATCCCGGCGACCAATGGCGGTGGCTCGAAACTGGACGTGTCGTTGACGAAGCTGGGGATCTACATCGCCGGCCAGACCATCGTTCAGCGCGTATGGGATCGCCTGACGAGCAAGGGCACCGACCAGATCTCTACAAGAGCTAGGCCCCGAACACATGCTTGAGCGTTACGGGCGCTATCTCTGGCCCGAGACGGAGCTCTGGGTCACGGAAGACCAATTGTGGCAGCGGTTCTGCCGGCAGGTCGCGCTACCCATGCTGGCAAGCCGGGGTGTGTTGAAGGAAACTCTCAAGGCCGGTCAGCGGCTCGGCATTTTTGCTTTGGGGCAGCTCGCTGATGAGAAGGCTGACCGCAACCAACGAGACAGCTACATTGGCCTGTTCCTCAAGGAGGAAATGCCCTACAACGTGCCCCCTCCAGGGCCAGCGTTGGCTGGTCATGCGCGAGGAGCTATACCGCCGTTTGCTTGACAGCCCTGTGCCAGTGACGGCTGCGGACGTTCGGCCTCTGCTGGAGCCGTATGCCGAACGAGGGAAGCCAGTGGAGGTGGGTCTCCTGGTGGACCAGGTCACTGGACTTCATAACGGCAAAGTAGATCCAACATCGGTTCGGACGGCAATTGCTGAGGCTCTAAAGAGCCAACACATGGTTTACAGCCTGAGCATTGATGGAAAGAGCTTGGCTGATTTGCCCGTCCATATTGGAGAAGACACTGCCGGCTACTTCGTCCTGCCTACAACCGGTCCCGAACCGCCGAAGCAAGGCCGCGTGATCCAGGTTTCGGGAGCCATCACCATCGGCCAATTGCCGCAGTTGTTCAACAGCCTGCTCAAACCGCTCAACAGTCAGAACCCGGCGGACTTTACCATCAGCATCGAAGCCACGGTGCGTTATGAGAAGGATCCCGGCAGCGCGTTCGATGCCACTGAAGGACAGCTTCAAGCAGGAGCAGTTCCCGAAAATCAAGATGGTTGATAGTAAAGAGATCTGACCCTGGTGGCTGACTTTGCAATCTCGCGCATCCTGAAAACGCCGCTTAACAGCCACGCAGCTACATCGCTGGAGCACTCCATGCACATCGCTCGTCTGACCCGCGTCCCACTGCGTGAACTGTGGGCGCACGAGGCCAGGGACTTTACGACCTGGCTCGCCGAGAACCTGGACCTGCTGGGCGAGGCGCTCGGCATGCCTCATCTCACCCTGGTGCAGCGCGAAGCCGCGGCCGGCGTCTTCTCGGCTGACATCCTGGCCGACGACGGTCAGGAGCGCCTGGTCGTGATCGAGAACCAGCTTGAGAGCACGAATCACGACCACCTGGGCAAGCTGATCACCTATCTCAGCAACCTGGATGCCAAAATTGCGGT
This sequence comes from Candidatus Amarobacter glycogenicus, assembly GCF_016704105.1. Taxonomy (NCBI): domain Bacteria; kingdom Bacillati; phylum Chloroflexota; class Tepidiformia; order Tepidiformales; family Tepidiformaceae; genus Candidatus Amarobacter; species Candidatus Amarobacter glycogenicus. The sequence goes on along the minus strand of NZ_JADJAT010000017.1, from coordinate 1,365 downwards.
GTGGATCACCAGCGCACCGCGCCCGGAGCACGAACGCGCCGTGCATTGGCTGAATGAGATTCTGCCGGCAGACATGGCCTTCTATTTGTTGCAAATAGAGGCGTATCGCATTGGCGACTCGGCGCCGGCGCCGAAGTTCACGGTGGTGGCTGGCCCAACGCGCGAAGCGCGTCAGGCCGGCGAGCAGAAAAAGGAGCTTGCCAAACGCCACGTACTACGCATGGAATTCTGGAAGCAGCTTCTGGAACGCGCGAAGGCAAAGGACACAACTCCACGCCCGCATCGCCTCGAGCACCGAAAACTGGATCAGCGCCAGTGCAGGCAGGAGCGGCCTCGGGCACAACTATGCGATTCATCGGAAGACGCCCAGGTTGAACTCTACATTGACCGCGGCAACGCCGAGCAGAACAAGCAGCTCTTCGACGCGTTCTATGCCCGCAAGGAGGAGATCGAGATGGCCTTCGGTGAACCGCTGGAGTGGCAACGAATGGACGCCAAGCGCGCCTGCCGGGTGCGGTTTCTGCTTCTTGGCGGTGGATTGCTGGATCAACGCCGGTGGCCTGACATCCAGGATCAAATGATTAATGCCATGATCCGGCTTGAAGGGGCATTCAAGCCTCACATTCAGCGGCTAAATCTCAGCTAACGACCGTCGCACGCTCTCTTGCCGGAGGATTACCACCATGACCTATCTCGACGCTGCGTACTCCATCCTGCATGCTGCGGGCCGGCCGCTGCGCTTCGAGGAGATCACCGAGGCCGCAGTTGGGGCGGAAGCTGATCTCGCCCCAGGGTTGACGCCCGAAGCGACGATGGCTTCGCGGTTGTACATTGACTCGCTGCAGGAGGATTCACGCTTCATGCGCCGGCAAGGGGTCTTTGGCCTGGTGCAATGGCGGCGGAAGGGAATCGAGGCGCAGGTGGAGAAGATCAACCGGGCCACGCGCGAGCAACTGCATGGTCTGCTGCTGGAGATGCCGTCCGACCGCTTCGAGGCGTTGATCGGGGAGCTGTTGATCCGCATGGGTTTCGACGAGAGCACGGTGACAGTCACCCGGCGCAGCGGCGACGGCGGCATTGATGTGACTGGCCTTTACCGCGCCACCGGCTTGACAGGCGTCAGCGCGGCCGATGGAGCCAAGCGCTGGGAAGGCCAACGTGCAGAGCGCCCACGGTGGCTTCGCTGAGTTCCTGCAGGTGCGGCGGCAAGGAATCATCATTTCCACCGGCGGCTTCTCCAAAATTACCGCGCGTGGGAGCCACAGCGCCGAACAAATCCCTACATTAGCCTGATCAACGGCCAGGGGTGGTGGAACTGCTGAGGTCGGGCACCGGGTCGGCGTGCGTGAAAAACCCCTGCCGGTC
>NZ_JADJAT010000016.1:0-8696 GCF_016704105.1 Candidatus Amarobacter glycogenicus | reverse complement strand
TGATCGGTGACCGCCGTCGCCGGCGACAACGTCGTCTGGACCGTTGAGGTCACCAACGACGGCCCGTCGGATGCGCAGAACGTAAGCGTCGTCGACACGCTGCCGGCCGGCTTCACGTTCGTCGCCGACACGGACAGCTGCGTCGAGGGCCCCGTCGGCACGCTCACGTGCAGCCTCGGCACGCTCTCGGCCGGCGCCAGCACGTCGTTCGACGTCCACACGACGGTCAGCGTCTCGGTCGCGCCGGGCGATACGTGAACAGCGCCACCGCCGCGACGACGACGCCCGACCCGGATCCGTCGGACAACACGGACACCGCGCAGGTCGGCGTCACGGCGCTGGCCGACCTGATGGTCACGAAGTTCGCCTCGCCCGCCGGCCCGGTGCCGGCCGGCACGCCGATCGTCTACACGTTCTACGTCGACAACCTCGGCCCGTCGACGGCCAGCGGCGTCGCGTTCGCGGACGCGGTCACGTCCAACGGCAACTTCGTCATCAACAGCATCACCACGGATCGCCCGGCCACGTGCACGCCGGCCACGCCGACGGCACCGGCCAACAGCCGCACCGTCGACTGCGCGCTCACCGGCAACCTCGAGCCGCAATCGGCCGGCACCGGGCGCTGGACGATCACCGTGACGATCACCGCCAACAGCGCGCAGACGCTGAACAACATCGCCACCGTCGAGTCGACGACGCCCGATCCGGACCCGTCCAACAACGAGGACGAGCTGAACCGCGACGTGACCGACCTCGCCGATCTCGCGATCGTCAAGAACGGCCCGGCGCTGCCCGTCGCCGCCGGGACGAACACCGTCTTCACGATGGTCGTGACGAACAACGGCCCGTCGGCGGCCACCAACGTCGTGATGGGCGACGATCTGCCGGCGGGGCTGAACTACGTGTCCGCCGTGGCCAGCGGCGGCGGCGTGTGCGCCCTCGTGCCGACGAATCGCGTCGAGTGCGCCTGGGGCTCGATCCCGGCCGCCGGCGTCCGGACGGTCACGCTGATCGTCAACGTCGATGCGAACTACCCGGCCGGCGTCATCCACAACACGGGTACGGTGAACTCCCGACACGCCGGACCCCAGCCTCTCGAACAACGAGGATCCGCAGGACCTCGTCGTCGTCCCCGTGGCCGATCTCGCGATCGTCAAGTCCGACACCCCCGACCCGGTCGTCGCCGGCAACCTCCTGACCTACCAGCTCCTCGTCACGAACCTCGGCCCGAGCGCGGTGCCGAACGCGGCCGTGTTCGACACGCTGCCGCCGCAGACGACGTTCGTCAGCGCCACTACGGCCAACGGCACGTGCGTTCACGACGCCGGCCTGAACCGCGTGGACTGCACGACCGGCTCGATGCTGCCGGGTCAGATCCGCCTGGTCACGATCACGGTGCAGGTGGATCCGAGCACGCCGCCGGGGGTGATCAACAACACCGCCACCGTGCTGAGCGAGGTGCTCGACTCCAACCCGCTGAACAACACGGACAGTGAGCCGACGACCGTCCTGAGCGCGGCCGACCTGCGCCTCGTCAAGGACGTCGACCCGCCCGTCGTCGTCGCCGGCGACACCGTCGCCTGGACCGTCACGGTCTACCAACGACGGCCCGTCCGACGCCCAGAACGTCCAGGTCGTCGACGTCCTGCCGCCGGGCTTCGACTACTTGTCCGACACGGACAGCTGCGTCGAAGGTCCTGTCGGCACGCTGACCTGCAGCCTCGGCACGATCCCGGCCGGCGGCAGCGCCTCGTTCGACATCTTCACCGAGGTCGACGACGCCGTCCCGGCCGGCACGTACACCAACCGCGCCACCGCCGCGAGCACGACGCCCGACCCGGATCCGTCGGACAACACCGACACCGCCGACGTCACCGTCGAGAGCCTGGCCGACCTGCGGATGATCAAGATCGCCTCGCCGTCGGGCCCGGTCCTGGCAGGCGATCAGATCAGCTACCTGCTCGTCGTCGACAACCTCGGCCCATCGGCCGCTTCCGGCGTCTCGATCGTCGACGCCATCAGCTCGGACGGCTTGTTCGACCTCGTCGGGGTGAACCCGAACGTCGACGGCAACCGCCCGACCGCCACGTGCGCGCCGCTCGGGCCGATCGTCGGCATCCCGGGCGTCGTCATCAACTGCAGCCTGAACGCCGGCATCCTCGAGCCCTTCGGCCCGAGCGGCACCGGCCGCTGGCGCGTCGAGGTGATCGTCCGCGCGAACAACGCCCAGACGATCAACAACATCGCTACGACTTCGCACGGCGCCAACGATCCGGATCTGTCCAACAACGTTGACGAGCTCTCGCGCGAAATCGACGACCTGGCGGACCTGGCGCTGGCCAAGACGGACGTCGCCGATCCGGTCACGGCCGGTGGTCCGATCAGCTGGAACGTCACGGTCTCGAACATCGGCCCGTCCATCGCCACGAACGTCATCGTCGTCGACACGGCGCCGCCGGGCGTGACGGTCACGTCGGCCACGGTGCCGGGCGGCTCGTGCGCGATCAACGGAAGCACGATCACGTGCAACCTCGGCTCGCTCGCTCCCGCGGCGCAGGACGTCATCACGATCGTCGGCACCGTGAACGACGACGTGCCCGCCGGCACGATCCTGATCAACAGCGCGATCGCCTATTCGGACAGCTACGACCCGAACACGAGCAACAACGTCGACAGCGAACCGACGACGGTCATCGGCTCGGCGGACCTCGGCATCGAGAAGTCCGACGCGGTCGACCCGGCCACGGCCGGCGGCCCGCTGACGTACAACCTGACCGTCACCAACCTCGGCCCGAGCGACGCCGTGAACGTCCAGGTCGTGGACACGCTGCCGGCCGGGACGCACTTCGCATCGGCCAGCGCGCAGGGCGGCGCGTGCGTCTACCAGGCCGGCCCGAATGCGGTGGCATGCGATCTGGGCGACATGGGCGTCGGCGAGACGCGCGACATCATCGTGAACGTGATCATCGACGCCAGCGTGCCGGACGGCGCGGTTCTCGTGAACAACGCGGTCGTCGACTCCCAGACGCTCGACCCGAACGACGCGAACGATTCCGACAGCGAGCCGACGACGATCCGCGCCTCGGCCGACCTGCGGCTCGAGAAGTCCGCCGATCCCGCGACGCTGCTGGCCGGCGACACCGTCCACTACACGATTCAAGTGACGAACTTCGGCCCGTCGGACGCGCTCGCGGTCAGCGTCGTCGACACGCTGCCGGCCGGCTTCACGTTCCTGCACGACACGGACAGCTGCGTCGAGGCGCCGGCCGGCACGCTGACCTGCACGCTCGGCACGCTCGTCGCCGGCGGCAGCACGTCGTTCGACGTCTACGCCCAGGTCGACGTCGACACGCCCGGCGGCGTCTACGCGAACAACGCCGTGGCGTCGAGCCCGACGAGTGACCCCAACCCGGCGGACAACACGGACAGCGTGGACGTCAGCGTCCTCACGCTGGCCGACCTGCGGATCACGAAGACGGCTGTGCCGTCCGGCCCGGTGAACGCCGGCGACACGATCGTCTACACGATCTACGTCGACAACCTCGGCCCGTCGTCGGCGGTGGGCGTCGTGATGCACGACGCGATCACTTCGAGCGGCATCTTCGACGTCCTGTCCGTCGTGAGCGACCGGCCGGCGGTCTGTGCGCCGCTCTTCGCCAACAGCGTCTCCAACACGCCGGACTCCGATCCGACGAACAACATCGACGAGGCTTCGCGCGACATCACGTCGCTCTCCGACCTCGAGGTCCAGAAGACCAGCCAGGCGATCCCCGACCCGCTCGTGGCCGGCGGCCAGATCAAGTACACCGTCGTCGTCACGAACACCGGCCCGAGCGCGGCGACGGGCGTGAAGATCGCCGACCGGCTGCCGGCCGGCGTGACGGTCAACGACTACATGGCGACTGACGCCGCCGGCAACGCGATCGGGTGCTCGACCGGCATGGCCGGCAGCGCGGCCGACCCGCTGCGCTGCGGCTTCGGCAAGCTGGCGGTGGGCGAGTTCGCGACGGTCATGTTCACCGCCACGGTCGACAGCGACCTGGCGGATGGCACGGTCCTGGAGAACGACGTCATGGCGATGTCGGACAACCCGGATCCGGACAACAGCAACAACTTCGACTCGACGCTCGACGTCGTGACGACATCGGCCGACGTGTCGATCGTCAAGACGGACGCGCCCGATCCGGTGACCGCCGGCGAGGAGCTGAGCTACGTCCTCGTCGTGAGCAACGCCGGGCCGAGCACGGCGCGGGACGTGACGGTGAGCGACGTGCTGCCACCGGGCACGACGTTCCTCGACGCGAACGTCGCGGGAGGCACATGCATCTACGCCGCCGGGCCGAACTCGATCGCCTGCGATCTCGGTGACTTGGCGGTGGGCGACGCACGAGTGATCACGGTCAACGTCGTCGTCGACGCGGACGTGCCGAACGGCACGGTGCTGACGAACATCGCGACCGTCACGTCGTCGACGGACGATCCGGACATCGGCGACAACGCCTCGTCCGCCGTGACGACGGTGGCGGCAACGGCCGACCTGTCGATCGACAAGACGGCGGCCGGCACGGGCATCCCGGGCAGCGAGATCCTGTACACGATCACGGTGACGAACCACGGCCCGTCCGAGGCCCAGGCCGTCCAGGTCCTCGAGGCCTTCCCGGCGGGCGTGACGTACGTCTGGGACGACGACAACTGCGCCCCAGGTGGCAGCCCGTGCAGCCTCGGCGACATCGCCGCGGGTGACTCCGTGACGTTCCACGTGGCGGTCAGCGTGAACGAGAACGCGATCGGCGTGCTCGAGAACGCGGTGCGCGTCATCTCGACGACGCCTGATCCGGATCTGGCGAACAACACGGACATCGCCGACGTCACGGCCCTCCCGACGGCCGACATGCAGATCATGAAGTACGGCGTGCCGGAAGTGGCCACGACGGGTGAGGCGATCACGTTCACGCTGCTCGTCCAGAACCTCGGTCCGGGCCTGGCGCGCAACGTCGTCATCTCGGACACGTTCATCGCGGACGGCGCCTACCGCATCGTGGACATCAACGGCGCGACGTGCGTGCCGGGCCTTGGCGCCTTCACGGGCAACAGCGTCCACACGTGCAGCGTCGGCGACATGGCGGCGTTCACGCAGCACCTCGTGGAGTTCGTCGTCACGACGACGGACAGCACGGTGATCACGAACGTCGCCGCGGTCCGCAGCGACGCGTGGGATCGAACCTAGGAACAACAAGGACGACGAGACGATCCACGACATCCGCCAGGCGGCGGACGTGCGCGTCGAGAAGACGAGCCGCGGGATCCCGGGGCCGGGCATCGTCGCCGGCGAGGAGATCGAGTACACGATCACCGTCACGAACGACGGCCCGTCGACGGCGACCGGCGTCCAGATCCTGGACCGCCTGCCGAACGGCATCGTCGTCACGGGCTTCGACACGACCGGTCCGGACGGCGTATCGTCCTTCGGCTGCACGACCGGCATGCCGGGCAGCTGGTTCGACCAGTTCACGTGCAACGTGGGGACGCTGGGGCCGGGCGAGTCGGCGACGGTGGTCTTCACGGCGGACGTGAACGCGAACCTGCCGGACGGCACGGTCTTGGAGAACGACGTGCTGGTGTGGTCGGACAACTTCGACCGCGACCCGACGGACAACCGGGACACGACGCTCGACGTCGTGGGCACCTTGGCTGACCTGTCGGTCCAGAAGTTCGGCAACCCGGGCCCGCTGCGGGCCGGTGAGCTCACGAGCTACGACATCGTCTACAACAACGCCGGCCCGTCGGCGGCGCGGGACGTGATCCTCACGGACGTGCTGCCGCCCAACTTGGACCCGGTGAGCGTGTTCGTCGTCGACGGCCTGAACGCGTTCGACTCGGCGACGTGCCACATCCGCACGGGCGACCCGGTGCTGGTGGGCTCGATCGTGTGCGAGCTGGGCAACGTGCCGGCGGGGCGCGGGCGGCGGATCGTCGTGACGGCGCGGGTGCGTACGGATGCGCCGGTGGGGCCGGTGGTGAACAACGTGTTCATCGACTCGGACACGGCGGATCCGGACACGACGAACAACACGGACGACTTCACCGGGCAGGTGGCGCAGGCGGCGGACCTGGCGATCACGAAGCGGATCCTCGGCGTGCCGGTGGCGGGCCAGCCGATCGTCTACGAGATGACGGTGACGAACCTCGGTCCGTCGGTCGCGACGTCCGTCCAGGTCGTCGACAACCACTCGGCGAACCTGTCCTATAGCTGGGACACGGACGGCTGCAGCCCGAGCGGCGTGAACCAGATCACGTGCAACCTGGGCACGATCGCCGTCGGCGGATCGCGGACGTACCAGGTGACGTACAACGTCGCCGCGAACAGCGCGTTCGCGGACGCGACGAACAGCGTCACGGTCTCGGCTGCACAATCCGACCCGAACCCGGCGAACAACAATGCGACGACGCGCGTGCCGATCCGGGGCATCTCCGACCTGCGGATCACGAAGTTCGGCAAGCCGGACAGTGACGTCCGCCAGAGCGGGCTCCTGACCTACACGATCCTCGTGGAGAACCTCGGCCCGAGCGACGCGTCGAACGTCGTCGTGCGGGACACGATCGCCTCGGACGGGAACTACGAGATCGTGAGCATCACGGGCGCCACGTGCGTCCCGGGCGTCGGGATCTACCTCGGCAACGTGACGATGGACTGCACGCTGCCGAACCCGTTGGCGGCGTTCGCGCAGGCGCAGATCCGGATGGTCGTCCGCCCGATCGAGGCGCGGAGCATCAACAACTTCGCCGCGGTCCGTCGCGCAACAGCGATCCGGACCGCTCGAACGACGCAGCGATCGTCGAGCACGACATCACGGAGCTGGCGGACCTGTCGGTCACGAAGACGGCGGCGCCAGACCCGGCGGTGGCCGGCGGGTCGATCGTCTGGACGATGCAGGTCACGAACAACGGCCCGGGCATCGCCGAGAACGTCGTCCTGATGGACCGGCTGCCGAGCGGCATCGTCGTCCGCGGCTTCAGCGCCAGCCTGCCGCTGGGCGCGACGGGCGGCTGCGCGACGGGCACGGCCGGCAGCGCGGTCGATCAGTTGCAGTGCACCCTGGGCACGCTGCTCAACGGCGAGAGCGCGACGGTGACGGTGACGGCGGACGTCAACCCGAGCCTGCCGGACGGCCACATCCTCGAGAACGACGTGATGGTCTCGTCCGACGTGCTCGACATCCGCAACCAGAACAACCGCGCGACGACGCTCACGCCCGTCAGCGCGTCGGCGAACCTGTCGATCGCCAAGTCGGCCTCGCCGAACCCGGCGACGGCGGGCCAGCCGCTGCAGTACACGCTGACCATCGGCAACGGCGGGCCGTCGACGGCCAAGAGCGTCATCGTGGTGGACACGCTGCCGGCGGGGGTGACGTACGTGAACGCGGTCGTCATCGGCCAGCCGGGCGCGACGTGCGCACCGGTGCCGGCCGGGAGCGTGACGTGCCAGCTGGGCGACATGCTGCCGAGCCAGCTCGTGACGATCTACATCCAGACGATCGTGAACCCGGGCTTCGCGGGCACGCTGACGAACACGGCGACGGTGCGGTCGCTGACGGCCGACCCGTCGTCCGCGAACAACACGGCCACCACGAACACGCCGGTGAACCAGTCGGCGGACCTCTCGATCCACAAGCTGGCGGACCGCCTGGTGGTGACGCCGGGCCGGAACCACCGCTACACGATCACGGTGCGCAACAACGGCCCGTCGGACGCCTTGAACGTCCAGGTGCTTGACACGCTGCCGGCGGGCGTGACGTTCGTGGCGGACCAGGACGCCTGCACGGCGGCCGGGCAGAACGTGACGTGCAACCTCGGGACGCTGCTCGTCGGGCAGACGGTGCAGTTCGACATCGAGGTGTCGGTGGCGCCGAACGTGGCGGACAACCTGCAGCTGCTGAACAACGCCCGCGTGACGTCGACGACGCCCGATCCGGTGGCCGGCAACAACACGTCGGTGTCCGAGGTCGTGACGAACCGTCTGGCGGACCTGTCGGTGCGCAAGTTCGGCAAGCCGGACGGCAACGTCCGGACGGGCGAAGGCCTGATCTACACGATCCTCGTGGACAACTTCGGGCCGTCGGACGCGGGCAACGTCGTCGTCCAGGACATCCTGAAGGCGGACGGCCGGTTCGAGTTCCGGTCGGTGACGGGCGCGACGTGCGCCCCGGCGCCGATCCAGTCGGCGACGCAGTCGCTCACGCTCAGCTGCACGATCGGGAACATCCCGACGGGCACGACGGCGCAGGTGACGATCGTGGTGCGGAGCATCGACTCCAAGAGCATCAACAACGTGGCCACCGCCCGCTCGGGGGACGCCGAGGACCCGAACACGTCGAACAACACCGGCTACGTGGAGCACGACATCACGCTGCTGGCCGACATGTCGGTGACGAAGGCGGCGACGGGTGAGGTGACGAACCCGGGTCCGGCGAACTGCGGCCTGCTGACGACGCTGACGCCGAACGCGGTGACGGCTGGGCGGAACCTGACGTACGTGCTCACGGTCACGAACAATGGCCCGAACATCACGGAGAACGTCGTCGTGCGCGACCGGCTGCCGAGCGGGTTCGCGGTGACGAGCATCGCGGTGACGGGCGGCGGGACGTGCAACGCGGGGACGCCGGGCTCGGCGCTGGACGTCGTGACGTGCGGCTGGA
>NZ_JADJAT010000015.1:0-13432 GCF_016704105.1 Candidatus Amarobacter glycogenicus | reverse complement strand
GAACTCGAGTGTCACGCCCACGACCGTGTAGTCGAACGTACCGACGTATTGTTCGTACCGTAGGAACTCCAACGGGGGTGAGCCCTGGTGGCGGTGGTCATATGTCGCAATCTGAGCTGGTTTTGCGTCAGTCGTGGCGAACCAGATTGCCACAGTGGGTGGCCCGCCAGCGGGGTCGCCTCCAGGGAATGTCCGGCCCGGCTGCGGGTCGAGCATGAAGAGGAGCACGAGACGACCGTCCGTCCGGTCCGCGACCATCGAGAGACGAGGATTGCGGCCCCTGAGGTCGTAGCCAATGGCCTCGCGAAGCTCCTCGCGCGTGAGGCCTGCTCCCTCGTAGAAGTTGGGTGCGAAGAACTCAAGGACCGTCCCCTTGGGGATTTCGCGCCTTGCACACTCGTCGACGCTTCGGACGATGATTGATTCACAAGTCGCTGGGTTCCAGGCGAAGAAACTCAGCACTCCATCGATGTTCGCTTGCTCGACGGCGTCGACGAATCGCTGGAGATTGGAGTCGTGCGCCGCCACCGCGCGCCTACCCTCTTCGATCATCGGAGCGTCGCGTAGGGCGGCTGGGGTGGGGGTCGGGGGCTCAGAACTCGGTTCGAAGTCCGCCATAGTCGTAGCCCAGGCAACGACGCCCACGGCCGCCACTGCCACGAGCCCCAGCGCGAGGCCGCGCCGTCCTGATGAATTAGCCCAATTCCTCATCTTCTTCACTCCTAGTACCCTCCTGAGCCGTTGTACACGGATGAATCGGAGCCCCATGACATCGCGGACCACGATTGGCACGCGTATGGGCTGTAGTCTGGAGAGGTCCCGGTCCCACCGCTTCGTTTGTAGTCGGGCGATCCTGAACTGGCATACGTTGACCCGTCCCAATAACCAGGACACTCGGCGAACGGAGCGTAGTTATTATTGAAGTGCTTCCTTGGGTTGGGATAGAACACGTTGTAACACTCCATCCCGTTCGCCCAACAAGTATCGGACGAACCTCCGTTGGAATAGGTCATGTAATACGAAAGAACCGCTGCCAGATGAGAGTGCGCGCCGGGCGTGCCGCAGGTCGACGCAGTTCCAACCGTTTTGTAGAACCACTCTCCAGACGTATCCACTTCTTGCGTATACTGACTCCCAGACGGCAGGTCGTTCAGATGCAAGATATCGACCGTGACGTTGTAGTCGTCGTACCAGACTCCGCCGTCTAACCGCTGAAGGCGGGCGCGCGTACGACAGGACCCCTCCGCCCAATATTGAAAGCGGAAAGTGTAACTATGGCTCCCGGGGCTCAGCAACCAACCTCTGATCCAGGCGGAATTGCTATGGGCGAAATCTCTCGCCGCCCTCCCCCCGTCATTGAAGTGAAGCCCGGCCTGCGAGCCACCGGCGGAGTTGCTCGGCATCACCTGAACCACCCAGGGGCTGGCGGCGTAAGCTCGCTGTCCGGTGTAGAGGCCCGCAATCAGGAGAAGAACAATCCCGGCGGCTAACGCTGCGACGAACACGGGTGCTGTGAGCTGCTTTTTCATGGTCTTTCAATCCTTGGCCTTCGATTCGTGCGGCACCGTCCGAGAGTAGTCCCGGCTTCTCCAGGCTCACAATCCCTCTCTTCGGCCACCCCCAAACGGCCACGCCCGATCGGCGGGGGTCACCCGGTCCCGTGCCCTCTCGATCCACCAGACCGCCAGCCCAACTCGCCCCTCCACGCCCAACTTGTGACAGGCGTTCGCGACGTAGTCCTTCACCGTGCTCGGGCTAAGCCCGGTCGCCATCGCGATCTGAGCGTTCGACTTGCCCTCCGCAACCAGCGCCACCACTTTCCGCTCCCGCGGGCTGCGCCTGCGACGCGTGCTGCCAGCTCGATGAACGTCGCCGTCCCGCTGAACTCCGCACCTGATATGGCGAGGGCGACGCCGCCGGATTCCGCCATCACGTCCTGCGGGGAGGTCAGCGCTGGGGCGCTGCCGCCCTGCCGGTCGTCGCTGGGCAGGGCGAGGACGACGGAGACTGCCAGCACGGCAACGATGGCGGTGACGGCGCCAACCTGGCGTCCGCGGCGCATCAGTGAGCCGCTCCATTGAAGTATCCGGACGTTGCCTGGTAGCCCATCGCGCCTCCTATATAAGCACCGTACCACGCCGTTGTATTGACCGCACAATCGTTCGAGTTTTCGCAAAGAAAGGTGAAGCCTTCCCCTTTTCCACCTGGCTGGACGGATAGGTCGCCAAACGAGTACTGGGACCTGGACACCCAACCGTTGTTGATATCCATCGCGAAGCCGGGTTCCACGCTACGAAAGGGTTGGCCCTGGCCAACCCTTTCCTCGTCGGTATGCACGAAGGCCCTTGACGCCGCGCAAAAGTGGCGTGAAAGCCCATTCGGTTCACGGAGTCCAGGGCACAAACTCGAACCGAGAAGGATGACCATCGCCCATGAAGTTGAAGTTGACCGTCCCGCCGCCAAGGGGCGCGGGGCTGTCGGCTGGCGTCCAACGGCCGGCCGCTGCGAGATGTGGGCCCGATGTGGCGTCGAACAGAATGCCTATGATCAAAACATCAACGAGCTTGCCACCTTCCATGAGCTCGAGCGTCGCTGCGGCGAAGGACCCGCAGTCGCCGTTGGCGCTACCCACCACGGGCACCCAATCGCCCGGGCCGCCGCTGTCCGTTGTGTGCCGGAGGCGACGAACGTTGACAAGAACTCCTGGAAGCCAGCGAGATCTTCATAGCGCGAGGACTTCTCACCGACGGCGTAAGCGGTGATTGTTTCCTGCGGATGGAGTGAGCACACGCCCGTCTGAGGCCGTGCGGTGCCGTTGGCCGGACAAGTCACAGTGGTCGGCACGGCATCCCGGACGAGGGACTCAATTTCCCCGGCCTGCAAGGATTGAGCGAAACCCAGGGAAAAGTCGCACACTGCCCGCAATGTTGGGCAACTCGTGAGAGCCGGCAGAACAGTCGGAGCCTCGGTCGCAGCAGCGGTGGCCTTCTTGTCGTCAGGGCTCAACGTGGCCGGAGAACCTTTGGAAGAGGTTTCGTTTACACAGCTCGCAGAAAGGAGAATCATCCAGGCCATAGTGGCGAGCCACAAGTAGATCTTCATCCCAATCACCTGCCTAAAAGTCGAAATACGGATTGTTCAGTTCCGTCGTGCTTGTATTGGCGCCACCTAAGTATCCCACGCCTTCATTGGCGGCGACATCTGTATTGCAATCACTGGAGTTTCCTCCGCTGCGACTGCAGGGTCCACTCAGGGATGTGTCTGCAGCATTACTTGGTCCATCCCAGTCGAACACTCGGGCATAATCTTCGTAGTTGTACACCTGTATGTGCACATGTTCTCCCCAGCAGCCGGCTTCTGTGGGAGCTACGTAGCCAATTACTGCGTTATCTCGCCCATTTGTCTCAGATATCACAGTAGAAGTCTCAGAGTACTGTAGCGTATCGATGTGCCCAAGAGTGATCTCGGCGTTCAGTTCCCACTGTCCCTGAGACGTCTTCGTCTGAACGTAGAATGTCTGAAACCCACCGTTTGTACAGTTACTATCCCAAGTACCTGTAGGCCCGGCGATTACCCGGTAGTATCCGCCAGCCCCTTGTCCGTCGATTCCGGCCGGATTTATGTCGATCCAGACCGAGTTATTATCTGACCCGTTGATATCCATCGCCCAATCGCCGCTAATAAGGCCGGCCTTGATGCATGTCCGTCATCGAACTGCGGGGGAGTCATATTTCTCCCAGTCAGAGCAACTCACGCCGTCGTGAAATCTACCTGGGCTAGTAATCCAGGCGCTTGACGATCTTGGGGAGATGACCACATAGGTACCATTCTGCTCCACAGCGGTCGCTCGATCACCCTGGATGATTGCCGCGGCCGGGGCGAGCAGAAGGCTAATTGCAAGGCCCAGCCTCCACTTGGTTGTCAACATTGCGATTCTCCTTTCTACCCACGTCCGGCAAGATAATGAACGGTAGTAAGAAAGGCACTTCGTCTCTTCGGATCTATCCCATCGCCTTCAATCGATCGGCCCTACCCGTTCGCGGCCTGCTCATGCTGCCGCCACCACAGCGCAAGCAAAGTTCGGTTGTCAACGTCGGCCTTATGCATCGCGTTCGCCACGTAGTTCTTCACGGTTGGCTCAGCGAGCCCGAGTTCCAGCGCGATCTGCTTGTTCGTCTTGCCCTCGGCCACTGCAGCTACTACTCGCCGCTCCTGCGGGCTGAGATCTTGGTGCATCGCTCGCCTCCACAACCTCCCGCTCCGGGGGGGGGTATGCCATGTATAGCACATCCGCGTGGCCCGCTGCGATCGCCCGCCTTTCCTTTTACACCGGTCTTTGGCCCTTAGCCCCCCAAAACGGTATACTTTGACTAGCGGTTTCCCCGCCCCAGATTCGAGCAGCCCGTTGACCATCGAGCCCACCTCGAACGTCCGCCCCGTCCAGATAGAAGACGAAATGCGCACGAGCTACCTCGATTACGCCATGAGCGTCATCGTCTCGCGCGCCCTCCCCGATGTGCGCGACGGCCTCAAACCCGTCCAGCGCCGCATCCTCTGGGGCATGTTCGAAGGCGGCTCGCGCGCCACCACCGCCTATAAGAAGTCCGCCGCGACCGTCGGCGAGGTCATGGGCAGTACCACCCCCATGGCGACCAGGCCGTCTACGACACGCTCGTCCGCATGGCCCAGGAATTCTCCTCCGCTACCCCCTCATCGATGGCCAGGGCAACTTGGCTCCGTCGATGGCGACCCCCCCGCCGCCATGCGCTACACCGAGTCGCGCCTCTCCACCATCGCCGAAGAACTCCTCGCCGATATCGACCAGGACACCGTCGACTTCGAACCCAACTACGACGGCCGCCACGAGCAGCCGAGCGTCCTCCCCGCCCGCGTCCCCAACCTGCTCCTCAACGGCTCCAGCGGCATCGCCGTCGGCATGGCCACCAACATCCCACCCCACAACTTCAACGAACTCGCCGACGCCATCGCCCTCCTTATAGATAAGCCGGAGTCGACCCTCGACGACCTCCTCCAGATCGTCAAAGGCCCCGACTTCCCGACTCACGGCATCGCCCTCGTCGGCAAGGACAGCTCCCAGGTCCGCATGGCCTACGGCGAAGGCCACGGCCGCGTCGTCATGCACGCCCGCACCACCATCGAGGAATCGACTCGCGGCCGAACCGCCATCATCGTCACCGAACTGCCCTACCAGGTGAACAAGGCCCTCCCTCGTCGAAAAAAATCGCCGACCTCGTGCGCGACAAGAAGATCGAAGGAATCGCCGATCTGCGTGATGAGTCCGATCGCACCGGCATGCGCATCGTCATCGAACTGAAGAAGGAAGGCTCCGTCGCCCAGGTCAAGAACCTGCTCTTCAAACACACCGCGATGCGCTCCAGCTTCTCCATGAACATGATGGCGATCGTCGATGGCGCACCCCGCCGGCTCGGCCTCAAACGCGCCCTCGAACTCTTCATCAACCACCGCCGCGAAGTCATCCGCCGGCGCGCCGAACACCAGCTGGCGAAGGCCCGCGAACGCGAACACATCCTCCAGGGCCTCCTCAAAGCCATCGAAATGCTCGACGCCGTGATCATCACGATCCGCGCTTCGGAATCCGCCAACAACGCCCTCGAACTCCTCCAGGGTACCGGCACCGTCCTCGCCGAACGGCTCCCCGCGAACGCCCCGGCCGCCGCCCGCGAACTCGCACGCGCCAACCCCTTCGATTTCACTGAGCTGCAGGCCCGCGCAATCCTCGATATGCAGCTCCGCCGCCTCGCCGCCCTCGAACGGAACGCTCTCCTCTCCGAATACGAAGAACTCATCAAGAAGATCGCCGAACTCGAGGACCTTCTCGCCAACCCTCGCAAGATCGACTTCGTCGTCCGCGACGACATCATCGACCTCAAGAAGAAGTACGGCGACGCCCGCCGCACCGAAATCGTCGAAGCCGACCCCGAAGACTTCCGCGAAGAAGACCTGATCGCCCACCAGGACAGCGTCATCACCCTCAGCATCCGCAACTACATCAAGCGCATGCCCCTCGAAGAGTTCCGCCAGCAGCGCCGCGGAGGCCGAGGCGCCAAGGGCGCCCCCACCCGCGAAGAAGACGCCGTCATGAAGCTCGTCGTCTGCGACACGCACGACAACCTCCTCTTCTTCACCGACAAGGGCAAGGTCTACCACCTCCGCGGCTACGACGTTCCGGATACGAAAAAAGCAGGCCAAGGGCCTCCCCATCGTCAACCTCATCGAAATCGAGAACGGCGACCGCGTTACCGCCATCCTCGTCGTCAAGGACTACAGCCGCGACTTCATCCTCCTCGCCACCCGCGAAGGCGAAATCAAGAAGACCCTCCTCAAGGAGTTCGAAGAGGTCCGCCGCAACGGCAAGATCGCCATGGACCTCGAACCAACCGACCAGCTCATCGCCGCTCGCATGGCCGCCGAAAGCACCCAGGTCATCCTCGTCTCCAGCGAAGGTCAGGCAATCGTGTTCAAGATCGATGACCTCCGCCAGGCCAGCCGAACCAGCGGCGGCGTCCGCGGCATGAAGCTCGCTAAAGGCGGCTACGTCGTCGGCGTCGAGACCCTCGACGATGGCGAACAGCTCCTCATCATCTCCGAAAAAGGCTTCGGCAAGCGCACGCGCCTCAGCGAATACCCGGTCCAGGGCCGCGGCGGCCAGGGCGTGAAGACGCTCAACATCACCGACCGCACCGGCAACGTCGCCGCCTGCCGCGTTGTCGAGCCCGGCCAGGACCTGATGCTTGTTACCCGCGACGGCATCGTCGTCCGCACCCGCGTCGATTCGATCAGCCTCATCGGCCGCAACACCCAGGGCGTCACCGTCATGAAAGTCAACGAAGGCGACCAGGTCGCCAGCATCGCAGCCTTCACCATGTCCGACCCGGTCGAGGGACGCGATGTGACCGACGTCAGCGCCAACGCCAACGGCGCCCACGACGACGACGAACAGGTCCTGAACGAGACGATCCCCCTCGAACTCGACGAAGAGGAATAGTCACCCCGGTCGTTCTTGGCCACGGAGCCATGTCGCCAGCCCCGTCGTACCTACCCGTTAGGGGCACGGCCAGCTTCACGGCCGCGCCACGTAGTAGGCGTTCATCGGATGGCTGATTCCCTGCACTCGATCGAACTCGCTGAACCCGGCGTTCATCACCATCTCCCTCATTGCCGGTTCCGGGAGGCCCCTCAGCCCGAGTCCCCACCCATCGGGCGTTGAGGTACTCGACTGCAGGCAGAGGGCCAACGAGTACCCATACAGCATAGCTGCCTGTGGCTGGCGCCGGTCCTCGTTGAAGTCGGTGTGCGAGTCCGCATCGATGATGAACCAGCATCCCCCCGGCTTGATCAGCTTCCTGACCGACGCGGCCATCACGTCTGGCCGCGGCAGGTCATGGAGCATGTCGGCGGTGATCACCAGGTCGAACTCCGGTGTCTCCGGGAGGGGAGTCCGTTCCGGGTTGACGAATGACACGTTGGTGAGTCCGGCCTCCGCGCGAGATGCCTCTGCGAGCTCCAGCATTGCGTCCCAGGTGTCGTAGCCGACCACGCGGCTGCGCGGGAACGCCGCAGCGATCGCCAGTGGCGCTCCGCCGGCGCCGGAGCCGATGTCGCAGGCCGCACCGCCGTCCCTGAGTTTCTCCACGACGCCGGGGAGCTGCGGCAGTGCCTGCTGGACGAGCGCGTTCCTTGCCCACGTTTGAAGCGGTCCACGCGCCACCTGTTCGGTCCGGCTGGCGCTGGCTTCAGCGAACGACTTGCCGATGCCCGTCCGGAACGCGTCTTTGGCGCTCTCGAACAGTTCAACCGTCCTTCGTGGGTCGTCCCAGATCCCGGCGACGAACGTGGAGCTGTTGCTATCGTGGAACATTCCGCGCGCCGGCTCGTCGAGTTCGAACCGCCCGTCTTCGCTGTAAACGAGGACGCCCGCGGAAGCCTGCTGGCGAAGCCATTCCAGGACGAAGCGTTCGCTCAGCCCGGACGCAGCGGCGACGTCGGCTGCTGTCATCGGCCCCCGTTGTGCCATCGCCTCGTACAGGCCGAGCTGTGTGCCCAGCGTGATGCACAATCCCGTGATGAAGCCGCTAACAGCTCCAAGGGACACCCCCTGGAGAGCCATCGCGCGGTCTGTTGCTGGTGCAGTCATCAGAAGTTCCCTCTTTTCCCGGCGTCAGCGTTCATTTCGACCTGTCTATTCTTCCCTTCGGTCGCGAATGAACGCAGGTCGTCCCAGTCCCGCTGGGCGGTCCCGATGACGGCGGCCAGCTTCACGGCCGCGCCACGTAGTAGGCGTTGAACGGGTGGCTGATTCCCTGCACCCGCTCGAACTCGCTGAACCCGGCATTCATCACCAGCTCCCGCAGCGCCGGTTCTGGCAGGCCCCTGAGCCCGAGTCCCCACCCATCTGGCGTCGCAGTACCCGACTGCAGGCAGATGGCCAACGAGAATCCGTACTGGTTGGCCGCCTGTGGCTGGAGGCGGTCCTCATCGAAGGTCGGACGCGGGTCCGGGTCGATGATGAACCAGCTTCCCCCCGGCCTGATCAGCTTTCTGACCGATGCGGCCATCAGGTCTGGCCGGGGCAGGTCGTGGAGCATGTCGGAGGTGATCACCAGGTCGAACTCCGGCGTCTCCGGGAGCGGTGTGCGCTCAGGGTTGTAGAAGGCCACGTTGGTGAGCCCCGCTTCGTTACGGAATTCCTCCGCCAGCTCCAGCACGGCGCTCCAGGTGTCGTACCCGGCGACTCGGCTGCGCGGGAACGCCGCCGCAATCGCCAGCGGTGCCGCCCCCGCACCGCAGCCGATATCGCAAGCAGCACCACCGTCCCTGAGTTTCTCGATGACGCCGGGGAGCTGCGGCAGCGCCTGCGGGACGAGAGCATTCCTTGCCCACACTTGTAGCGGTATACGCATTGCCACCTCTCGCACCGGGGTGGGGTTGATCTCACCGAACGGCCTGCCGATTCCGGTCCGGAACGCTCCTTCGGCGCTCTCGAACATGTCGACGAACCTTTGCGGGTTGTCCCAGAACCCCGCGACGAAGGAGGGGCTGTTGGTGTCGGCATACATCCCGCGCGCGGGCTCGTCGAGTTCGAACCGGCCGTCTTCGCTGTAGACAAGGACACCGGCGGACGCCTGCTGGCGCAGCCACTCCAGCACGAAGCGCTCGCTGAGCCCGGCCGCGGCCGCGACATCGGCTGCCGTCATGGGCCCCCGTTGTGCCATCGCCTCGTACAGGCCGAGGCGCCCGCCCAGCCGGATGCACAGTCCTGTGACCAAACCGCCAACAGCCGCTGCTTGCAGGGATTGGAGCGCCATCGCGCGGTCTGTTGCTGGTGCAGTCATGCTTACCTCCGCTGTCCCGGAATGCTGAGTAGTGGATGAAAGGCGGCGAGGCAGCGCGAAGGCGCCAACATCTGCCTTCGCAACTGCCCCGCCGCTGCCGGCGCCGAAATATCGACCCGCAGGGGGTGCTGGTCGAATTCGAGCGGGCTGCCGCTGGCCGCCGCTGCCGCTAGTCTCGAGGCATCGCCATGCATGGGTGCCAATCGAACTCGAGCCAGCCGGCGTAGTAGGTGGTGATGTGGCCGATGTCGGCGATGCTCTCCGCCTCTACCACCAGCGCGCTGGGGGCGGTCCCCAGGACAAACCAGGAGTCCAGGATCTTGCACGTCGGCGGGAGGCTTGCTGGGAGTTCGCGGCGCTTCTTGTCCAGCTCCGGGGGATTGGCCCCGGTCTTGCGCCGTGCCTCGTTCACCGGAGAGTCGGCCGCCGGCCGCCAGTACCCGATATAGGTTGTTGCCATGGTGTTTTCGTTCCTTTCGTTGCCTCGTCCGATACCCTGTGGCTACTTGCGGCAGATGTAGTAGTTGTTGCTCGGGTCGCTGTCGATCCGCTTCGTCTCGATGTTCGTGAAGCCTGCCTCGCGGAAGAGCTCGTGGGCCTTCTGCTCGCCCCACATGTTCCCGAGACCTTCGCCGCCGAGGGCGAGCGAGACGGTCATACAGTGCATCGTCGAGGCCGAATACATCATCGGCGCCATCGGGTTGTCCATGTTCTCGTGCAGGTTGCTCGAACCGGCGATATCCACGCAGAGGAAGGTCCCGCCAGGGCGAAGCGAATCGGCGATACCCCTGAGCACCTTCCGCGGGTGCGCCTGGTCGTGGATCGCATCGAACGCGGTGATGAAGTCGTAGGCCGGCGGCCCGGAAAGCGTCGCCACATCCTTGACCTCGAACCGCGCGTTCTTCAGCTGCAGCCCCTGGGCCTCTTCCCGGGCGGCGTTGACGCTCACTTCCGAGAAGTCGAAGCCGGTGAAACGGCTGTTTGGGAACTGCTTCGCCATCAGGTTGATCGCATGTCCGCTGCCACAGCCAACGTCTGCCACATCAATCCCGGCCTTCAGACGCTCGACCAGTCCGGGCACCAGGGGCAGCGTGGTGGAAATGAGTGACGCGTCGTAGTTCGCCGCGCTGATTGCCGCCATTACCATGGGGAACTTCGTGAACTTCGAGTAAGGGATGCCGCCGCCGTTCCGGAAGCAGTCGGCCAGGCTGTCCAGGGTCTCGCCAAACCCGATGAATGACCACGCCCACAGGCCCATGTTCACCGGTCCAGCAGCTGTCGTGAGCGACGCAGCGTGCTCGGCCGGCAGCGAGAACCGCGCGCCCACCGGGTCGTAGTCGACGATGCGCCCCGTCGTCATCGCTCCCAGCCATTCGCGCACGTACCGCTCGTTCAGGCCCGCGGCCGTCGCGATCTCCTGGCTGGTGGCCGGGCGCATGCCGGCCATCGTCTCGAAAAGGCCAACCTCGTGGCCCACGCTCGTCATCATCATCAGCGTCCCGCTCGAGATCATCTCCATCATCCGCCCGCCGAACGCCGCCGCCTTGTCCTGGTCCATCGCTGTTGCCGTTGTCATGCCGGGATTTCCTTTCTCGGTTTGCTGCGCAGAAACGTGGCAAACCCCTGGTTGGCGCCTTTCTACGCGGTGAAATTCCCCGATGTCAAGAGGATCAACTGCGGAATCATGCGTGTTGCGTTGTCTTCGTGATAGGCGCACACTCTGGGCATGGCCTCAGAAGACGCCTCCGCCGACGCCATCAAGGGCGGCGCGCCCTGGCGAGTCGAAGCGAAACGCATCGAGCGTCAGCTCACGGAAGCGCTCGACTTCGCCGCTCTCACTCCCGACATCGCGTTTGTCGCTTTCCTCAAGGCGTGCAGCCAGTTCGGTTTCTTCCGCTTCGGTCCCATTACCCTCGATGTCGACGTCCTCGAGGACATCCTTCTCCGTACCCACCCCCGCGGAGATGGAGGGCCGGAGTACCCTCTGGCCTCAGAGGAGTCCATCGCCCTCGGGAGGTTGGGGTGGGACCTCTTCCGGAGTTCGGAAGTTTCCCCGGCCAACGCGAAACCCTCCTGACCTTCATGCATTGGGGCAAGGACCTGCCCGCTCGAGTGTTCGGAGAGCTAGGCGTCACCCCTCAGGACGTCGAGCAGTACATCTCTGAGCTTTCATCGGGGTCTCGCGGAGCCCGCCCCGCCTCGGGCAGGCTCTTCAGCACCGACGAGGCCGCTGAGTATCTGGGTGTCCACGTGCAGACTATTCGCGCATGGATTCGCTCTGGTAAGCTTCCCGCCTCCCGGCTGGCCGGGATGAAGTCGATTCGGATTCGTGAAGCGGATCTCGAAGCCGTCCTCGAACCCATCGATCCCAGCTCCGCCGAGGACTAGGAAAGGAGGAAGGTCCGCATGCCGCTCTTCGTCGTCTCGCGCACGTATCAGGAGACATCCGAGGTTGAAGATCCGGAGTTCGGGATGGTCCACTTCCTCGCCATGGCGTGGAACGAACCTCGATACGACTGGGTCCGTTCGTTCGGCAGGTCCAGCTTTGGCTTCTGCGTTTACCGGGGGCCAGATGCGCTCGAACTCGGCATCCAGCATCGGCTCTGCCGCCTCGACTACGACGAGGTCCGCGAAGTCGAGGAGGTGCCTGGTGCCTCCAGCGGACCGGGGATAGACAGCGCTCCGGATGGCTGGTCGCTGTTCCTCGCGGAACGGACCTTCCCACAGGGCTCGAGCAGCGCGGATGTGCTCCACGCGAACGCGCCCCACGCCGAGGGAGTTGCTTGCGCCCTCTGGCTCCGGTCGTACTGGGATCCCGAACGCACAACCAGCCGTTGCATCTTCGCTGCCGAAACGAGTGAGGCCGCCCGCGGAGCAGTCTCGCTCTCGCCGCATCGGGTCGATCGCTTCGTCAAAGTGGGCACGAACCATCCATCCACCTGGGGATACCTCTACGACCGGATGGCCCTCCCCCGCCACTGGGAGACTCCCGGCCCCGCCTGACCCTAGCCCGCCGCTCCCGTAGCCTGACAACCCGATGGGCATCCTCCTCGGGCTCGGCGCCGCGTTTTCGTGGGGCACGTCCGACTTCCTCGGCGGGCGGTTCACCCGGAAGTACCCCGCTTTCACCGTCGGCCTCGTCTCCCAGTCGTCCAGCCTGCTCGCCCTCCTCCTCGTCGCCGCCATCGTTCGCCCCGAAGTCCGCGCCGAAGCCATCGCCTGGGGGCTCGCCGCCGGCGTCTTCACCAGCTTCGGAGGGATGGCCCTCTACCAGGGCCTCGCGACCGGCGAGTCCGCCGTCGTCGCCCCGCTCTCGGCATGCGGCGCCGTCGTACCGGTCGCCTTCGCCTTCGCCACTGGTCATGCTCCCTCCGGCCTCCAGGATGCAGGCATCGCCCTCGCCCTCGCCGGGACCGTGCTCGTCTCGCTCCCCCCGGAAGGGGCCCGCTTCACTTCCAGCCACCATCTTCGGCCGGTGCTCTTCGGCCTCGGCGCCGCCATCGGCTTCGGCGTGTTCTTCATCCTCGTCGACCGCGGGACACAGACCGACGGCGACGCCATCGTCGTCATCGCGGCCGCGCGCTTTGGCGGGACCGTCTTCGTTGGAGGCTCCGGGCTCCTTACCAGGTCACTCGTCTGGCCCGGCCGGGGATCTGCCGAAGCTCGCCGCCGTCGGCCTTATCGATGTCACCGCGAACGGCGCCTACGCCTTGGCAAGTAACCGAGGAACCTTGCCGTCGCCTCCGTCCTCGCGTCGCTCTACTCCAGTCCAAACCCTCGTCCTTTCGCGACTGTTCACACAGGAGCGGTTTACCGCGATGCGAATCACCGGCTCGGCGCTCGCGCTCGCAGGTCGCGGCATCCGACCGGCTGAGCCGCCGTCCCACTCCCGGACAACAAAGGCGCGCGGGGAACCGCGCGCCTTCGTTCTGAGTCCGGCTTCGCTCAGGCCGTCCGGAATCGGCTCGCCGCCTGGTTCAGCGCTTCCGCGAGGTCGCGCATCTGCCCGGCCGTGGCCGCGAACTCCTCGGATTGCGCCAAGCTCCTCCGTCGAAGCC
>NZ_JADJAT010000014.1:0-7071 GCF_016704105.1 Candidatus Amarobacter glycogenicus | reverse complement strand
AAAGCAACATGCAGAAAGTCGAGCCCTGGCTGGCCGGCCAGCCCAACATCGCGGTGCTCTATGTGAACTACAACGAGATGACGCCGCCGTCAAATTCTTCCTTAAGAGTGATCAACCGCTTCCGACCAACGTCCGAGCGAGAACAGATGCTATGTACGTTGATCGAACCCTGTATCAGCAACCCGTCGCCTGACGTGACTGGAGCGGAAACAGAACGATCGGGTAGCAACCGCGGCGCCTGGTCACACCGGCATCGCTCGGCGCCCTCCCAACCGGCGTGGCCTGGCTTGATCTATGCGGCCCCGCCGTCACCTCCCGTTGGCCTTGCGCAGTTGCTGACCAACAGCGACAACAACGGCCGCCCCGCTGGACGCCCTGGTCGGCGTGACTTGCCGTCCCCGTGCGCCGGGCCGTTCGCATTCGTGCTCGGCATCGCCGGGCCGCTTCCTGGGCCTGGTAGGCGGCACGCCGCTGGGCGCGATCTTCACCCTCCGGTGCAGACGACTCATCAACGACATGGGGTCGTGCGGCCATGCGCCGTTGTCCAGGGGTTGCTGGATCGCGCTTATCAGCCCCGCCGGACCCTCAACGAGGGGCTGATTGATCCTGTCAGTCAAACCGGGCCTTGCCGTACTAATACCCTCTTCTTCTTCTGGCTGGTCGGCCCTCTTCGCTCCTGGCCATCGGGTTTTGCCTTCGGGTGGCGGCGCCTGGTCAGGAACAAAGCGACGCCAGCCACCGACGAAACCACTTTCGGAACTCTAGCAAAATCTTCGAAGAGTCAAGCCGGTGGATTTTTTTGCTAACGTAATGCACCAATTGACACTTGAAAAGGCCCCGAACGCAGTACTAGTGAAATCGTGGCAGAGAAAGCTGGGACGGATTGCCACACAGAACACAAGAGCGCAAACACGCTAATCTGCGAATCTTCTCTGCTACTTCCAGTCCTACGTTCTTGTGGTCAATCGTCCGCCCAACGGACCACTGTTGCCCCAAATTTTGCCTCTTGACAGATCGCCGCGCGTGCTGTGCTGTGACCAGCCACAAGCATGCCCCCGCCTTCCGAGGTCGCCTCCCGAATTCGGAAGTCCCCGGCGAGAGACTCGCTCCCGCCCGCGACTCCTTCAGCAGTCAGAAAATGTCCCTGACCCCATCCGCTTCGATTGTTGCACGAAAGGAGTCCGTTGTCATGTTACGCCTTTGTTTTCTACTACTTCTCTTTTCCTCTTCTACTTCTCTCCCTCTCTCCCGACATTCTGCTCCTGCGGCCTCGTGCCTCTGTCGTCGTTGGTTCATCTGCTGGTAGTTTGCAGTCTGCTCTTTTCCACGGCGGCTGCTGCTACCCCCCACTCCAGATAAATACCACTACTGAACCCATGTCCCCTGATCCCAATTTCGATCTCATTTCCGATCCCGGTGCGACGCCCGCGCCTGCGCTGGTGCAGTTGACGCTGGCCGCGGCGACGGTGCTGGTCGAGCCATCCGGCGTCGTGACCTACACCGTGGTCATCAGCAACACCCTGGCCGACCGCACCCTGACCGGGCTGGTGGTGAGCGATACGTTGCCGCTGGAACTGACCTACTGGCCGGCCGGGGAGGGGGAATTCAGCTACGTTGAGGCCGAACGCCGGCTGGAATGGGCCATCGGTCAACTGGCTGCGGGCGCGACGCTGACCGGCACGTTCCAGGCGCAGGCGCTGGGCGCGGTCAGCGGCCAGGTCATCACCAACACCGCGGCCATCGTGAGCGGAGGTGGCGCGGCGGTGCAGGCCAGTGCGGCGATCACGATCACCGCGGCGCCCTGCCTGGGCGAGGACTGTGCGCCGACGCCCACGGCCGAGCCGCCGACCGCCACGCCGACGGCGACACCGACGAATGAGGTGTCCTGCCCAGGCTTGAGTGTACGCCGACGCCGACGGCCACACCCGGGCCGGATGCGGTGACCGCCACGCCGACGGCGACGCCGACGGCCACACCACCGCCCTGCCAGGATGATGAGGAGTGTACGCCAACGCCGACGGCCACCTGGACGCCGACGCCTGGGCCGGATGAGGTGTGGTTGACGCCGGGCGAGGGCGGGGTGCTGCTCAGCGCGGATGGCCGCGTGCAGGTGGATGCGCGGCCGGGCGCGGTGAGTGCGCCGACGCTGCTGCGCTATCGGCCGCACGAGAGCGATCCCGATCAGCCTGCGAACCTTGATTTCCTGTTCGGCTTCGAGCGCCACGGAGATGTCGGGACTGCCGGTGACGCAGTTTGCGGTGGGTTGACGCTGCGCTATCGCGATCCGGCGGCCGGCGATAGCAAACGCCCCTGGCCCCGGGCGCGACGCTGTTCTTCCAGGGTGCAGCCGACGGGCGCTGGGTGGTGTTGCCAACGAGCGTGGATCAGGAGCAAAGACAACTGATCACCACGCTGACGCACTTCACCTTGTTTGCGGCCGGCAACAGCATTGTGCCGGAACCGGCGCCGGGGGTCGAAGGGGTGCAGTCGCAGTTGTACAACGGAGCCTGGACCGTGAGCTACCCGATCGCAGCGCGCCGGGGCCGCGGGTGGACTGGCGCCTGGGCTGGAGCCTGGACTACAGCAGCCGCAGCCTGGCCGGCGACGGACATCATCAACTGGCCGGGTGGGGCTGGGATCTCGGCGGGTTGAGCTACATCTTGCGTAGCCTGGACACGGGCAAGTACACCTGACCCCTGAACGGCGTGACCCACGATTGGAGGGAACACGGCGGAACTTCTACAGCGTGCAGGACCCCCTTCCTGAAGATCCGCCGGCCGACCGCTTCCAACCCTGACTATCCGGTCATGGAGTATTTTGAATACAACAATCCCTTCGGGACAATCGATCTGCCGGCTACATCCGGGCTGTACAATCGAGACAACCTGGTCTGGGAGGTGACGACCGAAAGCGGCATCACCTATCACTTCGAGCCGGCGTTATACATACGCGACTGCAGCGGCGGCGACTGGGAGCCCGAGGAGATGCGGGTGGTGCATCGCTTCACCAAGTGGGTGTTGACCGAGGTGCGCGACACCACGCCAACGACGCCTAATCGTCTGACGTTCAGCTATGACTACGAAGGCACACGGCAGGCGGAGTCCTGCCAGCAGACTGTTCGACCAGCAACTCCACCAATGATGAGCCATCCAGGTGCGTGCGGTGCAGGTGAAGGAGATCAGCTATGGGCCAAACGGCGCCTTCGTGAAGCTGACCTACTCAGAACCGGGAGGATCGGGCCGAGCACTTCGACGAGACCGGCTACCAGGTTTTCTGGACACGGAAATACCCGGCAGCGGGTGGAGGAATGGCCAACAACACGCTGCTGCACAAGCTGGTGTTGGGCATGACGACGTTCATCAACCCGACGGCGCCGTCGCAGAGCCGGCTGTGCTTGAGCACGATCACGCGTTATGGAACCGGCAGCAATGCGCTACCGCCAACCAGCTACACCTACGGCAGCGGCACGAACGGATGGGGCACATGGTGACGGTGAACAACGGCTACCAGGGACGGTGGAGATTACGTACGGCGGTTCGAGCGGCGGAATGGTGGTGCAGCAGGAGTGGCGGCGGGGGGGCGGAGCGATCCCGACATCGTGACGCAATACGTGTACGACAATAGCAGTTGGGATGATGAGGCGGGGCGGGTTCGGTCAGGCGGAGGCCATCCAGGTGGGGAGCGGTGCCTTGATCGGCAGCGGTCAGCCGGACACGCGGCTGAAGCAGTGGTTCCACACCACGACCAACCAGCACCGCTGGAAGGGCAGGTTGTCCAAGACAGAGGCGCGCAGGTTCCGGCGGCACTATTGCTGGCGCGCAGCGACCAGACCTGGAATGAGACCAGCGTGGGTACGCCGGGCGGGATGACTTTCGTCTATCCGCAAGACAAGACCGACTATGTGGCGGACCCGAACGGGACGAACCCGCCGCTGCGTTACACCAGGAGCGTCTTCACCTACGATGCGGCGTATGGCAATCTGCTGTTGACCCGGCTATACAGCGAGGCCGCGCCAACGATACCATACCGAACGATCAAGCGGGTCTATTCCCCACGCAATGACGGCACGACCTACATCGTCAATCGGGTGGCGGAGGAGAAGCTGTTCGCGGAGCGAAAGCGGGACATGCCAGGGGCAGACGCGCACCATCTACGACAACTACAGCGGCTATGCGGCGTACAACCAGGCGCCGACGGCTGGGCAGGTGAGAGAGGTGTGGCAGGCGGGACAGGGGGGAAGCGCCTGTGACGCCAACTGGGTGAAAGCCGCCAGTTATGGCTATGATTCTTTCGGCAATCGCCAGGACGAAACCACGGCCAGCGGACAGAGCACCACGACGACCTATGACAGCCTGTTTCACAGCTACCCATTGGCGGTCAGCGTACAACCGGCGAGCGGGCTGGGCGGCGCGACGCTGACGACGACCATCACGCGCTACGGCATCAATGCGACGGCGGGGGGCAGCGGGCTGGTGGGACAGGTGCAGAGCGAGACCGACGCCAACGAGGCGGTCACGTTCTACACCTACGATACGTTTGGCCGGCTGACGGAGGTGCGTAAGCCGGGGGCGGGGTTCAGCAACCCGGCGACGGAGAAGATCGTCTACACGACGGACCAGGGGCTGTATGTGCAGCGACATTTGCTGCGCGATGACGGCAACGGCGACGCCAGGTGCGAGTGCGACCTACCTGGAGGAGCGCACGTTCTACGATGGGTTGGGGCGTGTGCGGCAGGTGCAGAAGGAGTACAGCAGCGGCCAGTGGAGCCTGGTGAGCCAGCGCTACGATGGGCTGGGCAACCTGGCAGCCAGTTCGGCGCCGTACACGAGTACGGTGAGCGGAGTGACGTACCAGGCGGTGAACTGGAGTGGGCTGGCCGCGACGCAGTCAACGTCCGATCGGCTGGGACGGGTGACGCAGGTCACGCAGGCGGACGGCAGCAAGACCTGCACGTACTACCAGAATCGGCAGACCGCGGTGATTCGTGAGCAGATCACGATCCAGGGCAACGATATCACCTACAGATACTTGCAGGCGCTTACGGAGACCGATGCGTGGGGGCGGCTGGCGAGCGTCAAGGAGTACCTGGGGCAGGTGGGCGGGGCACGGTCAAGTGCCCGACGCCGGCCTGGAATGCGAACGCGAACGGCCTGACGACCTACGCCTACGACGTGGCGGATCGGCTGGTGCAGATGACCGGGCCGGATGGGGCGGTGACCACGATCACGTACGATCTGTTGGGGCGCAAGATGAGCATGAACGATCCGGACATGGGTGCGTGGAGCTACACGTACGACACGGCCGGGAACCTGGTGGCGCAGACCGATGCGCGGAATGTCACGATAGGGTTTGGCTGACGGACTGAATCGGCTGACGCAGAAATGGCAGAGCGGCAGCCGATGCGGGACGGTGTTGGCCGATTACAGCTATGATGCGTTCGATGGGGCCAGCGCAGTTCGGCGAGGCGGCGCACCGGGATGAGGGCGATATGTGGGCGGCGATGTCAACAACAGCGCGAGTTGGACCCCGACAAGCGCAGCCGGGTGACGGCGGAAAACGCACACGATTGATGGGGAGGCGTACACCCTCGGTTACGCCTATGATTCGGCGGACGGGTGCTGAGGCTGATTTCGGACCCCAGAGTGCGGAGACGGTCAACCTGGCGTACACAGCGCAGGGGCTGCCGGGCGGATGTACAGCAGTGTGGATTATGTGCGCAGCGGGAATGCGGTGTATGAGTGTGGCCGGAAGGCTGACGCGGTTGAGCGCTGGGCAAGCAGAGCAGCAACAACAATCCCGGTGGTGCAGATGGCGTTCACCTACCATCCCTGGACAGCGAGCGGCGGACTGGGGCGCTTGCAGCAGGTGAAGGCAGGAACGTCGGCGAATGCCAGCAGTTTGCAAGGACCTGACGTATGGCTACGATACGGCCGGCAATGTGCGCTGGATCGTGGATGCGCTAACACCGGTCAGCGGCAGTGCTTCAGCTACGACGGTTGGATCGGCTGTTGAGCGGCTTCACGGGTGATGCGATTTGCGCGGGCTACGACGATGGGACCGGGACGGGCGTGAGATAAGGACTACAGCTACAACAACGCGGGAACCTGATCAGCAAGACGGGACAGGGGACGTACGGCTACGGGGTGGCGCAGGCAAGCACCTGCCCGGAAGGTGCGTTGGTGAAGAAGCATGCGGTGGTAAGCACAAGCAACGGCAGCAGTTACTGTTACGATCAGAACGGCAACATGCGGCGGCGCACGATTGGGGGGAACACCTACACCCTGACGTATGACGACGAGAATCGCCTGGTCAGCATCAGCGGGGCGGCGACGGCCAACTACACCTATGACGCCGATGGCGCCCGCATCAAGAGCGTGATGAACGGGGAGACGGTCACCACGATCGGCAATCTGTACGAGAAGAAGGTGGCTGGCGGCGCGACGACGCACACGAAATACTACTATTTCAACGGTCAGCGCGTGGCGGTGCGCGTGGCGGGTGTTGTACTGGCTGTTGCGCGATCACCTGGGCAGCACGACGGTGACGGCCAATGGCGCCAGCGGTGGCGCAGGCGGAGTTTGGTACAAGCCGTGGGTGAGAGTCGAGGACGCCCGTCGGCGCGACGCCGACGAACGCAGCGACGCTTCACCGGGCGGGTGCTGGATGAGGGTGGCTGGCGGGTTGTATTTCTGCTGCGAGATACTACGACCCGACGCTGGCGCGGTTTGCACTAGGGGATAGGGATGCCGGGGCAGGGAATCCGCAAAATCTCAACAGATACTCCTATGTCGGAAATAATCCTCTCGGTACAGATCCAGCAGGATTGTGCGCGGCAGCGCCATGGGGCGCCGGTGTGGGTGATCGCGCACAGAACATGAACTATCAACCCAGTTGCTGGGGTGTCTACTACAACCTGTTGGACCAGGGCATTCCTGGGCTGGACTGGCAATGGGATTATGCGGCGGGCCAGAGCGTGAGCGAGTTTGCCGCAGCGAATTTGCCGCCGGTGCAGGAGCCATTCTCGGTCTGGCTGGTGGGTTGTCCTACGCAGGTCAAGATATCACTGGCTAC
>NZ_JADJAT010000013.1:0-25685 GCF_016704105.1 Candidatus Amarobacter glycogenicus | reverse complement strand
CACGAAGGTTCTGTCGCGCAACCGTCACTGGCTCGAATGGGTTGTTGCTGGCAAACACGGTGGCGCGCTCGTCCATCCGGCTGGTGGTTTGCGCCCGCGCGCTGGATTCACCGATGCGTTGGAGAAGGGCGTGATGATTGGCCGCGGACGATGCGGTCCGACCGTCCTGACGATTGTCGCGCAGGCGGTGTCGCTTAACGCCGGATACGCCGATCAGCGCAACGAATGCTTCCGCCACGCCGGCAAGATCGGGTATGAACCATGATCGGGGGCAAGAATTGGTGCCAGGGAACGCTGAGGTCGCCACGGCTTACCACCAAAGCTGGAATCCACAAACCCGTAAAGGAGGTCAGTTTCATCTGATAAACCTTCGCTTTCGAGGCTGTCACCGAACATTCAGATTCATGATGTTGACGCTGGCTTCGCCTGCACCCAGGAAGACGAAGCGCTGGTCAGCCAGAGACGGCCGCCGGTCAGGCGCAGCGCCGAACAGACGCTCGCCAGGGCAATTTGCGGTGCCTTTGAACGTCATCATCGAAGGTGCAGATACGCTCGCGGCATTTGCGCAGCAGGCGGAAATCGCGCTCATGCTGCTGAAATCTTCGAAATCCAAAGAACAAAGCGGCAGAAGTGCGTCGCGCCGCCGAAATGGCAACCTCCCTGACGATCAGAGGCCTTGCCGCGTTCACGTTTTTGCGGCAGGCCGGATGGAGAGCGGATCGTCGAGCAGGGCCTGGTTGTTGGTGCCGACATCCAGGGTGATGGGCGTTGGGAGGTGGGATGCACGCCCGCGCACGCAGGTGTAGAGCGCCAGTTTGCCGATGGGATCCCCATCCCATTGGCGCCCAGGCCGCAGGCCGAGATGCGCTCGCCGCCCAGACGATGACATGGTGCGCGCGTCGGCAAAGCGCCGGTTCGTTGCGTGCAGAACAACACAGCTCGCGCATGTTGATGATGAATAGACCGTGCGTTTACTAAGATGTCAGTGCTGCTGTAAGGCCCCAACTGGCCGGTCGGTGTAGATGATTCGCGCATGATCGTCCCGATTGTTTAATCACGCAGCTCATAGGTTAGGCGGTGATTGCAGGCCGGTGAGATAGCGATACTTGCTCAGCGCGGTGGTTTACCGGCGCGCTGCGCGCGGGGCGATTGTTCCTGTTGGCGCAAGAAACGCCACAGCGGCCCAGCCCACGCAGATTTGAGCGCTTCACTGCTCAGCTTCTGGGTGAAACTGGTAATTTTATTGAGGAGCGGCGAAAAACTGCTGGCCGCGACGGCGGATGAGGCTGTGTGGTAGATTCATCGCTGTTTTCCTCAGACCTGCCTGGCATTTTCATGGGCGCGCATGAA
Organism: Candidatus Amarobacter glycogenicus; assembly: GCF_016704105.1. Classification (NCBI taxonomy): domain Bacteria; kingdom Bacillati; phylum Chloroflexota; class Tepidiformia; order Tepidiformales; family Tepidiformaceae; genus Candidatus Amarobacter; species Candidatus Amarobacter glycogenicus. The sequence goes on along the minus strand of NZ_JADJAT010000013.1, from coordinate 24,335 downwards.
GCTTCCAGGGTGCTGCCTAAGCCGGCACGGCGGCCACGGCATTCACTCGCCATCACACTCTTTATTTGCTTTCACATTGACATTTATATAGCGCAAAACGCGTTCTGGACACCACTGGACTCTTGCCAGTGGCAGTTTCACCGTCGTTGCAGCCCACGCGTGTGGCAGGCGCGCGTCAGCGCCCCGCCCTCGATCAACTTGTAGGGGCGCACCGCTCACGGGCAGGCGCAAGGCCACGGCTTCTTCCTTCTGATTACGGATGGGATAGCGGCATTCTGTTTTACGGGCGAAAAGTCGCGTCGCGCCCGGCACCGCCGGACAGGTCAAAAGTCTTTGTGTTAAACTACGGCCCTTGCGGGTTGGCGGAGAGACTGCACCAGTGCATGATCGGTCAGGCTTTCTGCCTCCGGCGAACCACTTGTCTGGCCGCTGCGCCCGGCGGTCGTTCCGGTCCAGGCGCGGCTGTCCCATCTCTTCGTGTCTCGTATGTCGAAGAGAGAAAAGTATTGAAAACAGGATCTTCACTACCGCCCATCGTTTCGCGCCCATCCGTCGGCTTTTGTCGCGGTGCTGACCATGTTGAGCAGCTTTTGGCTGCCGACCGCCGCCGTCGCGAATGGCCCCATTACTCCCCTCAACCCGGCCGAGCAGGCCATGACAACACCGGCACAGGCGGCCTAGGACCCTGGCGTGCAGCATCGCTCCGGGTGCAGGAACTTGTCGCCGGTCACCGCGCCGAGGTGTTTGAGATTTTCCCTTCTTCGGCCCCTATGCGCCTGGCTATCGCGTGGATTCGGACGGCACCGTTACCAGGTAGATATATCCGATTTCGACCGCAACGCTACAGTAACGGCAATGTCCACCAGGGCCAGGGAGTGCGCGTTGGCCCGTTCGAGCCGCGAACACCTTCCGCTGATCAACAAGCGCCCCTATCAGCTGGCCGTTTCCCGGACTGATTCGCACGAGCGCCGATGCGGAGGCGGCCCTGGTTGTCGCCCCCGATCCGGTGGACCAGATCTGCGTGGATGGATCAGCATCACATGGACACGCCTTGTGACGGAAGCCATCTCTGCGCCGGGTACGACCTTTTTCACCGATAGCGGCGCCGTCTGGGTGCTCGTGGATCTGACCGAGGACAAGATCGAGAAGATTTGGTGGTCGGAGCGTCCGCAGGACTTGCGCAGCCCAGCCTATAGCCCCCGACCGGCGTCGGTTCTGAGCGACTGGTAACACCGCCACCATCCACGTCACTCGTAACGGTTGGAACCTTGACTACCGGCACCACCCCGACCGACGCTGGAAATTACCAACCTAACCTACGACGATCGGCGGCGCTCGCAGGTCAGCCACCCGCATGAAGCTGGATCGGAGTGGCACGCCTTTACTATCCAGGCAATTGGGGCTACTGTGACTACACCGTTGGGGCGGCGGCGGGCGGCGGTTTTCCCATCTACCCCTACGGCGTGACCCAGGTGCGCGACCTGCCTCGACAGGCGAAGCGATCATCGTTTTTGGGGTGTGTGCAGGACTTCCGTATGTCCAATTGGGGCGCAGTCCGTACCACTAACGTTACGAGCAGCACTTCCAGTTCTTCAACGACGGCCGCTTTCGCGTCGTGACCGCGTCTTACGGCCAGGGCTGGGGCAACGACCAGGACCAGGAGGCCAACTATCGGCCGCCGGTGCGTATTGACATCGCTGTCAAGGGCGACAGTAACGATACCCCTGACCTGTGGGACGGCGCGCAGTGGGTGGATCAGACTACCGAAGCCTGGTGGTTGCAGAGCGCGCCTTACACCGAAGGGTACTCACCGCGCCGAGGATCAGTCTGGTTCCGCTACTACATTGAGCCAGGAGAGGGGTCAATACAATGACGACGCCGCACGCGCCACAACGCCCGGCTCGACGTCACCCAGCACAAGAGCCGCGTGGAGGGCGACGCGGATATGCCGCCATCGGTCAGTGCTGCACCGGCAATACGTGCAAGGCCCCTGAGCAGTTCATCAACGGCGCAGTCAGTGAGTAACCAGAACATCGTGCTTGGTACGCCGCAGAGCGAGACCATTACCACCTGGAGCCACAACCTGCCGGGGCCCTACCCCGCGCAGTACTGCTGGACAGACAACACAACGCGAATCTGGCCCCGCTTCTCCGGTCCCGATGTGGGGTCGCAGCCGACCACGCTCACCTCGTGCTCACGGTGGCCGACCCGAATTGGTGATCATGCACCGTTGACACCAATGACCTGTTCGCCAGCCTTCCACGGGAACCGCTTGTCATCCACGAGGGATTAACAGTGCTATGAGAGCCGATCGATTTGATCGCAACGGCATCATTGTTAGTGACCGAGGTGATGATGGAATGCCCGCGTTGCCTGCCTGGGCTGTGCAGTGCTATGAGCAGTATGAAACCTGACTCCCAGTGATGCCCCCCGGTGCGTGCGATGGTAGTTGGCCTGGAGGCCGCGCGTTGGTCGCGGCGGAACGGAAGGAAACAATGAAGAAAACCCTTATCCTGATTCTCGTGGTCATCGGCGGTCTGTTTGTCGTGCTGTGGCTGGCAACGCCCATTTGGGCTTCCAGCACCGTGATCTCGTCGGCCATTCCGGTAACCCTTTGGCCACTAACTTTGGTATTGTCGTGCAAACGCTTGCCGCGGCGGCGTGCAGCGAGCCGGTCGTTAGCCAGCCTCACGTCGCCCACATACGGCCGTTTGCAGGAGAGAGCGCGGTTTCCGGCTACGTGCCACCATGCAGAGCACCGCCCTGGCGCTCAGACCGCGGTTGAGCCTCATGTCTCCGCGACCGGCGGCACGTTGGGGCCAGCCCGGGGGGCGACACGCAGAGATCACGGACGGTGACGTCACGCAGACCAGCGCCAAGCACAATAACGGCGCCGCGTGGCTACCTTCCATTTCGATGGACTCCGCCGTACCCGCGCCGGAGGCCGTGGTACTTACGCCGCGGGCAACCGGTCACCCGATGCGGATGTCGGCAAGACTGGTCACGTTAACACGATCCGAGCGTTGAGCGTCGCGATCTCCCCGCCGTCGAGCTTGACGGATTCGGACGACTGACCCAACCTCATCGTTGTCGCTTTCGCGTTTTGGTGTCGTCCCGGTTTGTCGTCGGCCGGTTCCTGGCAGTTCTGGCGCGCCGAGCGCAGCTCCCTGGCGCTGACCCCGCTGTCGGCGGCGATACCCGTTGCCGGAACCTGAAGAAACGAGCACCGCCAACTTGGCAGTGCCCGTTTTATTCAGCTGGCCTGGTCGAAGCGCGTCAGCGCTACTGTTGGCGCTGGTATGGTCGGCAGGCCGGAGAGCGCCGGCGAGGGCGCGACCGGCAGTGGCTCTCGTCAGTCAACGCCTGCAAAAGGCCACCAGGTCAGCCTGCTCCTGATCGCTCGTGCCTCGAAACCTTTGAGCAAAGCGATCAACGTGTAGGGCACGCCGTAGTCGGCCGGCGCCCGCGGGCGTAGAATTCGATCACTGCGCTCAACGTTGCCAGGAGCCGTTGTGCACGTAAGGCCCCCGTGGTGGCGATGTTGCGCAGCGTGGGCACCCTGAATGCGCCGCGGACGCCGTCGGCAGTCACGCCAGTACGCCCGGCATCCATAACGTCCACGCCCACCGCGCGAGCAGGCCCTGGCGAAGGTGGGTGGCTGATGGCACTGCCAGCAAGTGGCCTGTTCTAAAGAACACCGCCAGCCCGTTGCTGTGGTGTGGTGGTCAGCGCGGTGGCGTCGCCGCCCAGCCGATAGCGGTCCACGGGGCCGTCATCGCTGATCAGTGCGTCGGAACGCCGCCAGCGCGCCACATTGTCGAAAGTCACCGATTCTGGGCCGCCGCCAAACGCCCGGACTGAATAACGACAGGATACCAGTAGTCCCGTAGCTTGGCCTCCACGTTCGGTGGGGATGGCAGCCATGTCATGGGGCAGGGTCAGGGGGGCAGCCTTCTCCGTGATTCCAGGGGCCGTCTCAGTCACCATCCCAGTTCGGGAAAACGCTTGAGCCCGCATTCCACAAGGTCGGCACATTGCGGGTCGGTGCGCCCGGTCGCGCGTGTTGACCACTTGCCCGTTGGAAGCTTCAAGATCGGGCTGATGGCAGGTCGCGTCGACATGGCGCGGGTGGTCGAGAGCACCGGGTCGAAGAACAGTTGTCGGCCCAATCGACCGCGGTCGGCGTCGCGGGGATTATCGGTGGGGATGGCCTGATCGGGAACGGAGCGCTTGGGTTGCAGGCGGTAGCGCCAGGGCCACCCCGGCCGCCTGGACGGTGGGCGGTGGGGGGTCAGGGCAGGGTCGGCGGTAGGCGTGAGGCGGGCGGCGCACGCTGTCAGCAGCCCAAGCAGCGACAGCGTGCCGCAGCAAAGTTGCCAACTTTCGCAAAAGTTGGCAACTTCGGTCGCTTATTCGTGTGATGTTCATCCTTGTTCTCCTTGAGTTGGCAACCCTGTCTGATGGCCCCCGATGGCCCCGATATAAATGAAGCGATGCGTTGCCCGTTTGTGTACGACTACAACATTCTTACGACAGTCAAACTCACTCACAACATGGGCGGCTTCTCTGATTATATGCCCCACTGACTGCGGCGTCAACTGCATTTAACGCGCCTTAACGCGTTCACCCTGCGCTTCACCCACGAGGCCGCCGTTGGGAGTATCATCAGCACATGCAAGGCTGAGGCGCCTGTCACGAACCTGCTGCTGACAGCAACCAGGCGCTACCCGTGCAAAACGATGATGACCTCAGGAGGTAAACCGATGCGATCTCAGACGAACCGTCAAAGCGATTATCATCTTGCCCTGCTGACCGCCTTTGTGCTCACCCTGGTCACCGGCGGGATACTGCTGTCCGACCGGTTGGCGGCCGTGCTGCCCCTGTGCAGGCGCTGTCCCGTGGCCGCCGCCGTGACACCAGCCGCCGATCCCGCCGTGCAGCCGACCGACAGCAATGCAACCATTGCGGCCTACGAGGCAGTTGCAGGAGGCCACCAGGCGCTGCAGGATGCCTACGCGCAGATCAACGCGCTGCAGGCCGGCCAGAATCAGCCGATCTCTGGCTTTAAATTCGGGGTACGAACACGAGCATGAGGCGAACACGAAGGAGAACATGACCATGACTGATCCGCAGAAGTCCCCTGTGAATCAACGTCAGCCGTCGGCCAGCGCCAGTCTGACCTGGAAAAGCGGGTTGCTGGCCGTCAGCCTGGCTGTTGTGATGGCCGGCAGTGCGCTTGTCGCTCGTTTCGACCAATCGGCCCAGACCGCCCAGACCGCCCAGCCGCCTGGACCGTGAGGCGGACGAGCACTCCAGCGCCGACCCAAACTGAGGTGCAGACCCAGGGCCAACAGCCCGGTCGCCTGGCGCTGCCGCCCAGGCCTTTGTTTCAGCAACCGGTCACCCGCACGCGGCGGTCGTGAAGATGCTGCATCGGATCCACTTGCGGTTGCCGTGAACACCGAGGTCGGCATCTGGCTGTGGCAACCTGCCGCCCAGGCCGCGGAACGGTTGCAGCAGGCGTCGCAACGCTTCACCGCCATCGAGGCTGAACTGAGCCGCTTTCGGCCTGATTCGGGCCTGAGCCGCTTGAACGCCGCCGGGCGCGGACCGCAGCCGGTGTTGCCGCTCTTGTGGCCCGTGCTGACTGCCGCCCCGAGGCCGCGCCGCAGTGACGGGCCTGTTCGATCCGACGCTGCCGTATGCGCTGCGCCAGGCGGCTATGATCGCAGTTTTGAACAACTGCCGCCGCCATCCCCGCTGCGCCGGCGCGCTGCGGCGCTGGATTGGGGCTATCAACGTGTGCGTACGAATCCCGCCGCCATGATGGTGGAGTTGCCGGCCGGTCTGGGCCCTTGACCTGGGCGGCATCGGCAAAGGCTGGGCGGTGGACGATGTCGCGCAGACGCTGGCTGCGCATGGCCCGGTGCTCGTGGATGCCGGCGGCGACATGGTATCGTCGGCGCCGTTAGCGGAGCCGTGGCCCATCGCGGTGCAGAACCCGTTTCACGCCAGCACGACCTGTTCACCCTGGCTGTGAGCAGCGGCGCCGTAGCGACCAGCAGCATCGGCGGTCGGCGCTGGGCCAGCAACGGGCGGGCCATGCATCATCTGCTCGATCCGCGCACCGGCCAACCAAGCGCCAGTGATCTGCACAGCGTCACGGTGTTGGCGCCCACGGCCGCCGACGCCGAGGTGGCCGCCAAGGTCGCGTTGATCCTGGGCAGCCGGCAGGGCAGCGCTACCTGGCGAAGCCGCAACTTGCGCGGCCTGCTGGATCGGTCGCGAGGTCAGCAACAGACGGTCGGCCGCTTGCCGCTCAGCCATCTGAACCCCGGCCAACAACAATTTTGCAGGAGTACGCGTCATGACCACAAACATCGAACGTCAGCCGGCTTATCCCGCGCTGCGGCCTGGGAATCGGCCGCCGGCGCTGCGCCGCACCGTCAACAGCAGGCCATCGTGCCCGACGGCCCTGAGACCTTCTGGGGCGCCGTGCTCGGATCGCTCGCCGGCCTGGGCCTGGCAACTGCTGGCCTGGCCATCGGCTTGGGCGACCGGATTGGCGGCAGATACCAGTCGTACTGGTACCTGGAGCCGCGCGGCCGGCTTTGTGGCTTACCTGCTCCTGTGGGGTTCGGTGGTCTGGGGCATGCTGCTCAGCTCCAAAATTGGCAAGGGCAAGCTGCGACCGCCTGTCCTGCTCGACGCCCATCAATTCCTGAGCCATGTGGCCGTGGGCTTTACTCTCTTTCACGGCCTGATCCTGATGGGCGATCGCTACCTGAGCTTCCCCTGCGGGCGGTGTTAGTCCCCTTCGCCGGGACCCATGAACCGGCCCTGGTTGCAGCCGGGCAGTTGGGCTTCTGGCTGTTGCTGCTCTTGGTGCTCAGTTCCCATACGCGCAAGCAATTGGGCCAGGCCCAGTGGCGGGCGCTCCATTACACCAGCTTCATCGCGCACTGGGAGTGCTCCTGCATGCTGTCATGCTCGGCAGCGACTCGCAGCAGAGCAGCGTGCAGGTTCTCTACCTGGTAACGGCTGGCGCGGTGCTGTTTCTGACTCTCTACCGGTTGCTGGCCACGGAAGGCCGGTCGCGCAAGGCGGCGGCGGGCTGAGCCGGGCCGCTTCGCAGCCTGGGGAGATCGCACGCTGTTGCATCCGCGTCCCCGATTGGTCGAAGGCAGGCGCAGCGTGCTACAATGCCTGACACGGGCGTGCGAAAGTTCCGTGGCGGAGGGGGTTTCAGACCCGCTTTGGCCGCGGACGTTGTGGATGCCGATCTGTGGCGCTGAGGTGAGGGTGCATGGTGCAGGCGAGCAAGACGACTATTCTGCTGGCTGACGATGACGAGATGATCGTGGAGGTGCTGCAGCGCCAGTTTATGCAGGGGGGCTACGCCGTCGAGGTGGCCTTCGATGGCGCGGAGGCGCTGAGTAAGGCGCACCACCTCACCTGATCTGATCCTGCTCGATGTCATGATGCCCCGGTGCAAGGGTGGATGTGGTGCGTGAATTGCGTCGGGAGAGCGCGGTGCCGGTTCTGATGTTGACCGCGCGTGGCGAGGAGATGGACCGCATCCTGGGGCTGGAACTGGGCGCTGATGACTACATCGTCAAGCCCTTCAGCTTTCGTGAGCTGTTGGCCCGCGTGCGCGCTACGCTGCGCCGGGTCTCGCTCGATCAGGCCGCGCCTGTGCCGCCAGCCGCCGCCCTGCTGAATCTGGGGCGCCTTTGCATTGACCGGCGGCGCCGCCAGGTGACCCGCGACGGCAGCCGCTGGCGCTGACCCAGCGCGAGTATGATTTGCTCATGGTACTGTTGGATGCGCAGGGCGCCGTCGTGTCGCGGAGCGATCTCCTGGATCGCGCCTGGGGTGAAACCTGGTTTGGCGATCCGCGCACGTTGGACGTACACATCCGCTGGCTGCGTGAAAAGTTGGAGCAGGACCCGAGCCGACCGGTCTTGATCCTGACCGTGCGCGGGTTGGCTATCGTCTTTTGTCGCCTGATGAGATCCAGAGCCATGACTAGTCCGGTGTTGTCACCCGTTCAGCAGACGGCTGCCCGCTGGCCCTGGCAGCGCAATCTGCAGACGCGCATCGTTCTCACCTTCACCCTGCTCTTTCTCGTTGTCCTGGCCCTGCTTATGCTGCGCGTCAGTCAGTCCATCTACCAGGCGCAGCTCGAAGCCTCCACGCACAATCTGGAGATTGCCGCTTTTCTCGCTGCTAACGCGCTGGAGGACCCGCTCAGCGGCTACGAGGCCGAATTCGAGCGCTTTGCCAACTGGGAAGCTGAGCAGGGGGACGAGAAGAGGGAGAAGCCTTCTGCCGGGACAGATGACCACGAGGGCCAAGAGGATCAGAAGGACAAAGTTGGGACACAAGCGCCCATGTCAGGTGTCGAGCCGCCCCCGTCGAGTGCGCGTCTTCAGCAAATAGCCTCGGTGTATGCGGCTGACACAGGCACACGCGTCACGATCCTCACCCCGCTGGGCAACGCGCTGGCCGATAGTGCGCTGTCTATCACGCAGATTGGCAATCAGTCTGCACACATCGAGGTGCAGGTTGCCCTGCAAGGCCATACGCAGCATGATGTGCGCACCGATCCACACGACGGCCAACCGACCTTGTATGCGGCGGCGCCCATTCAGCAGAGTGGTAGGACCGTGGGGTGGTGCAGTTGGCGCAGCCGCTGGAGATGATCTTGCAGCCGATCCGCACCTCTCTGCTCGGCTTCGCCATCGCTGGCCTGCTGGCCCTGGTCCTGATTGCGCTGCTCTCATGTGGACGGCGCCGCTTGGTGCGGCCCATCCGCGCGCTGGAACAGGCAGCGTTGGCCATTGCGGCCGGTGATTTGAACCAACAGGTGCCCACGGAATCGGCCGACGAATTGGGCGCGCTGGCCGCTGCTTTCAATCACATGGCCGCGCAGTTACGCCAGACCCTGGAGCAGCAGCGCCAATTTGTGGCCAATGCCAGCCATGAACTACGCACGCCGCTGACCAACATCAAGCTGCGCAGTGAGCTGCTGTTGGAAAGCGGCCTGGATGATCCAGAATTGGCTGGTCGGTACCTGGCCGAGATTGACAGCGAGGCGGACCGCCTGGGGCGCCTGGCCAGCACCCTCCTCGATCTCTCACGCCTGGAGAGCAGCCAGGCGGTGCAGCACCAGCCGCTGACGCCCATTGACGTGCGACCTGTGCTGTCGGCCGTCGTCGCCACCATGACGCTGCGGGCGCGGAGTGCAGGGTTGACCCTGCAGGTGCAACTGTCGCCATCCCTGCCGCCATTGCGCGTCTGGCCCGAGCAGATCGAGGCAATCCTGCTCAATTTGCTGGACAATGCCATCAAGTACACGCCCGCGGGCGGCCAGATCTACTTATCGGTTGCGGCCATGCCTGACCGCTGTCAACTGCGGGTGGCCGATACCGGTAGTGGCATTCCCAGGCGGATCTGCCTCCATATCTTCGATCGTTTTTACCGCGTCGACAAGGCGCGCAGCCGGCGGTCGGGACAGCACGGCGTCGGCCTGGGTCTCTCCATCGTGCAGGCGCTCGTGCTGCAAAATGGGGGCCAGATCAGCGTGACCAGTGCGGTTGGTCAAGGCACGACCTTTACCCTTGAATTCCCCGCTTCCGCGCCGTTGACAGCGGACGCTGCAAATGCCCGCTGCGTGTCGCAGGCATGAGTTTGAGCTTTTACTTCTCCATGCTATACTGCCCCAGTTGCCGGTGAAAAGCCGCGGTTGCGACCGGCTTGGCGACCGGTAAGTAGAATCTGGCATGGAGTAAACGTCGTATGTGGAAGTTGAGTTCGCGTGCGCGCCGGGGCGTGGGTGCATTCCTGCTCTGCGGCGCGCTTTTGTTTGTGGTTCTGACGGCAACCGCCCCCTGTTGCGGATGTGGCGCGCGCCGCTTCCGGCCATCCGCCGACGCCAGGCGCCTGGACGGCGCAATGGCATGGCGCCGATGACCTCACGGGGATCGCCTTCGCGAATAGCCAATTGGGCTGGGCCGTGGGTAAGAACGGCCAGTTCATGCGCACCACCAACGGCGGCTACACCTGGGCCTATCAGTTGGCCGCGCCGGCCGTTGATCTCGGCGCCGTGGATTTCGTGGATGCCACCACGGGCTGGCGTGTCGGCGCCAATGGCGAGATCTGGCGCTCCACCGACGCGGGTCTCACCTGGGCCAGCCAGGGGTCACCCACCTCGTTGCGCCTGACTTCCCTGGCGATGGTGGATGCCAGCACCGGCTGGTCCGCTGGTTACAGCGGCGCCATCGTGCGCACCACCAACGGCGGCGGCGCCTGGACCGTGCAGTCTGGCGGCACCAGCAATCACTTGGACGGCCTGTTTGCCTGGGATGCCAGCCGCGCCTGGGCCGTGGGCAACCTGGGCACGGTCATCGCCACGACGAACGGCGGCGCGACCTGGACGCCCCAAGCCGTTGGTGTGACCACTTCCTGGCTGCATGCCGTGACCTTCACCAGCAGCCAGAACGGGTGGGCGGTCGGCGACAACGGCGCCCTCCTGCGCACCACCAACGGCGGCGCGGTGTGGACCACGCAAGCCCTGGCGGAAGCGCATGCGCTGCGTGCGATCGCCTTTTCTTCCGCCCAGCAGGGCTGGCTCGTGGGCGATGGGGGCGTGGCCTGGTATACGCTCGACGGCGCCAATAGCTGGCTGCCGGGCAATTCAGGACAGGCCCAATCCTTGCTGGCGCTGGCGCTGCCCGCGGATGGCGATGTCTGGGCAGCCGGCATGGGGCACCTGGTGCTGCACAAGCAGGGTTCCGGCGCCTTTGCCGTCGCGGCGCCGCCCGCGGTGACGGAACTCAAAGGGGTGGATGCCGTGGATGCCAACACCGTGTACGCGGTGGGCGATTACGCGCAAATCCTCAAGACAACCGATGGCGGCGTCAGTTGGCGCATGTTGGATGGCGTGGCTCTGCAGTCTGAGCCTGGCATTGACAACCCCTGGTTGCGCGGCGTCAAATTCCCGGTCAACGCCAGCACCGGCTGGGTGTCCGGCCGTTACGGCGCCCTCTTCCGCACAACCGACGGCGGCGAGACATGGACGCGCCAGGTTGCGCGCCTGGCCAACGGCGACATGCACACCGGCTTCTTGTGGTTCGTGGAAGGCTATGACAACCAGCACGCGATGACCGCGGGCAGAGACGGCTATGTCTTCCGCACCAGCGACGGCGGCGCGACCTGGCTGTTTTCCACGGCCGACATGAGCATCAACATTCGCGATGCCAGCTACGCGACGCCCAACGACGTGTTTGGCGTGGCCGCATGGGATTCCTTCGTGACGAGCCACAACGGCGGCGCAACCTGGACACGCACCTACCCCGGCACCAACGCCGATTTCCTGGACGGCATTGATTTCCTGGATGTGAACAACGGATGGGTCTCCGGCAGTGGGGGCGTCATCATTCACACAACCAACGGCGCCGCCACCTGGGCGCCCCAGGCGAGCAACACCACGTTGCATCTGTTCAACCTGGATATGACTGATTACCAGACCGGCTGGATCGTCGGCGATGTGGGAACGATCCTCTGGACCACCAACGGCGGCACAACCTGGACTCCGCAGACCAACCCGCTGACCGACGCCCTGAAGTGGATTGACATGCTCGACAGCACCAGCGGCTGGGCGGTTGGTGACAACGGCATCATTCTGCATTACCAGGTTGCGCCCCCCACCCCCACCGCAACGCCCACGGTCACGCCCACTAAGACGTCCACGCCGACGAACACGCCGACGGCAACACCCACCGCGTCGCCCACGGCCACGCCAACGCCACAGGCTGGTCGCGGGCATGTCGCCGGCCTGGTCTTTCACGACTTGAACGGCAACGGCACCTATCAGGCGGGCGAGCCGCCCCTGGCCGGCGCGGTCATCTGGCTGCAACAGGCCGACGGCACGCCCCTGCTCGACATGACCACCGGCGCGGATGGTCTCTACGGCTTCCGCGACATCGACGCGGGTGCGTACCGGCTGGAAGAAACAGACCCGCCCGGCTTCACCTCCGCGCCGGGCAGCAACCTGGTCAACATCGCGGTCAGCGCCGGGCAAACGACGGCGCACGATTTTGCCGATCTGCTCCTGGCCACGCCCACCCCAACGGCGACGCCAACCCCCACCTCGACACCGAGCCTGGGCCAGTTCCAGGTGATTTCTGGCCTCGATGACACGTCGCAGCGCATCAGCAGCGGCTACAACGATCTTTCGGCCATCGTCGTGCGCCTGGGTTACGCCAACAGCAATCAACTGCTGGGCGGCCTGCGCTTTCAGGACGTCGCGGTGCCGTTTCACGTCAAAATCATGGACGCCGGCCTGGAGATCAACCGCACCTACCATCAGGCGTCTGGCGCCGTCAATCTAACCGTGCGTGGCGCGGCATTGGACGATGCGCCCGACTTTCAGACGCTGGCGCCATTAGCGATGCCGACCACAACGGCCAGTAGCGCCTGGAGCTTTGCGGCCATCACGCCGCTGGGGTGGATTTCATCACCCAACCTGGCCGCGATGGTGCAAGAGGTGGTAGACCGGCCAAACTGGCAGCCAAACGCCGCGCTGGCTTTCCTTCTGCGCAGCGAAACCACCAACACGGGTTACTTCGACGCCGTCAGTTATGAAGGGAACCCGGCCTCGGCCGCGCCTGCGCATCAGCTATGCGGTCTGCCGAGCGGCCGACATTGACTGCAGTTGTCAGGTGGCAATCAACGATGTGGAAGCCGTGGCCGCGCACTGGGGCCTTGACAGCGGCAATCCCGCCTGGAACCGGCTGTATGACCTGGTGTCGAATGGGGTCATAGATGCGGCCGATGTGGCCGCGGCCGCGTCGGCCTGGGGACAGGTGGGGTGCTATTAGGAAACAGTGGTCACGACCAGCGAAGCTAAGGGGCTTCCGTGACGATGTGACCCGCGCGGCCCGCGGCTGCATCGCCGTACCAGTTGACGAAGAAATCGTGTAACTGCGTCGCATTGGTCACGCCTGTCAGGTCCCAATCCACGCCCGGCGCTGTGATGAAAACGGGTAATCCTGCGGCCCGCCCAGACCGCCGTGCGTAGCCACGTGCTCCTCAAAGCCCACCACCGACCCATCCGCATACCAGGTACCCAGCAGCACCAGGTCGCCGCTGTGCGGAAAGCGTACCAGGCGGTCAACTTGCTGCAGCGCGGCCGGGTCGGGCCAGATGCGGCAGAGTGTCGCCGCCAGTTGTGGGCTATCCAGGCGCAGCACGCCGCGGGCGTCACGCAGACCGCGTTGCCTTGCTCACGCCCCAGCACCAACCCAAAGCCACTGTGGGCGCGCAGGGCGCTGAGCAGGTCGGGATAGAGGATCGCGATCTCGCTGATGTCCATCTGCGCGGGGGTGACCTTGAAATAGATGTGCGCCAGGCTGCCGGCCACGCGTACGATCACATCACTGCGCCGGGTCAGGTCATAGTCGGCTTGATCTCGGGTCTTGGGGCGAAGCCACGACGCAACGCCCGCCGCAAGAGGCGCAGCGGGCGCTGACTGCGCGGCGACGCCTGCTTCTGCGGCTTGCAGTTCGCTGTGCAGCAGTTCATCCTGCATGGAGAGCCCAGGGCGCCTGCCCGCCTTGCACATCCACCACGGCCTGGCCGACATGCGTGCGCACGAAGTCCCCAGCGTCTGCTGAAAAGCTCTGCGAAGGGCCGGCAACGGCTCATCCCATGATCGGAAAAGATGAACAGATCATGGCGCGGCGGTGGCGGAACTGGCGGCGCACCTGGTCAAGCTCTCGCGGATGCAGGCATCAATGCTGCGCAGGGCAGCCAGGGCTTCATCGGACAGAGGGCCATGATGATGGGCGCGGTCATCGTAGCCGTAGTAATCGGTGTAAATGGACGGGACGCTGCGATAGATGTCCAGCGCCACGGCGAAGGTCTGAATCTCGCGAAAGATGACGTTGAGCGTCACGGGCGCCAGGGGTGAAAGCAGGGTCGCCAGGGGCGCGGTCAGGCTGGCGCGCAGGCGGCGCAGGCGCGACGGGCGGTCCTGGCTTGGACGTGCCATGCAGGCGCGACCGCAGGGTGCGGGCATATTCGCTCAGGGACAGCCACAGGGCGCGCAGCGAACGGCGCGGGGTCAGGAGAAAGAGCAGGAAGAAGAACGAACCGCGCACATTTTGGCTAAAATGCTGGCGATCGAGCGCGGACAGGGTCAGGAAAGAGGTGCGCGCGTGACCGTCGAACAGGTTGAAGTAACTGGAGCCGCCGGTCAGAATGCCGTAGCGCCCGGCGCTGAGGCGTTCTTGCAGGCGCTGCAGGTGCGCTGGCACCTTGCAGACAATGGTTTGGCCGCTCTCTTTTTCATACCAGCGGAATGACGGGATGTCCCAGTTGTTGCCGAACAGTAAACCGGCCTGCACGGCCGGCGTGCTGCTGGCAGACCGCAGCGCCAGCGCACGCGCCAGCCCTCGCGCTTGATGAGCCGCTGGAGGTAGGGCGTGGCGCTGCGCCAGCGCATCCAACAGATAGCGATGCGCCAGCCCGTCAATCTGAACGATGAGAAATCCACGCCGGCCATCGCCCGGCATGACGCCGCCGCCAAGACGCGAGGCCAGCGCACCGTATTTGCGGTTGTAATACCACGTGGCAAGCGCAGTCAACCAGTCAATCAGGCGTTGCACGAGCCAGGCCACTTGCATGAGTGGCATTATGGCGGTAAACGCCTTTTTGGAGCAAAACCGGCCCCCCCGGCCCCCCCGCCCCGGCCGGCCGGCCCCCCCCGGCCCCCCCCCCGGCCCCCCCCCCCCGCGCCCCCCCCCCCCCCCCCCCCCCCCCCCCGGGGCCCCGGGGCCCGCCCCCGGGGCCCGGGCCCCCCCGCGGGGGCCCCCCCCCGCCCCCCCCCGGGGCCCCCCGCCCCCCGCCCCGGGGGGCCCGGCCCCCCCCCCCCCCCCCCCCCGGGGCGCCGCCCCGCCGCGCCGGCCCCCCGCCCCCGGCCCCCCCGGCCCCCGGGGCGCCCCCCCCCGCCCCGCCCCCCCCCCCGCCCCGCCCCCCCCCGGGGGGGGCCGCCCCCGGGGGGCCCCCCCCGCCCCCGCCCCCCTTGTGCAACTGGCATGACGAAAAGGGGCATGATCTGCACTGGTCAGACACCTGTGTAAAGATCGTTATGCAACGCAAAGGCGCAGAGAAAATCCCAAAAAAGCCCTTTTGCCAAAACGGCCCTGCAATGGTAGAATAACGCGGCTCACCCCGCTTGAGCCGCCGAACCGGTCATGGTTTGGAAGTATACCTCATTGCAGGATGTGCATGGACGCCATTCGCCTGCCGGGTCTGGTGGACGTGCATGTCCATCTGCGCGAACCCGGCTACGAACATAAAGAAACCCTGCCAGCGGGCACCGCGCCGCATTGGCCGGGGCTGTGCGATGTCGGCCTTTTTCTGGGCGCCACGCGTGACACGGACCCGCTGATCACCGCGGCTGCCGCGCCCTACGCCTGCGGTCTGAAGATCTACGTCAGTGAGACGTTTGGCTCCCTGCGCCTGGAAGACCTGGCCCAGTTGATGGCCTTTTTCCGCACCTGGCCCGGCCCCGGCCCCATCGCCGTGCATGCCGAAGGGCTGCTGCTGGCAACCTGCCTGGCGCTGGCACAGCTCTACGGCCAGCACCTGCACGTCTGCCATGTCAGCCGGCGCAGCGAGATCGAGCTGATTCGCCGGGCCAAGCAGCATGGCGCGGCGGTCACCTGCGAGGTCACGCCACACCACCTGTGGCTGTGCGAGGATGACCTGCCCCGCCTGGGCGCCCGCGGTCAGATGAAGCCACCCCTGGCCACGGCCGCCGACCGGGCCGCGCTCTGGGCGAACCTGGATGTCATTGACTGTTTTGCCACCGATCACGCGCCGCACACCGCGGCTGAAAAGGCCGCCCCCCAGCCGCCGCCCGGCGTACCCGGCCTGGAGACCATGCTGCCCCTGCTGCTCACCGCGGTGCATGAAGGTCGCCTGACCCTCGACGATCTCGTCGCCCGCCTGCATCACAATCCGGCCCGTATCTTTCATCTCCCTGCCGGCGGCCAGCAAGCGCAAACCTGGGTCGAAGTGGACGCCGCTGCTGTCTACGACCTGCCCGCCAGCGGCTACCAGACCCTGTGCGACTGGAGTCCGTTCAGCGGCCTCACGGTGCATGGCGCGGTGCGCCGCGTCGTCCTGCGCAACCAGGTGGTTTTTGCTGATGGCGTTGTGCTGGCCGCGCCCGGCGCCGGCCGCGTGCTGGCGGCGCCGGTTGTCGAATGAAAGAAATCGAGAGAATGAAGAGGTTTTTTCATGCCGCACTCATCCAACGGCTGGTTCGGCCAGCATGTGTTGTCAGTCAAACAGTTCAATCGCCCCAAGCTGGAGCACATCTTCGAAGTGGCCCACAGTATGCGCTCGATGGTGGAGCGCTTCGGCACGGCTGACATGCTGCACGGCCATGTGCTGGCCAACCTGTTTTACGAGCCAAGCACCCGCACCTCGTCCTCCTTTGCTGCGGCCATGGTGCGCCTGGGCGGTCGCGTGCTCAGCATCAACGAAGTGGTCTACTCCTCGGTCAGCAAAGGGGAGTCACTGCCCGACACCGTGCGCACCCTGGAGTGCTATGCCGATGCCATCGTGCTGCGTCATCCTGAGGTGGGCGCTGCGGCCACGGCCGCCCGCTACGCGCACGTCCCGATCATCAACGCCGGCGACGGCGTGGGCGAGCATCCGACTCAGGCCCTGCTTGATCTCTTCACGATTCAAGAAGAGTTGGGCCGTGTGGACGGACTGAAAGTGGTGATGGTCGGTGACCTCAAGTATGGCCGCACGGTTCATTCCTTGACCCGCTTGCTCACGCAGTATCAGGTGGAACTGGTTTTTGTTTCGCCTGACATGCTGCGGCTGCCGGGTGAGATCGCCGAAGAAGTACACAGCGCCGGCCTCTCCTTTCGTGAAACCGATGATATTCATAACATCATTGGCGAGGCCGATGTGCTCTATGTGACGCGGGTGCAGAAGGAGCGCTTTACCGATCTGACGCTCTATGACTCCGTCAAGGAGCATTACGTGGTTGACGATGCGCTCGCTGGCGCGGGCCAGGAGCGGATGATCGTCATGCACCCGCTGCCGCGCGTGGGTGAAATTGCCTACACCGTGGACGATGATCCCCGTGCCGCCTATTTCCGCCAGATGCGCAACGGCATGTACATCCGCATGGCGCTGCTGGCCGCGGTTCTGGGCAAGGCGTAGGGCAAAGTTCGATGACGCATGACCCCCAGTCAATCGTTTGCGCAGAGAGGATACGACGATGCCTAACCGACAGAAGACCATCGGTATTTTAACCGGTGGTGGAGACGTTCCCGGATTGAACCCCGCACTGAAGACCCTGGTTTATCGCGCGGCAGACGATAACTGCCGCGTGGTTGGTGTGCGCCGTGGCTGGGGCGGCCTGCTTCACTTCGACGCCAACGAGCCAGCCAGCCGTGAAAAACACCTGATTCCCCTCGACCGCCAGACCGTGCGCACGGTGGATCGCACGGGCGGCACCTTCCTGCACACCAGTCGCACCAACCCGGCGCGGGTCAGCAACAATGAAGTGCCTGATTTCTTACGCGGCGCCAACTATGACCCCGCGGCCACGGGCAAACATGACTTCACGCCGCATGTCTTGTCGAACCTGGAGAAGCTGGGCATTGATGCGCTGATCCCCATCGGCGGCGATGACACCCTGAGCTACGCCGAGCGCCTGCATCGCGAAGGTTTCCCGGTGGTGGCTATTCCCAAGACGATGGACAACGACGTTTATGGCACCGACTACTGCATTGGCTTCTCCACGGCGGTCACGCGCAGCGTCAACTTCATTCACAACCTGCGCACCAGCGCCGGTTCGCACGAGCGCATCGCCGTTGTCGAACTGTTCGGTCGCAATTCGGGCGAAACGTCACTGATCTCGGCCTACCTGGCCGGCGTAGACCGCGCGCTCATCTCGGAGGTGCCGTTCGATATTCAGCGGCTGGCGCAGATGCTGGCGCATGACAAGGCGTCCAATCCAAGTAACTACGCGATGGTCACGATCTCTGAGGGCGCGACGATGCTCGGCGGTCAAGTGATCGAATACGGGCAGGAGGATGCCTACGGTCATCGCAAGCTAGGCGGCATTGGTGAGATGATGGCCGAGGCCCTGCAGGCGCTCACCGGCTCGCACATGATCTATCAACCCCTGCTATACCTGATGCGCTCTGGCGCGCCTGACTCGCTCGATCTGATGGTCGCCTTCAACTATGCCAACATGGCCATGGACCTGGTGGCCGAGGGCACGTCGGGTCGCATGGTGGCCTTGCAGGGCGGCACCTACACGCACATCCCCATCAGCACCATCATGCAGGGCAAGAAGCGCGTGGATGTGGACGAACTGTATGACATCAACGAATATCGCCCCAAAGTGCGCCACGTGCTGGGCAAGCCAATGTTCTTGTATTAGGAATACGGAAGCATAATTCGATATGGCGACTGACTTCTTTTCTAAACTGACCGCCGCGGCACGCAAGAACAACTCTCTGCTCTGCGTTGGCCTTGACCCCACGCCGGAAGCGGTTCCGGCCGCGTTTCGCCAGGCCGCCAATCCGATCCTGGCCTGGAATCGGGTCATTATCGAGGCCACGGCTGACCTGGTCTGCGCGTTCAAGCCTAACATCGCTTTCTACGAGGCCCTGGACGACGGCCTGGCGACTCTCAAGGCCACCCTGCGCCTGATCCCGCCTGACACCCCGGTCATTCTGGATGCCAAGCGCGGGGACATTGGCTCCACCGCGGCCGCGTACGCCCGTGTGATCTTCGACCAGTTGGGCGTGGATGCGGTGACGCTCAGCCCCTACCTGGGCGCGGACAGTTCGATGTCCAGGGGCATCCCTTCCACCAGGCGGCAGACCTGGGCCGCGGTCACGAAACGCGTCGAGCGCAGCGCCCTTGATCTCCCGCGCCTGGGCCAACAGCCCCGGCCAGTTGTTTGGAGGGCCGGCGCTCGCCGCTTTCGATCTTGCGCAGGGCAAAGACCGTGCAGCCAGCGCAGCGTTCGGCCAGCTTCGCCTGCGTCAGATCGAGGTTCTGCCGCCGGCGCTTGAGCCATTCACCAAAGAAGAGAGGCGATTCTTGCGTATGCATGTGTCTCTCGAAGTTGGGCGCATAGCGGCGCAGTGTTACCGTTTCCCAATTCTACCGTAACCTGGGCAAATGCCCGCTGTGGCGTCAGCAATCCCAAACTTGCACCGCAAAGATCGCAGAGAGCGCAGAGGAATCATACCTTGTCTCGCAATTTGATGCTCGCCGCGCTCCTTGTGATCGGATGTGAGTTTTGCGAACGAGATCGAGTTTTGGCCTGCGGGGCACCTAATAATCTGCGTCAGATTTGCGTCAGAATAACACCAACAGCCCATCAAGCAAATGTTTCGGGTCCGGGGTAAGATACAAGCAGTGCAGCAGGGAGGTTCCATCGTGACTGATCGCGCTCGATATTGGGGACTGTTGACCGGAATCAACTACTACCGTTACCATGGTCCCGAAATTTCCAATCTGCGCTTTGCCGTAAATGACGCCCAAGAACTGCGCCAACTACTGACCTCGTCGCCATACAGCTTCCTACCCAACCAGGTTTCTCTACTGGAGAGCAGCGATCCGCAGCACGATCAGGCCGTGCGGCGCAATGTGCTGCGGGAGCTGCACCGCCTGGCCCGCAGCGCACGAGAGAAAGACACATTGCTTTTCTACTACTCCGGACACGGCGCTGTGCTGCAAAACCGGCCTTGCCTCTGTCCATCGGACACAGAGTCTGATGAACTGTTCGAGGACACAATCATCCCGTTGGCGCACGTGCGGGACATCATCGAAACCAGCGCAGCCGCAGTGAAATCTTGATCTTCGATGCCTGTCACCTGGGCGCACGCTTGGGCGGCAAGGCTGCTGCGGAAAGCGCCCAGGAATTTGTGAACCAGGCCAAACAGGTTTCCAGGACGTGCAGGGAATTGCCATGCTGGCATCTTCAGCTTTAGAAGAGACCTCCATCGAAACAGCGGAGAAGAAGCACGGAGTCTTCACCTATTATCTGCTGGAGGCGCTGCGCAACCAGGGCGCGGTGGATCGCAATGGCGATGCGCGACTGAGCGTCATGGAGGTCATCCAATACGTTGCACTCCGTGTGCGAAACTATGGACAGCAGCCAACCATCCTGTTGGAGGGCAGCGGCGAGCCTAACCGTTCCCTGTACCTACGAGACCTTCGGTGTCCAATCCGGTGCGCCGCGCTTTCCATCGCCGGTCAAAGCCAGTGAGGATTTCTTCGGTCGCAGCGAGGAGTTACGTCGCGCTGGAGAGACGCTGCTTCACACGTCGGATATCCTGATCCTTGTGCATGGCGAGACGCTGCATCGGTAAGACCACATTTCTCAATCGACTAAAGACGTTACTCGATGAGGAAACGTCAAGCCGTGAAACTCCCTATTTTTCCTTTTCCATCGAGCCAGCCGGTATTCGAACCCTGGATGACTTCGCCCGTGAGTTGCGGGATGGCGTGCAGCGGGTTTGCCAGGCGGTTGCATCTTCCGACGCTGCTGGCGACAGGACCTTTTATTCACGAGCTTTGGCCGCTTCGGCGCTGAAATCGGAGGATATGTTGCGGTTTATGCGCAGCAGCCGGCTCTTCATTTTTTGGATGAGTTCGACAAGCTGTGGCAGGTGACCGACAACGTCACAGCCAACCAGATCATTGGGCTTGTGCGCTATATCGTTGAGCAAACCAATCTGCCGGTGGCCTTTGTCGTTTCCAGCTTGAAGGACCCAGAACTCTTCTGGACCTCCTTTGGCAGCCCACCATCCTCGCTGATTCTCTATTTGTCGCCGCTCGATCGCGGGGGATTGTGATGCTATGTTGGCGTCCTTTTCGTAGAGGAGTCAACCAGGCGGAGCGGGCTCTTTGCACAGATTTACCTGGCCTCGGGCGGACATCCCTATTTCGCCAGGCTGCTCGCCGCCGAAGTCTTCGATCGCCTTATTCAAGGGGCACGCCTGGAAGACATTCTTTCCACGTCCGGATGGGGAGCAGATCCTGAATCGCGCAGCAGTAAGACCGGAGGCCACAGATGTTCTCAGTTCATTTACGAACAGCTCAGCGATGACCAGCGATATGTCTTGCTCTCTGTGGCCGCGCGGAGCCGACTGCGCCGTGACCGGCGACGAAGCAGCCCGCTGGCGGGTCTCGCAGCGCGTGGCAGCACGAAAGTTGGAGCAGAAGCACTACCTGTTCCCCTGGCCGACGGCGGCTACCGGCTGCGGCTTTTGCTGCTGGGCCAGTGGCTGAAGCAATGGCCAGAACGCGCCCTGGAGAGCGAGCGGTTGGGCGTGATCCCTGCTGCTCCCATCAGTCAGCAGGGAATCTGCATTGACGAGCGGAGCGGCAAGGTTTACCTGGACGCGCGGGTGATCGAGACTGAGCTGCCGAACCTGCAGTATCAGGCGCTGCTGCACCTGGCTCGCAATGCCGGGCGTGTGGTTGCGCGTGAGGAAATGTACGAGGCTCTGCACCGCAAAGATGAGGCATACCTGCCTACCGATCAGAGCCTCGATGCCCTGATCTACCGACTGCGTCTGGCCGTGGGGGACAAGGAGCAGCGTTACCTGAAGACCCTGCGCAAGCGCGGCTACCAATTGACCCAGGGAACCGTCATCCCAAGCCGCTGATTCTCATCTATTGCCTTTGGAGATTGATTGACCATGAGCGCTGAACGGGCCTACTTGCAACTGAAGTTCGCACAAGATGTCTGGCATGACGAGTCTTCAGACGAGAGCCCAAAAGACTTTTTCGATCGGGACGCAGTTAAGCGGAAAGCTCTGGACATCCTATTTTCGCCAGCAATCCAAAAAGCTGTGGTGATTATCGGTGAGCGCCGCGTTGAAAGACCTCAAGCTGCGGCTGCTCCTGAACAAATGTCGGAGCGAGAAAGGCTTTATCGTCTTCGAAGTTCCCTGGCAAATAATTCAATCGGCGGCAGACTTCTATAGGGCGTTCTTACACGAGATGGAGAAGATCCTTCGCCCGGAGGCCACCCCCCACATATCCGATGTGGAGGTGCGAGATGCATCGGCTTTTTGGTACGCTTATCAGGCGAGAAAGAAAGAACTGGCTGACAAAACTGTAGTCGTGGGAATAGATGAATTCGATTCGATCTTGAAGCAATGCGCCGAGGCGGACGACGAGGAATGGAAAAAAGGTCTACTCGACAGTCTACAGACTCAGTGATGATGAGCCTGGAGTCAAAGTGATCGTGGCCATGGTCAGGCATCCCTATCACGGTAGAACCCTTGAGGGGTTCGCCATTGCCTGCGCAGCGAGCCGATAGAGCTTCGCCCCTTCGAAGAAACTGACTTTGTGGAATCGTTCGCAGCTACTTTGAGTCTCTATCGGATACTGAGATTCAGGAGTTGAGCCGACTTCTGGAACTGGCCGTACTATGCCAAGGCCGTGCTGCACCATCTCCTGCAGATTGATGAACGGAACGACCGGCGACTGCAGGTGAGCGGATTGAAGCAGTGAACTCGATCGAGCAAACGTGCAAACACCTTTATGACCATCATTGGAGCAGAGGAAGCGGCAGGCGCTCCTTCTGCTCAGTAGTGGGATTTCTCGCAAGAAAAGGACCTCGCGCCTAAGCGTTCCCCTGCGTACGGCATTCCGTCGCCTGGCCGAACGGGGGTATCTCACAGGAGAACAGGGGCAGCACCGCTTTCGCGTGGGGTTGATCGAGGACTGGTTTGGATCTTGGATTGATCGCGAGCTTGCAGAGCATGACCTCAGCATTCCTGAACTGCTCAGGCAAATGCGGCGGTCCGGAGCCCAAAGACCAGGAACCAGGCGAAATCTCGATTCGGATCACGAAGGAAGAACTGCGGCGACGCGGGCTTTTAAGCGCAACAAGATGCGAGGTCGAAGATGAGATGGATTGCGCTCCACAGGGCAGAGCTACGAGGCAAAATGGTGGCCCGATGACGCCGGCAGTCACCCGGTGCGATTTGATGTGCCGGAGAATACCGTTGACGCCTGGCGCCTGGCAACCGACAGGTTGGCCCAAGAATGGCCAGATCCGCTCCACCTGCCGCCCGCTACGTTCAGGACGTGCGAATTCTCCAGTGAATTCCCTTCGACGCCTGAATCAAGTGAACAAGGCGGGGTCTCAGAGGCGTGGACAGCGGCTGTTCTTGACAGGATGATGTTTTGCAAGTTCGTGCTCGCCATACACCGGGAAAAGGCGGATGGATCGCGCAACCAGCCGCAGCGTGCCGACACGATTGCGACCCACACCGTTTCCCGGCCCGTAGATGGCCGTATGGCTGGATAGTCTGGTCAGAATACTCAGCAACACTCGACGAGCGACACCCGATCCGAGATGGTGGAAGCGGAGACCTGGGAATACGCGCTGGAACATCTCTGCCAACGCAAAATCCACAGACCACTAGCCAACTTCTTGGACGGTCATGACCTGCTGTACGAAGTCGTTCGTCGCACGGCCCTGGCTCAGCCTGAAATCAGACAGACCGTCGAAAACAACCATGCCAACCTGCTCAAAGCCACCGTCCACTTCTTGGAGGCGGCTCAACAGCGCAAGTGAAAATCGCGCCGGTCATGCGTCACCGATAATGCTGCGCTTTTCTCGCCAACACCGGCCAGGATTGTGCTGCCGGCTGGCGGCTCACCGTCCGTGCCGCTCGACGAACGGCGGCAATACCTGAGAAGTTTTTCGGCAGCATCTGCCCTACGGGGAGGAGCGTTTGCTGCTACACCGCGTTCTCTGACTGATCCGATGCATCGCGATGAAGCCGGGGACAAGGCGGAAGCGACTACCGAAACCCCTGCCAGCCTCATGGCGCAGCACTACCAGACCAGTATCTCCTCGATGATGCCGTAGCCATCTGGGGAGAGGGTGCCCAGAGTCAAACAGGACTTTCGTTGAAGGGCTCCTGGACGTATACCGAAGACTGGCGCTATGTGATTCTCATAGTTGCACTGCTCATCCTGTCATTTGTCCATCTCCTTGTTGCAGGTCAAGGCTGGAAAAACCTGGCACTGTTTCCGGCCGCAGTGCTTTTATTGACAGCGGCATCTGTAACGGTCTATGCACTCACGGCAATCACGAAGCGCCTGGTCACAGGACAAGGTTTCTCCTACCTGGAGCTGCTCCTGCCGCGCTCCTAGGCAGCATCGTAGTCGGGCTTTCCATTCTTGCCATGTGAGAGCACAGTGGCAAGCCACCCTGACCATGCCCTGGTTCCAACTGGGCACTGATTACA
>NZ_JADJAT010000012.1:0-10125 GCF_016704105.1 Candidatus Amarobacter glycogenicus | reverse complement strand
AAATCCACCGGAAGAGCACACAGCCGATTGCCATGCCACCGCCGGTGGCGCAAGAAGATGACGTGGTCGCCGGCGTGTGGGCCTTTGCCGCGCTCCACGGCGTCATCCAGGGCGGCGGGAATGCAGGCCGAGCCGGTGTAGCCCCCACTTGTCCATAGATCAGTGCGTCTTGCTCTCAGGGCTGTCCCAGGTTCGCCATGACGGTCTTGATGGTGTTGACGTTGAGCTGCGTGAAGAAGAACCAGTTGACGTCGTCCACGGTCAGGCCGGCGCGTGCGGTCACCTGCCGAATCAGCGGCGGCCAGCGCTCGCTGTTGAAGGTGGCCGGGAATTTGCGCGCAGGCTGCTGCGGCTTGCCCGCAACGTTGACCACCTCCAGGCGTGGCCGGGCGGGGGGTGCCGCCGGTGTAGACGCCAAGGCATCTCGTGAAATTCACCCATCGCCAGCAGCTTGCCGCCCAGGAAACCGGGCTGCTCCCCGCCCCAGGATGACCGCCCCGCGCCGTCGGCAAGGGGTGCCAGTCTGCTTGTCATTATGCCAGTCGAGGAAGCGGGTCATGCCGTAGACGCCGACCACCAGGATGTGGCGATGGAGCGTGTCCGTGGCGATGCTTAGCGGCTTCCGATGTCGAGCGCCGCCAAACCGCGCACGCACAGTTGACGTCAAAGGCGCCGGCGTTGGTAGCGTTGAGTTTGCCTTGCACCACCGAGGCCGTGGCCGGACTCAAATAGTCGGGCGTGTCGGTGGCGACGATGGTGAGATCCGAGGTCACCCGGCGTTGAGACCGGCAGCTCCAGCGCCTGCTGTACCGCGGCCACCACCAGGTGCGACGTGACCTGCTCCGGCGCCATGACATGGCGTTCTTCGATCCCAACCTTCTCGATCAGCCAGGGGCCGACATCCTGACCCAGGATGGCGTGACATCGGCATTGGTGACGTGACGTTCCGGCACGCAACGTCCGGTAGACAAGATTTGCGTAGGGCATGGGTCAACTCCTCAAAACTGGACACAAAAGAAAATCGAGCAGCGCCTGCACGGTCGCTGCCGGGTCTTCGATGGGAAGATGTGGCCCAGTGTGGGAATGAGTCAACGCAATTTGGCCTGCGGGCAGGGGAGACCGACCAGCAGCGTCGCGGTGGCGGCGGCGCCACCCGGTCGTGTTCGCCAAAGGCACGTTGACCGGACAGGATTTGTCCCCGGGCGCGCTTCTGCGTTGTGCTGAGCGCCGGCCATGACTTGCTTCACTCCTGGTAGTGCGCCGGGGCAATCGGCCGCTGAGGCGATACGCCAGCAGTTCGGCGACGACGACGTCCGGATGGGTCCGGCAAAGCCCGGCGCACAGGCGACGGCGATGTTGGCGGCGGGACGCTCCAGCGGGTCGCCGCTCTGGATGGAGCGACGCATCGAGCGCCTCCCGGGGTGATGGGCACGACGTTGTGGCCGCCGCTGGTGGTGGCCGCCAGCACCAGTTTGCTGACCAGGTCGGCCGCGCCAGGGCCAGTTCCTGCGCGGTGCGAAGCCCGCCCAGCGAATGACCCGCCAACCACGTAGGCCGACTCGATGCCCAGCGCGTCGAAAGCAGGCCTGTGCGTCGGCCGCCAGCAGCGCGGTGGAATAAGGCCGTCCACGGCTACTCTGGCCGACGCCGCAAGAGTCAAAGGTGGCGCCTGTAATAATGGCGGCTAAGGTCGGGCGTCAGTTTGTGCCAGAACTAGGCGCCATAACCCCAGCCGGTGATGAAGAGGGAGCGGCTGCCCCTGCCCGGCGCTCTCGTAGTGCAAGGTGATTTCGTTTACAGCGATTTAGTGAGCATAGTTTCCTCATGCAGATTAAGAGCCTCACTTCAACCCTTGGCCCTTCTCCCTCTCCAAGTGGTGGAGAGGAAAGGGGGTTAACTCTCACCTCAACCCCGAGCCCCTTGTCCTCTCCCTGGCAGAAGAGAGGGACAACCTCACCTCAACCCCAAGCCCCTTCTCCTCTCCTGTGGTGGAGAGGAGAAAGGTGGAGACGACCCCCTCACCTCAACCCGGCCCTTCTCCTCTCCGCGTGGCGGAGAGGAGATGGGGGGATGAGCCTCGCCTCAACCCCTTGCATTAGGGTTTGCATTCCTCAGATGCGGACTTGTTCTTCGGCTGTGGCGTGGGTGATCAGGATCGGTACATCGGTCGGATGCAGCACGTTGTCGCTGACGCTTCCCAGCAGAACCTGCTCCATGGGGGGAAGCCGCGGCGGGCCATGATGATGAGATCGCGACCTTGTTCGGCGGCTACGTTACGCCGATGGCTGGCAGCGTGTCGCGGCCTTCGACAATGGCAGAGGTGTACGACAACGCCGGTGCGCTGCGCATTGATGACGCGGGGACAGTGATGCGCGTAGCCTCGGCCTGTTCCAGGTCGAGAAACCCGGAACAATCCTATCGTCCAACGGGGGAGTTGAACTGCTAATGGGGGCATACGCATGCAGAATTAAAACTCGCGTGGAGTGCTTCCCCATGCCGATGGCGAAGCTCGGGCTTCGCGTGTGTGGGTCGGGCCGTCGAAGGCGAGCGCAGCAAAAACGCATCGAACAGGCTAAACATGCTCCGATGACGCTGCCATTCGTTGACGTGCGTTCGGGGCCGGCGACCGCGGGGTCAGCCATACCGTACAACGCCAGCAGCGCGCCTGTTTGTTGACTGCCCGCGCCGGTCAGCGGCAGTTGGGGCGCCACCACCACCGATTTGGGCACTGTGTAGCGCGCAAGACGGCCGCGCAGATAGGTCATAAATTCCTCACTGTTCCACGCGCCGGCCGCGTCCTTGCGGCCATCCTGGTCAGCCAAGATAACGATCAGGCGCCCGACTTCGCCCGCGGTGCGGATCAGGCACGCCGATGAGCGCGGCCGCGCCACGGCCGGATGCCGTCCGCAGGCCGACGCTTTCGATCTCGACGGATAGATGTTTCCTACCGCCGGAGATAATCAAATCCTTGCTGCGGTTTAAGGATCGGTATTAGCCTTCTTCACCACAGATTGCCAGATCACCGGTGTGCAGCCAGCCGTCGGCGTCAATGGCCGCGGCGCTGGCAGCCGGATTGTTCCAATAACCCGCGCACAGGTGCGGGCCGCGGATGAGCAGCTCGCCTGGCTGCTTTGTCAGCAGGGCTGACCGTCCGGCCGGATCAGCGGCCTGCACCATGAAAGAGCGGAAAACCCTGCCGGGCTTGCGCCGCTGTCCGCCGGGCACCAGAAGGTGTTCGGGCCTCCTCGGTCAGGCCGTAGCCGGACTTGAAATCCACCCCTTTACCAAAAGCGCTCCGAACACGGGTAGGGGGCAGGGCGCGCCTCCGCTGATGACCAACTTGAGACGGCTAAAATCGGCGGTGGGCCACCGCGGATGCTGCTGCAGGGCGTTGAACATGGTGGGCACGCCGAAAAACAGGGTGGCCGCAACTCCGCCCGCGCCCTCAGCCACCAGGTCGAACACCTGACCGGCGTCGAAGCCCTGGCGGACGATGGACGCACCGCCGATGTACACCAGCGGTGCGGTGAAGAGCATTCAGTCCGCCGGTGTGAAATAGCGGTGCATTCAGAATGGCAACATCGTCGGCCGTCAGCCCCCAACTAACCACCGTGTTGACGGCGTTGGCGGTGATCGCGCGATGGGTCAAGATGGCGCCTTTGGGCAGGCCCGTGGTGCCGCCCGTGTAGCAGATGACCCAGGGCTGTTCCCAGTCAAAACCGGCTTCGGGGAGATCGGCGCCGCTGCACGCCTCGCGCTGGCTGAAGGACTGATCGCCTGGCCGGTCGGGCTGTCCCAGGGCCACCCAATGGCGCACGCTGGGCGCCAGACCGCGCAGGTCGGCGACCACGTCGCGGAACTCCGGGCCGTAGATGAACACCGCCGGCGCGGCGTCCTGGACAATCCTCCGCGGCTCGGCCTAGGGTCAGGCGCCAGTTGAGATTTTGCAGCACCGCGCCCAGCTTGCCCAGGGCAAACCAGAGGTCCAGGTACTCCACGCAGTTCAGGGCCAGCATCGCCACACGATCGCCGGGCTGCACGCCCAGCGCATCCCGCAGAAATGCCGCGGTGCGATTGGCCTGCGCGTTCCAGGCGCGATAGGTGATGATGGGGCGTTCCTGGTGCAGGGTATCAACCAGGGCCACACGGTCAGGCGTCAGGCTAGCCGGCGGGCCAGCCAATCCACGGCAGGAATCGTCATGATCGGGATCAGGGGCGCAGTCCACCGAAAGCGGCTGGCGCACGGCTCTTCGATCCTCTGGAGCAACGCTTGTACCGCGGGATGTTTGAAGTAGCGCAGGAGCGCGTCCTTGTCGGCAAAGTCGCCGACCACGGCCATGTCGTAGGCCAGGTCAATGTTCAGTTCATTGCAGCCTGTGGACCAGTTGACAATCTCAGGCACTTGGTTGGGCAGCGCGGCCAAATCAGCCACCAACTGCCCGCACGCGAACTCCGGTGCGTGCGACTTGAATTTGAAAAGAGCCACATGTCGAAACATACGTGATTTCCTTCGTCACTTTCTTGTGCATTTCGTTCTCACCAGTTGCGCTGGTGAGATTTACAGTGTAAACTTCCCATCTACCATGATCGTGCGCCCATCCAGTTCGATGGTACACGACGTGGGGATGACATCCACATGAATGCTGGCCGACCAGGTCGCGCCGGTTTCGTGCGGATACGAATCACCAAATGCGACGTGAATGCCCGGCAGCTTTTCGTCCTGCAGCAGATTGCCGGTCAACCCGTTGAGGCCGATGTTGGTGCCGATGGCAAATTCGCCCATGCGCCGTCCGTTTTCGGCCGAAGAGAGATAGGCGGTGACTTCATCCACCAGCGCCTGGTTGGCGCCTGTCACGCGGCTGATCTCGCCGGCGCTGATGTGAAAGAAGATCGGCGTCGGCAGCACGCCGTATTTCTCGCTGAAGTAATCGCCCAAAACGCTGGCCGCCACCACGCCCTCGGCTGTCGCCGGGCAGGTGAAGGTTTCCCTTCGAGCAGATTGCCCCATTGTCCCGCCCTGATGATAGATTCCCGTGCAGGGCACCCAACGCAGCGCCGGATCGAAACGCGCGGTCAGGTCGGTGCCGGCCGGCGAGGTGACGTGAATCTCATGGGCCTGGCGTGCCAGGTCGTAGACCTGCTCGGTCAGGCGGGCAATCTGATGGTAGTCTGCGGTCATACCCTGGGTCATGAGCTGCTCGGTGATGCCGATCATATGGGCATGGCGCACGTGCAGGTCGTGTACCAGGAAGACGCGCAGGCCGATGCGGAAGGTGATCTCGCCCTTCTGGCCGGTGGCTGCATAGAAGGTCACGCTGGGCGCAAAGGTCACCAGATCTTGATGCAGGGCCACCGGCACGGCCACAATGGGCCGCGGGGCGTAGTCTTCCAACTGCACGATGCGCACAACCGCACCGGCCGAACGCGCTGCTTCGGCCAGCGCTTCAGCGATGGCGGCGCGGGCGCGATCGGTGAGAATGAACACGCGGTCCTGGGCGGTGACGCCCATGCAGGTGAACACCGCGCTGTGCGCGCCCGGGCGCAATGCTGCCAGTGGATCAATCACGCTTTCGTCGCTCCTTTCGATCCGTGTACGATTTCGATGATCTACTATTCATTATACC
The DNA here is from genome assembly GCF_016704105.1 of Candidatus Amarobacter glycogenicus. NCBI lineage: Bacteria > Bacillati > Chloroflexota > Tepidiformia > Tepidiformales > Tepidiformaceae > Candidatus Amarobacter > Candidatus Amarobacter glycogenicus. Next base: position 4,501 of record NZ_JADJAT010000012.1, on the reverse strand, counting down.
CACGAACGGCCCAACCGTAAAGAACACACCCGGTTACGGAATGAATCCAATCACTTTGACAAATCCAAACGACCGGCGTATGATGATGCTGTACGCCCACTGGGGTGTACCGGATGCCCCGCAGGTCAGCTACTTCCTCAAACCATCGCGCGCCGGCCTCATCCGATCTTCGTCAGTAGTCGTGCATCTGAGTGGCACAGTATATCGGTCAATGACCAGGAGAAAAGAATACTATGGGAGTTTTTCAATCGCAGAAGACAGTTCCCGTCCAGATGACGGACCTGGCGCCGGTGGCCCAGGCGGTCGCCAGCCATTTTCAAGCCAAGGGCTTCGAGGTGAAGAGCCAGCGCACGGACAAGGGTTGGCATGTCAGCGTCAGCAAGGCCGACACCTTCAAGGTGGTCATGGGCACCAAGACAGCCCTGAACGTGGAGCTGGAGCCAAAGGGCGATGGCACCGAGATCAGCGCGGGGATTGGCGTCTTCGGCCAGCAGAGCGGCGGACTCGGTTCGATCATGGCGGGGCCACTGATGATTACCCAACTGTGGGGCATGGTGCAGCAGTCCAAGTTGGACGACGAGGCGCTGGCCGTGGCGGAAAAGGCGCTGCAGGATGCCAAGTCCGCGGGGGCCACATCGGAAAAGGCAGCCGCGGATCGCGCAACGGCCGCACGCGCGGCGGCTGAGATGCAAGCTGAGATGGAAGCACGCCGGCACGAAGAAGAGGCGGCTACGGAAGGGGAGGCCAAGGCTCAGGCGGCGGCCGCGGCCAAGGCAGCGAAGGCCCGCATGGAGGCCGAGATCGCGGCCCGCGTCCAACAGGAAGCCGAGGCCGTCACCCGCGCACAGGCTGCGGCCGCGGCCAAGGCGCGTATGGAGGCCGAAATCACCGCCCGTGTGCAGGCTGCGGCAGAGGCAGCAGCAAAAGCCGAAGCAGAGACCAAAGCGAAGGCTGAAGCCGCCGCGCAAGCTCGTGAGGCGCTCGGCGCTGAACCTCAACCGGTGGTGGGCACACGCGGCGTCCTCGGCGGCAGCGAGCGGACGCACGTCGTGGTGGCCGGCGACAGCCTGTACAAGATCGCCGCGCACTTCTATGGCAACGGCAACCGCTGGCCTGAGATTTTCGAGGCCAACAAGGATATCATCAAGAACCCGCGCATCATTCGCCCCGGCCAGAAGCTGCGCATTCCCTGATCCGACCAGGCTGGAACCGAACAGAAAAACGGAACCGCCACGGCGCAAAGACCGCAAAGAAACCTGGATAGGACTTGGCGATCTTCACGTCTTGGCGGTTTCTTGCTTTTTGCAAGTTGAAAAAAAGCGACGCCCGCCCGCCCCCGCAGATCAGCGCGTTTGCCGATTGGGTCAACTTCTGCTAAAATGACAGCATCTTCAGGCAGACCGCATGACTCCCTTTACGCCGTCGTTTTTCGGATACGCCATCTTCCGCGTTGGCGGCTACGTTTCACGCCTGTCCGACCCGGCTGATCGTCAGTTGACCGTTGCCCTGCTTTGTTGATTTGTGTCCGGCGCCGATTCCGGCCGGCGCCCAGGGTCCTCCACAGACCCAAGCCGTCATTGTTCGTCAGAAAAATCGTATCCCCTGCATCGGAGGATTGTTCCATGTCAACCCGTCGTCCATCTCGCCCTTTGGGGCACGCCCTGTCCATTCTTCTCCTGCTTAGCCTGCTGGCTGTGCTGGTCACGCCGGCGCTGGCGCACAACAGCCTCAACCCCTCTCAAGCCGGCGTTGCCGCGCCGGCAGCCGCGCCCCCGTCCCCAAGACGATCGGCGGCGGCGGCGACTATGCCACCCTCAAGGCGGCGTTCGATGACATCAACGCCGGCACGCTGACTGGCGCCATTCAACTGGACGTCATTGGCGACACCACCGAAACGGCGACTGCGTCGTTGAATGCCAGCGGTGTTGGCGCCGCATCGTATACCTCGGTAACGATTGCGCCAAGCGGCGGTCCCAGGGTGATCACGGGCAGCATCGTCGGCGCGATCATCAAGCTAACCGGCGCGGATAACGTCACCATCGACGGGCGCATTGCAGGCGCAGGCCGAAATCTCACGGTCTCCAATTCCAATACGTCCGCTTCGACCGCGGCTATCTGGCTGACCAGCACCGGCGTTGGCGCTGGTGCGACCAACAACGTCATTCGCAACCTCGAAATCGCTGGCGGCGCGACGCAGAACACCAGCACCAGCTCGACTTTCGGGATCATCCTGGCCAGCAACAACACTTCGATCAGCACTACCAGCAATAGCGACGACAATGACAACAACAGTTTCATTGCCAATCGCATTATCCGAGCGCGATATGGCATTGTCACGCGAGGAACGACAACCAACCTGACGCTCAACACGATCGTAACCGACAACATCATCGGCCCGACCTCCTTCGGAGCGGACCAGATTGGCAAGGTCGGCATCTTCATGCAGGCCGACCAGGGCGCCGCCGTCTCGGGCAACACCGTTCAGTTCGTCGGCGGCGATTATGCCAACACGACCGGCGGCGCCGACCGCGTGGGAATCGGCATCGGACAAGAGTCATGGAGCATCGAGTCCCTCGACTCTAACCTCAAACACATACGTGGTGACAAAGAACATCATTCACGATGTCGTAGAGGAAAGAACTTTCTCTGCTGTTGGCCTGCTGCTGGGCACCACCGGCGGCGGCTCGGCCACCAACAATCTGGTCGCCAACAACTTCATCTACAATGTCAAGGCCAACGGGACTGGTGGCGACAACGCCGTTGGATTGGGGATTGCGGGCGGACATACCGACACGGTCGTTTTCAATTCCATCTCCATGACTGGGGACGTCGATCCCAACCCGAGCGCGTCTGCCACGACGAACTTCGGCAGCGGAATTCGTATCGCTAACGCAAGCGGCGCAACGCATGCGAATTTGACGCTTGAGAACAACAGCGTCTACATGGACTTGAGCTCGTCAAGCACGGTAGCCGTGCGTTACTACGCCATCAGCGGAAATTCGGCGGCCTACAGCTTCGGCACAGGCGCTGAGAACAACAACAATTACTACATCAACCCCTTGAATACGCAGCTTCAGACGGGCGGTTTGGGCAGCACCTCCGGCAACACCCTGACGACGCAGTTCGCCACGCTCGCCAACTGGCAGACAGCGTATACGGTTCCGCAAGATGCCGCGTCGATTCAAGCCAATCCCAACTATAACTCTGTCACGTCGGATCTGCACATCAACGGTGCATCGCCGAACATCGATGTCGCCGTAACCATCGCGGGCATTGCGGACGATATTGACAACGAAGCCCGTCCGAATGGTGCGTCTCCAGACATCGGCGCGGATGAGTTTTATGCTCTGCCCGGTCAACTGAGATTCAGTTCCGCAACCTACAGTGGAAATGAAGGTACAACGGCGACGATCACAGTGCAGAGAGTCAGTGGTTCGTCCGGAACGGTCACGGTTGACTATGCCTCAAGCAATGGAACGGCCACGGGCGGAACGTGCGGCACAGATGACTACGTTCCCGCATCCGGCACTCTAAGTTTCGGCGATACCGTCACTAGTCAGACCTTCAACGTAACCCTCTGCTCAGATGCAGTCGTTGATCCACTCGAAACAGTCAACCTTGCTCTGTTAAATCCAACAGGTGGCGCGACGTTGACAGCACCCAGCACCGCCATATTGACAATCGGCGACGTCCCACCGCCGTTCAGTGGCGCCTACACGGTGGGCTCGGGCGGAACGTATCCGTCGCTGACCAATACCGGTGGTATCTTCGAGGCAATCAACCTGGCAGGTGCGACTGGCAATATCACGATCAATATCATCTCGGACCTGACCGGAGAGCTTGGAACCCACGCCTTGAATGAAATCGCCGGCGGGTACACGGTCCTAATCAAACCCAGCGGCGCATCGCGCACTATCACAGGCAGCAACACCGGCGCGTTGATCAAGCTCAACGGTGCGGACGGTGTGAGGATCGACGGCTGGACGGGGGCCACGGTCGCCGGAGACGCTGGCGGCAATCCCGCCTTGCGAGAGTTGACCATTCAGAACACCAATGTTGGCACGTCGGCAGCCGTGATCTCGGTCCAATCCGGGACCAACGGCGCCCAGAACAATACCATCAAGAACGTCAACGTGCTGGGGCAGGACCCGACGACGACGCTAATAGGTATCGCGCTGGGCGGCAACACACCGGGATCCGTTGGAACCGACAACGACGGCAACCGCGTCGAGAACTGCTCGGTCAAGCGCGCGATCTACGGCATCTACTCGGCGGGCGCCAGCGCAGCCAATCCCAACCTCGGCACGGTGATTACCCAAAATGACCTGTCGGCGACGACGACCGACCGCATTCGCCGGGTGGGCATCGTTGTTTTCAATGAGGACGGCGTCCAAATCAGCGAGAATAGCGTTGGCGGGCTGGACACCAACGAAAGCGCCGATGCCATCGGTATCGGCGTTGGCACGCAGGGCGTGGATACCACGCTCACGACGAGCGGCGG
>NZ_JADJAT010000011.1:0-5053 GCF_016704105.1 Candidatus Amarobacter glycogenicus | reverse complement strand
TAGTGGGGCTTCGGGAAGCTTTCTGCCATCACAGACTCCCTCCCAAGGTTCGCTGGTGGGCTTCAGCTCCCGGCCAGACGCGTCATCCCTGTGTCTCGAGATCATGGCGAGCCTGCGTGATGCTGATCGGAAGCGCGTCCTTGAGCTTTCGGCGGCGACAGCGGCCGGTGCCTTGGGGCGAGAAGCGTCTCCGCTCTGCCTGCGGCACAGGTGGCGCAGGGCCGTGCGGGCCTGGTGGAACCCAGTCCGGGATCGATCGGCTTCTGGGCCGCGCTGGCGGGCAAGCAGCTCGGCCGTCGCGATCTGCGTGCGGGGATTTCTTGGCGCGATGGCATCGTCGAGCCTGACCAGCCGCCGCTGGTCTTCAGGCAAGCCGGGGCTGGCAGTGCCGCCCGAGGAAGCCGAGCGTCGCTGCCGCCGCGCGCTGATGGAAGCTTGGACGGGTCGGGAAAGCGCGGCCTTCCGGCTGCCGCCATCGCGGCTGGCGCTCGACCCGGCCGATGTCATCACGCTCGCCCATGACGGCTTTGTGGTCCATCCCGGCTGCGGCTCATCTCGATTACCGGATAATGACGCGCGGCATTGAGGCCGTCTCGTCAAGACCGGAGGCCTACGACCTGCCGCCCGGCGCGCCGCGAGGCCTCGGCGCTGCCGCAGGCGGTCGTCTTCGCGGATTTGGGGTCGGTCCCTCCCTGACCTGCCGCAGCTGTATGTCGAGACGGACTACTGATCAACTGACTTGCTCTCGACCTATCGCGTCTCCTCGTCCCAGGCAAAGGGCGGGCCGTCATGGCCGAGATCGCGGGCGAAGGGGCAAGGCCTGTGCGAGGTGTAGGTGAGTTCCAGCACCTTGGGGGTGATGAAGGCGAGGCGGGGTTCGGTGTAGAAGTCGGGGAGAATGCCGGAAACTGCTTAACGTAAAAATAGTTGAGGTTTAACCTCCCGCCTTCGGCGCGCAAAAAATCGAAAGGCATAGCTTCTCCCACTAATTCTGCAATTAGACAGTGCTCTTTTCACAAGCGCTTTTGTCTAGGTCATGTTGACAAATGGCGAAGCCAGAGGCGGATGGACGTTATGTCGATGAAACCGAGGAAGCTTTCGGCGGTTTTGTCGTAGCGGGTGGCGACGCGCCGAGCGTTTTTCAGCTTGTTGAAGCACCGCTCTACGAGGTTGCGCAGCCGGTAGAGTGTGCGGTCTACGGCGATACGCAGCTTTCGGGACTTTCGCATCGGGATCACCGGCACGACGTTGCGCGCCTCCATGGTTTTGCGAACATTGTCAGAGTCATAGCCGCGATCCGCCAGCAGGACACAGGGCTCCGGCAGGTTGTCGTCCATGACCAGATCGAAGCCAAGATAGTCTGACGTCTGACCCGGCGTGATCTCCGACCTCATGGGCAGGCCCGCACCGTTGACGCGGAGGTGGATCTTGGTCGTGAAGCCACCCCTTGAGCGGCCGAAACCCTGTCGCGGAGCCCCCCTTTTGCGCCCGCTGCCTGATGATGGGCGCGGATTACAGTGCTGTCGATCATCTGCAGGGCGTCGGGGACCAGTCTGCTCTCGTTCAATGCGTCCATGATCTGCTCCCATAGCCCCGCTAGGGTCCAGCGCCGGAACTGACGGTAGACGGAGGACCACTTGCCGAACTCCTCGGGCAGGTCGCGCCAGGGCGAGCCCGTCCGGGCAATCCAGAAAATCCCATCCAGAACAAGTCTATGGTTCGAAGGTTTGCGCCCGTTCAGAGCGCGGATCGCCAGGATGAAGCGCTCATGAAACGCCCACTCATCATCGGACATCAAGTCTCGTGCCAAGCTGATCTCCATCGCAGACACCAGCTTGAATCACGTTCAACGGCCCGCGTGAATCCCTTTTGTCAACACGGCCTACACAGACCTTGACCCCCAGCATGAACCGAAATCCATAATCAGAGGTGGCCCACTTCGGGTGGAAACTGGCTCACTTCTGGGTGAAATCGGTTTGAGTTTGAGGGAAGGCGTATCGTGGCGGGTGTCGAAGCCTGCCAGAACCTCCAGAGGAGCGATACGCCTATGACAGACGATACCACGATCATCCCCTTCCGCCAGCCTGGTTCGGTCATTGACCCGCTGACCGAGATCGCTCGTGATGGCGCGCGGCGCATGTTGATGGCGGCGTTGAAAGCGGAGGCCGACGGCTTTGTCGCCAGGTTTTCCGAAGACCTGCTTGCCGATGGCCGCCAACGCGTTGTTCGGCATGGTGCCGGGCCTGAACGGGTGATCCAGACCGGGATTGGCCCGATCGAGGTCAGGCGTCAGAAAGTGCGCGACCGGGCGACGGACCTGCCGGTCGAAGCGAAGATCCGCTTCGCCTCCAATATCCTGCCGAAATGGGCGCGTCGCTCGAAAAGCCTCGATGCCCTATTGCCGGCGCTTTACCTGCGCGGCGTCTCCACCGGCGATTTCCAGGAAGCGCTGTCTGCCATCCTTGGTGCGGACGCGCCGAACCTGTCGCCCGGCGTGATCGCGCGCCTCACCGCCGGTTGGCAGGAGGAATACGACCGATGGCAGGGCCGTGATCTCTCGGCGCGGCGCTACGTCTACATTTGGGCGGATGGGGTTTACCTGCAGGCGCGGATGGAACCTGAGGCTGAATGTATCCTGGTGATCATCGGGGCAACGCCGGAGGGCAGGAAGGAACTGCTCGGCTTCCATGTCGGGATCCGCGAAAGCGCGCAGAGCTGGCGGGAGTTGCTGATCGATATCAAGGCCCGCGGGCTGGCCATCGCCCCCGAGGTGGCTGTCGGCGACGGGGCACTGGGGTTCTGGAAGGCGATCGACGAAGTATTTCCCGGCACCCGTCACCAGCGCTGCTGGTTCCACAAGATATCCAATGTTCTCAACAAGTTCCCGAAGTCCATGGCCCCGGCCGTCACCTCCGACCTGCAAGATATCCATCATGCTGAAACGAAGGCAGCGGCTCTGGCCGCCATCAAGGTATTCACGGAAAAATACGGGGTCAAATACGCCCCCGCCGTCGCCTGCCTGGCCAAGGACGCCGAGACCATGCTGACCTTCTTCCACTGCCCGGCCGAACACTGGGATCACCTGCGCACCTCCAACCCCGTCGAAAGCGTGTTTGCCACCGTCCGCCACCGAACCGTGCGCACCAAGGGCGCTCTGTCACAAAAGACCGTAAAGCTGATGGTCTTCACCCTAGTGCAAGCAGCATCAAGGACATGGCGACGCCTCAACGGCGCAAATCAGTTGCCACGCGTCATCGAAGGCGTCAAATTCACCGACGGGGTCGCCAAAACCGATCCCGCCAAAATCAGCGCCGCTTGATCAGGCCGCGTCACCCAAATTCAAGCATAGCTCTGCCGGTCACGTGCGCGGGCGGAGTTCCACGGCCGCACCGATCCCGTCCAGCGCGGAAGCGAGAACTGCGGCGATAACCAGATAAGGATTTGCATCCGCTCCCGAAACGCGATGTTCGATTCGGCGGGCGGTATTGGGACCACCTGGACTCGCAGCGCGGCGGTTCTGTTTCGTAACCCCATGTAGCTGTCGTCGGCGCGAGGCTGTCCGGGCAGAGTCGGCGATAGGAATTGGCGTGTGGCGCGAAGATGGCAGTGCAATCGGGCATTGCCGTGATCAGGCCTGCTACCGCGTGGCGCAATACAGAGCCGTTGCGGCGGACCACCGTTATGAACGGGGTTCTTACCGTCGGCATCAGTCACGGTCACAACAGGTACGCCCAACCCCCCGCAATAGCCCTTCGCCGCCTGATGAAAATATGGGTGACATCGCCACAGGACGGACAGGTAAAGCCGCTCATGTTTTCGATCACGCCAATGATCGGCACCTTGACCTGTTCCATCATCCGCAGACCACGCCGCGCAATCTTAAGGAACGTCTGATCAACGCGTTCGGCTGCGCCGTGATGGCCGCTTGATTGGCTTGGCGGGCGCGAGACGGGTATCTGGCGTTTTTCTTCATGGCTTCAGGCCCGCCGCTGGGGCGGTCTGGCGGATTTCGGGCAGGCTCGTCCTCATGCCATCAACCGCCGTCGCATCAGGAACAGGTTGCCGAGAGCGAACAGCGTGAAGAGCTGGGCGCGGTTCTTGGCGAGGCCGCGGTAGCGGGTCTTCACATGGCCGAACTGGCGCTTGATGACGCGGAACGGGTGCTCGACCTTGGCCCGCACCATCGCGATGATGCGGTTGGCCTGTTCGTCGAGGGGATGCAGCATGCCACCCTTGGGGGCCTTGCGCATGACGCCCCAAGCCTTGCCCGACCCCTTGAACGCTTCCTCGCGCTCGGCGCTGACATAGCCCTTGTCGGCCCAGACCGAGGTTTCCTCGCCGTGCAGCAAGGCGTCCCAGACCTGGCTGTCGTGCAACTTGGCCGTCGAGGTCTCCAGGCTGTGGGTCACGCCGCTGTCGGCATCCACGCCGATGTGCGCCTTCATGCCGAAATACCAGTCGTTGCCCTTCTTCGTCGACGACATCTCGGGGTCGCGCGCGCCCGCCTTGTTCTTCGTCGAGGACGGCGCATCAATGATTGTCGCATCGACCAGCGTGCCCGAGCGCAGGGTGATACCCTTGTCAGACAGGTGTGCGTTCACATCGGCGAAGATCGCCTCGGTCAGCCCGTGCCACTCCAGCAGATGGCGGAAGTTCAGGATGGTGGTCTCGTCGGGTATGCGGTCATCGCCCAGTTCGATCCCGGCGAACCGCCGCATCGCCTCGCTGTCATACAGCGTCTCTTCGGCCATCGGATCGCTCAGCGCATACCAGTTCTGCAGGAAGTATACCCGAAGCATCGTTTCCAGCGGCATCGGTGGCCGCCCGCCCTTCGCCCCAGCCTTTGGATAGTGCGGCGCGATCAGCGCCAGCAGACGCCCCCACGGCACCACCGCATCCATCTCCGCCAGGAACAGTTCCCGCCGCGTCTGCTTCTTCTTCATCGCATCGCGAAGACCGGGAAAGGCGGGCTGCTTCGGCATCGGCGGGGCTCCTTGCAAGGTTGCCCAAGTCTACCAGATCATGCCGAAAGTGGCAGGTTTTTCAGACGTTC
>NZ_JADJAT010000010.1:0-14305 GCF_016704105.1 Candidatus Amarobacter glycogenicus | reverse complement strand
CTATCGTGACTTCGCAATCCAATCTTTCGGAGGTGATCTATGGGCTACCAATTCGAACCTTTGTCCTACAAAGTTTTCGGCGCGTGCATCGCTGTCCAGCGACAGCTCGGTCCCCACTGCATGGAAGTGGACTACCAGCGTGCCCTGGAGATCGAATTGCGCAAACTGGGGCTGGAATACATGCGCGAGGCCGAAATCCCGATCTCCTATGACGGCATCGAAGTGACGCGGCGGCGCGTGGATTTTGTGATCTGGGACGACACCCATACCGTGATCTTGGAGACCAAGGCGGCGAAGGCGATGCGTCCTGAAGATGTCGAGCAGTGCCAGCTTTATTTGCGCAAGGGCAACTTCCGCGTGTGCCTGTTGGCGAACTTCGGCCAGGTGCCGTTGGGCAAGGATCGCTTTGTGTGGACGCCGACCGGCCCCGCGTTGTATGGGCCGCATCCGTAGGGGGGTGGCGTTTGGATCGCGAAGGCGCGAACGTTTGGATCACGAAGGCGCGAAGTGGCACGAAGGACGCGAAGGGACGCGCCGCGGCGAATGCCTTCGCGCTTCGTGTCCTTCGCGAACCTTCGTGGCTTCGTGCTCCAAACGCCTTCGCGCTTCGTGCCCTTCGCGAACCTTCGTGACTTCGTGATCCAAACGCCTCGCGCTTCGTGTCCTTCGCGAACCTTCGTGGCTTCGTGATCCAAACGCCTTCGTGATCCAAACACCTTGGATAATACATTGTGGAGGTTTCTCTCATGTCACTTGCAGAAAATATCTCACTGAAAGCGTTCTGGGACATCGTAGAACAACGTCTGACGGCCTGCGCGGCCGACGAGCTGCGCGCCATCCTCCGAGCCATGGCCCAGGGGACGCCGCCGGCCGGACGACATGCCTTTCTGGCGCAGCTCGAACCGGTCGGGGAGGTGATCGCCCTCCAGCAGGAAATCGAGCAAGATGCGTTGCTCTCCGATATTGATGATTTCCTCAGCGATCTCCAGGCTACCATCGAAAAAGGGGGAGGCGCCTGGAACGAGCGAGACGACTGGAACGAGACCGATGACGAGGACAGCTTGGGGCCTTACGCGGAATTCGTGGCGCCGCTGGTCACTTTGTTCGATCGGGCCGCGGCCGCGTTCGACACCGGCAATCTGCCGCTGGCGCGCGACGCGTATGAGGCGCTTTCCGAGGCGTTCAACTCCGAAGACGATTATGGCCGCGGCATCAGTGCACCCGACTTGATCGGTGTGGATATGCGCGAGGCCAGCGCCCGGCATCTGCGCGCGATCTACGAGACTGAACCGCTTGCGAACCGGCCGCAGGCCCTCAGCTCGCTGATGCGGCGCGCGAATTCCTCGCTGTATCTGCCGCGCCCCACGCTGGCAAGCCTGCTCCAGATCTCACCGCGTCCGCTGCCCGACCAGGAGCAGTTCCTGGCCGACTGGATCACATTCCTGCGCACGCAGAGCGACGGCGACGCGGATGCCTGGTTGCGGGAGGCGGTGCGCCTGGCGCATGGCACGCCGGGACTTGAGGCATTGGCACGCTGAGGGGGACGGCCGCCCTGCGGCCTGGACTGGTTTGCCGCGCTGGCGGGCGAAGGAAAGGATCGCGAGCTTCTCGTCGCCGCCCAGGAGGCCCTGACCCTGCTGCCGGATGGCCTCCCCATCCGCGCGGCCGTGGCCGATCACCTGTGCGCGGCCGCGGCCCGCTTGGGCGAGACTCAGATCGTCCGCGACGGACGCTGGGCAGCGTTTCTCGTCAAGCCGACCCTCCCGCGCCTGCTCGATCTGTGGGAGGCTGCGCCGGCCGGCCCGGAACAAAGCGCCGAGATGCGTCGGGCCTTGCCCCACGCGCAAGATCGCCTGGCGCATCCGCCCGCCAACCAGGATGTTGCCTTTGCTGGCGGTGACGATTTGGAGCGGCCGGTTTGGGTGAACCCGATCACCCTCGCGCACGCCGCGCTGTTGGCCGAGGATTTCGGCGCCGCGCAACGGCTGGCGGATAGTCTACAGGTGCTGGGGTGGAGCAGCAGTAATCCGCAGGGGGCGGTCGTGCCGTGCCTCCTGGCGCTGCTCACAGGCAAGCTGCCCGACGCGCTGCCCCCGAACCTGGCGAAACTCTGGCAGGAAGGGCTGCAACAGTCCTACCTCGCCACACTGACGGTCTTGGGAACGCAGGGAGACCCGCTGCCCAAACGCCTTGAGCGTGCCTACACGCAATCGTTTGCCCGTGTTTCCTTGGCGTATCACCAACAAGCAACGCTGCTGGCCTGGTGCCTGGAAGTGGCGCAGAAGCGGACGCAAGCGATCGTCGGCGGCCAGCATCGCAAAAGCTACGACAAAGCGGCCATCCTGACGGTCGCGTGTGCGGAAGTGCTGCAGCTGCGCGGAGACAGGGCGGCCGCCAGCGGACTGGTGAACGAAACCCGCACCCGCTTCCCCCGGCACCGCGCGTTCCTGACCGAGCTGACCACCGCAGTTCAAGCCATGGAGCGCAGTGTGCGGTGAAGGAGGCGCGCGGGCGCACAGTTTGCCTCTGCCTGTGCCGTGTGCTAAACTTTTCGCGCAACAGTTGGTTTGGTAACGCAAAGACCAGGAGCCTGCCGGCTTCCCACCACCCCAAAACGGAACTAAAAACCCATGCCCACCCTCAACTGGATCGGCAAAGACGCGGTGGTCAACCACCACCTGCAAGTCCCCTTCCACCTGCTGGCTGACGTGCCTGAGCTAGCCTGCGGCGCCCCGGGCAGCGGCAACCTCATCGTGGAGGGCGACAACCTGGTCGCGCTCAAGGCGCTGCTCCCCACCTACGCGGGCCAGGTGAAGTGCATCTACATTGACCCGCCGTACAACACCGGCAACGAGGGTTGGGTCTACAACGACAACGTCAACAGCCCGCTGATCCGCGCGTGGCTGGGCAAGGTGGTGGGCAAGGAGGGCGAGACCCTCGACCGGCACGACCGCTGGCTGTGCCTGATGTACCCGCGGCTCGCGCTGCTGCGCCAGTTTCTGCGCGAAGATGGGGCGATCTTCATCAGCATTGACGACAACGAAGTCCAGGCGCTCCGCTACGTGATGGATGAGATTTTCGGCCAGCACAATTTCATCACCGTTACTCTGGCAGAAAGTCTATTCGACCAAAAAACTCCGCACGACACTTCTCCGAGGGTCATGATTACTTCGTCGTCTATGCCAGGAATGGGTGGTGTGGCGTCCCAACTGGTACCTCGCAACGACAGTGCAAGATTCCCCTTACAAGAACCCCGACGGCGACCCGCGGGGCCTGGAAATCCAGCGATCTGTCTGCACGTAATCTACAGGCCGGAACCTATTCCGTCACATGCCCATCGGGCAGAGTGATTACGGACCTCCGGCCGGTCGATACTGGACAATCTCAATGGAGAAATTCTCGAGGGTTCGAAGCGGCAGCAATCGAATCTGGTGGGGGAAAAGGGGGCAATCGATCCCCGTTCAAGCGGTTTCTATCTGAGTGTCCAAAAAGGCGTCACCACAGACCATGTGGTTCTAAACCAGGTCGGGCATACGTCAGGAAGCCAAGAAGGAACTGGTCCAGATCATGGATTTCGCCGACTCGGAATCGGTGTTCATCACCCCCAAGCCCACCCGATTAATCGAACGTATCCTGCAGATTGCCAGTAATCCTGGTGATCTCGTGCTCGACTCGTTCGCCGGCTCAGGTACCACTGGCCACGCAGCCTTGAAGCTCAATCATGCCGCTCCCGAGCAGGACCCCCGCCGATTTATCCTCGTGGAGATCGAGGCTACGATCTCCCGGGATGTTACGGCGAAACGTGTCCGCCGTGTGGTCGAGGGCTACACAAACGCCAAAGGTGAGCTCATTGCCAGCCTCGGCGGCGGCTTCCGCTACTGCACGCTCGGCGAGCCGCTGTTCGACGCGGACGGTAAGATACGCGAGACCGTAACCTTCGAGGAGCTGGCCAGGCACGTCTATTTCACCGAGACCGGCGAGCCGCTCCCCAGCGACGCCGCGCTCGACACGCCGTTCGTGGGCGCCTGCCGCGGGGTCGGCGTCTATCTGCTCTACAACGGCATCCTCGGCGACCGCCGCGAAGATGGCGGCAACGTCCTCACGCGCGCGGTGCTGGCCGGGCTGCCGGCCTTCGATGGGCAAAAGGTGATCTACTGCGCAGGCCACCGGCTGGGCCGCGACCGGCTGCAGGCCGAGCGCATCGTCATCCGCCAGACCCCCTACGAGATCAAAGTCGCATGATCACACTCAAAGACTACCAGGCGCGCGTGCTCGACTCGCTGCGTGCGTTCTTCCGCCAATGTGCGCGGGAGGGCCGGCCCGAGGCCGCGTTCGCCGCCATCCAACTGCGCAACGGACAGGTGCCCGTACCCTATCTCCCGGTTTCGGCCGCGGGCTTGGCGGCCGGCATGCCCTACGTCTGCCTGCGCGTGCCCACGGGCGGCGGCAAGACGCTGCTGGCCTGCCATGCCGCAGGCCTGGCCATGACCGACCTGCTGCGCGCCGAGCGGGCGGTGGTGCTCTGGCTGGTGCCCAGCAACACCATCCTCGACCAGACCGTGGACGCGCTGCGCGACCCGCGGCACCCGTACCGCCGCGCCCTGGAGCTCGCGTGCGGCGCGGTGGAGGTGATGGCCATCGAGGAGGCGCTGCGCCTCTCGCGCGCGACCGTGGACGGCCAGACCGTCGTCATCGTCGCCACCATCCAGTCCTTCCGCGTGGAGGACACCACCGGCCGCAAGGTCTACGACCAGAACGGCACATTCGCCGAACACCTGCTGAACCTGCCCGCCGACCGCCTGGCCGACCTGCTGCCCGGTGCGGACGGCAAGCCCAAACCATCGCTGGTCAACATGCTGCGCCTGCGCCGGCCCATCGTCATCGTGGACGAAGCGCACAACGCGCGCACGGACCTCTCCTTCGCCACCCTGGGCGCGGTGAAGCCTTCCTGCATCGTCGAGTTCACCGCCACCCCCGCGCGGGCCAGGCATCCCTCCAACGTGCTCCACCACGTCTCCGCGGCCGAGCTCAAGGCCGCGGACATGATCAAGCTGCCACTGCGCGTCATCACCCGGCATCCCCGGCCAGGCTGACCAACTGCTCGGGCGAAGCGATCACCCTGCGCGCCGATCTCGAAAAGCTGGCCCGGGCCGAAGCACAGCAGACCGGCGAATACCTGCGCCCCATCCTGCTGCTGCAAGCCGAGCGCGTCGACGCGTGCGCGCCGCTGCGCGACCGGCTGGTGCGCCAGCACCCCAGCATCAGCGCGGACCAGGTGAAGATTTCCGTGGGCCGTCTCGACGAGCTGAAGGACGTGAAGGACATCGCGTCGCCGTCCTGCCCGGTGCGCTTTATCATCACCGTCGAAAAACTGCGCGAGGATGGGACTGCCCGTTTGCCTACGTGTTGTGCAGCCTCAGGGCGGCGCGCTCCGCCACGGCCATCGAGCAGATCGTCGGCCGCATCCTGCGCCTCCCGAACGCCCAGGCGAAGCGGCACCCCGATCTCAACTGCGCGTGCGCGTTCTCCGTGTCCGAGTCGCTGCCTGAAGTGTTGAATGAAGGCACGCGAGGCGTTGAAAGCCACGGCTTCACCGGCGCCGAAGCAGACCGTATCGTCATCCGGCCCAGGGCATCCTGCCCTTCGGCCTGCAACCGCGAACGCACTTCGATCCCGTCCGGGAGATTGACGCCGCAGTGGCCCAGGTGCAGGTCATCGCGCTGGGCCGTAAGGTTCAGATTGACGTTGCGCAGGGCGAGATCACCGTCCTGGCGCCGCTCGACAGCGACGAAACCGAGCTGCTCACCAGTTGCGTCAAGACCCCCGCGGCGAAGGCGCGCGTGGTCGCGATCGTCAACCTGGTGCGCGCAACCGAGATGGCGTTTGGCGGCAGCGGAAAGCCCCGCGCCTTTTCGCCTTACGCGCGCGGGCTTGATTTCCGCGTGCCGCGGCTGTGCGTGCAGGAGAACGGCGAGATGTTCGAGTTCGAGAGCACCTTCCTGCTCGAACATCCGTGGAAGCTGAGCACCCAAGGATGCCACGCTGGCCGACGACTACCATCCGCGGCACCGGCCAATAGGCAAGGCGGGCGTGCTCGACATCGGCGCCAGGGTGAAGTAGTTTGCCTCACCGCTGCAAAAGAAATGCGCGCCGATTTCATCGCCACGCTGCCCCAACAGGTGCTCGACCTCGGCAGCGCCGGCGATTGGTCGTTGGAGGCCTGGTGGCCTGGCTCGACCGCCATCTTGAGCGCTACGATATTCCCTGGGCGAATCGGCCGCGTACCTGCGCAAGGTGGTGCGCGGCCTTATGGCCCGCTTGCGAAATCACCGATGTCAGCACCCTCGCCCTGGACCGCTTCCGGCTGCGTGAGGAAGTGGAGAAGCGGATTGACGAGCATCGCCGGGCCGAGCGCCGGGCCGCGTTTCCAGGCCTTTCTCCTGCCGCAGTCGGTGCTGGCGGTCAGCGATGGTCGCGATCAACTTCAGGATATGGGTTATGAACCAAGCTGGCTCTACGAGGGCGCCTTTCGGTTTCCCAAAGCACTACTTCGGCCCCAAGCCGGGCGAATTGCGCAGCTAACCTGACGGCAAGCTCACCGAGGAGTTCCGCTGCGCACAATTCATCGAGGATTTACCAGAAGTGACGTTTTGGGTGCGCAACCTCGCGCTCAAGGCGACATCCTTCCGGCTGCAAACCGCGACCGACTGGTTTTACCCCGATTTCGTCTGCCAACTCCGAGACGGACGCTTGCTCGTGGTGGAGTACAAGGGCAAAGACCGCTATACGACAACCGACGCCGAGGAAAAGCGAGCCATCGGCGCGGTGTGGGAGTCACGCAGTAACGGTCGCTGCCTGTTCGTCATGCCCACGGCCGGCGATTTCTCGACCATCGTCCACAAGATCGCGCATGGGTGAGAAGAATGACCAACTGGCAGAGACGAAACGATTGTTGAAAGATTACCCTTTTCAAAGGTAATTTGGAAGATTACCATTCAGAATGGTAATCTTTGTTTGCTCAGGGTCGTCATCGGGCGTATAATGGGTTCAGGAGGCGACACGATGTTCCTCAATCGCACACGTGAGTTGGGCTACCTGAATGACCGCTATGGCGCTGGCCGCTCCGAGATCGTTGTTTTGTATGGGCGTCGGCGTGTAGGCAAGAGCGCCCTCCTCTTCGAATGGTCAGAAGGAAAGCCCTGTATCTATTTCTTTGCCCGTCGCGCAGACAGACCACCCTCTTGGGCGAGTTCTCGCGAGGTCATCTACACCTTCCGCACAAGCGGCGCCGCCGGCTGGATTCACCTATCCATCATGGGGCGCCGCCGCGCGGTGCGATCGCCGGCTGGCGCGGAGCACCGATTGATCGTGGTGCTGGATGAGTTCCCCTACCTGGTCGAGGCAGATCGGAACTTCCCGCGCTCATTCAGCGTGAGTGGGACATGCACCTGCAACATTCACAGCTTTTCCTGGTACTCAGCGGCTCCGTTCAGAGCGTGATCCGGCAGCAGGTGCTCGATCCAGCAGCGCCGCTCTATCGGCGGCACACCTGGCCCTTCGAGCTAAAGCCGCTCACGCTGCCTGACATGCCAGCCTTCTTCCCGCAATACACAGCCGAGCAGGCGATCGAGACGTACGCCGTACTGGGAGGTATGCCGTATTACCTCATTTCGGTTGATGCGCAGATCGGCCTCTGGTAACATCAAACGCCACATCCTCGCGCCCCAAGGCAGCCTGTTTGCCGAGGTGCGACTCCAATTGCACGAGGAACTACGCGGCGACATCGAGGACAGTCTGGCGATCCTGCGCGCCATCGCCGGTGGCGCCCATCGTCGCGCCGACGTTGCGCGTGTGGCCGGGCTATCCGTACGAACAACCGATCATCGCCTGGCCGCCCTGGTCGGGTGGGCATCCTGGTACCGCAGGGCCGTCGAGCGCATCCGCCAGGCTGATCGGCACAGGGCGCCTATCATCTGCGCGATCCTTTCTTCCGCTTCTGGCACCAGTGGGTGCTGCCCAACGAGGATTACCTGGCGCAGGGCGCCGCCAGAACGTGTGTGCCGATCAGATCGCCAGGCGCTGCCGCGCATCGTCGCGCCCGTCTGGGAGGCGGCGGCGATAACCTTCTCACTGCGTCGGCCGGCGCACGATCCCTTTCACTTCGAGGAATCGGCTCCTGGTGGAGCGGCGATGCGCAGATTGACGTGGTAGGCGTCAATCGAGCAGAGCGCCGGAGGTGCTCTTCGGTGAGGCCAAGTGGACGCGTGAGCCGCTGACGGAAGCTGTTCTGGAGACGCTGATTGACCGGGGCAACCGCTGGTTGGGCGGCGACACGGGCTGGGACGTGCACTATGCGCTCTTTGCACGTGAGTTCGGCCAGGTGCGTCAGACGGCTGGGCAAGAGCCAGGCTACTACTTCTTCACTCCCGCAGATATTCTGCAGGTAGGTGCAACCACCTGAGTAGAGCTGATTCCGCTGACGATTGACTTTTCCATGCTGCGCTATCGGCTGATGAACTTGGCGGCGCGTGCTACATCGAGCGCCGGGCTGAGGGCGGCACCCGCGTGAGCGCACGGCTGCCGGTCACAGGGTTCACGGCGACGAATTGACAAAGTCTACGGAATCACGTACTCTTGCGGCAATCGTCATCATCGGAGGACCACTGCATGACCACCGTCACCGTGACAGAAGCGCGTGCTCAACTCTTTCGACTGCTGGATCGAGTGGCTGAATCACACGAATCGGTGCTGATAACTGGCAAGCGCGCCAATGCCATACTCGTCTCCGAGGAGGACTGGCGTGCTATCCAGGAAACTTCGAGGCTTTATGGCGGTTGAGCCAACATCAACAGGAAACTGGGCGGAGATTGAAGTCCTGGAAACTCCGGTTGCTGCGCCAACTGACGATCGAACAAGGGCATTCAACAGTTTCTGGCGTTGCAGCGCGAGTTTGAGCCGCAACTGCAAGCGACCGAGGAGACCTTCCGTCAACCGCGCATCCAGGCCATGATTCAGTTACAGGCCAGACTGACAGCCCTCACTGGCAACCACCATATTGGAGCTAGCATGGAAAACCTCATTCGCTCAGTCGCCGATCTGCAACAGCGTCTGGAAGAGGCAGGTGTGCCCTCGGTCGTGATCGGTGGGCTGGCTGTGCGAGCGCCTGGGGTGAACCGCGTTTGACGCGCGATGCTGACCTCAGGTGTTAGCTCGGCGCGACGAACGGGCCCGCATTCTGGAGTTGGTGTCAGACTTCACACCGTTGCACGCCGATCCCGACGGGGCCTTTCGGCGCCACGGCATCGCTTTCTTCCAGATCCCGCCGGGCACGCGTTGACGTGATGCTCGCTGAGACGACGTTCGACGAAACGGCTATCGGCCGCGCCGCGTGATGGGGTGAAGCCTGGCCTGGTCGTGCGCGTGGCCGCAGCCCGGAGGACGTGATCGTCTACAAGATGGTGTCTCTGCGCACCAAAGATCGTGTGGATGTTGAGGGATCATCAAGCGGCAAGGCAACCGCCTGGACGATCGTTATGTGGAAAACTGGCTGCACCTGTTCGAGCAAGCACTCGACGACAGCACGCTGGTCGCCGAGTACCGACGGCTGCGTCGCCAGTTGGCCTGAATGAAGAGATCGCCCGCCGGCTGGTGCTCAGCCCCAAGACCGTACGCAACCACGTCAGCAACATCTTCAGCAAGCTGCAGGTGACCGACCGTGCCCAGGCCATTGTGCGTGCGTGCGCGCGAGGCGGGAATCGGCGGGCTGCACCGTCTGGAGCGCTGACAAGCCCTGTCGCTCGATGGTCAGTGTGTGCCGATTCAGCCTGGGAGATACAAGCGATGCACCCCTCGATAATTTTTCGAGGTCTAGCACAACTTCAGCTGGTCTGAGAGCACAATCCTCGCAATATGCCGGATCTGCGAGCACGACGTAGGTGCTGATGGTCACGGCTGGAAGACTGTTCGACGTGGTCAAAGCGCCGTATCGTGCTTTCAAGCGGCTGTTCACCATCGCTGGTGTTGCGGTTTCCGGTAAGCAAAAAAGCCGCAGTCCTGACGATGCCCACACTGTGGCATCTCCAGCGCTGACGGATAAGCCAGCATCAACAAACAAGCGCAATTCCATGGGAATCAGCTTGAGATAGCCACGAGTGTCCAGAGTTCGGAAGATCGCTGCGCCTGGCCTTCGCAATTATGATCGCTCAGGACGATCTGCATGGGTATCTGCCTGGTACTTGTCTTCAGTACGTTCTCGCAACGAGCAGGGCCTCTCAACAGGGCGTCATGGGCGGGGCGGCAATACGCAGTGCGATCTCTGCCGCTTGGCGACGATAGAACGCTTCTCGGTCGGCCAACTGTCGCTTGACCTCCGCCAACTGCGGCTCTAACGCGCTCGATGCTCCGCAATGTAGTCAGTGCTGTTTCAACCTAAGGGCGAGAGGTTGAATGTCAGATCAATTTCATAGACAGAATCACCGGCATCGTAGGCATCCATCACATCAAACACACTGACGTGACTTTTCGCTGATGAGTGGCCCCAAGTCTGTCTGATAATCGTATAGCGCGCCCATTCTGCTGCGTAGCGTTCGCCGTAATCGTCATCATGCTTCTCTCCAAACCAAAGCCACTACTTGACTCGCAGGCAGTATACCTTATGCCACGGGGTCTGACAAGATAACGTCATCGCTCTGCGGCTTGGCGCCACCGATATCATCCCGCCATGGGATGCTCCTCACCACCGGCAGTTTCCGTAGGTGGCCGATCAGCACGCAACGTCATTGCCCGCCGTCAGGAGTGCCTGCCTTTCACATTGGGCGCAGAATTCCGGACATCAGTGCAAGGTTGCGGCCAGCCCGACCTGAAACCGTTCTCCACAGGCTCAGCATGTGCTGCTCAAGGCGCCAGGTGCTTGACCATGTTGACGTTGGTGATGGTGTATCCCTGGCGAGGGGGGAGTGCTTGCGCAGCGGGTTATGTCAAATACGTACAGTCCAATGCGATCCATGCCCAACGCCTGCGCCTCGTGCTCCACGGCCAGCATGGCCTGCATGCCATAGCCCGGCGCTGGAAGGCGTCGAAGTGCGCAGATCATAGATGAGCACGCTTGGCCGCGCAAAGTGCGGTATCACGGCCAGCCAGATCACCCACGGCCGCGCGCTGGCCGCATCCCGAATCGTGAACAGGTGTTGGTCGGGCGTGACAACACCCTGCGGCAACAGATCAGCGAAATCGCGCTGTGCATGTGACAAAGCCTCCGCCTCCGACCAATTGCCGGCGGCGATTTTGTCCGCGGCATACTCGGCAATCGCCGGCTGTAAAAGGCTTCGAACTCAGCGGGGTCATCCGGTCCAAGACCACGTGACCTGCAGGTGCCGCTTTCATGGCTTATCATTCCTCCCTGGCAAATCATTCCAGCAGCCGCTATTGTCCCAATCAGAACAAGCAAGCCATTTCATGGTTTCGGGCCTCTCACGAATGGCAAGTACCCTTTACCTGGGAAACCTCTGCGTGGCGTGCGTGCCCTGGCAGCATCCTCCGCCCGGTTCTTCGGTGGCGCGTTCGTCTCGGCGCGGCCGAAGATTCTGGAAACTGCTGCAATCTCTTCGACGGCGGCAAGGAATGCAGCTTCGTTGGTTTTCGATGGCTTGGCGAAGCCGCTCACTTTTCTCACAAATTGTACGGCGGCCGCGATCTCTGCGTCCGTCACGGGCGGTTCGAAGTTGAAGAGGTCTTGATATTTCTACACACAAGCGTTACCTCATTCAGCATTCATGGACGGCTCGTGCCCCAAGCGCCGCCACCATTTGGATGTCGGCAATCGTAACCAAGCCGTCCCCGTTGAGATCATAGTCCGCGGGGCGGGCTGGCCCGAGGCTCGCGATCGCGCTCAGGTCAGCAACGTCCACCACGCCGTTGTGATTGAAGTCAGGGCAGATACCGCCGGAGGTGATGATCGTGGCGATATTCGAATAGGAGGAATAACCGTCGAAGTATTCGCCTGGACAACAGCGCTGCCATTGCCATCAACGGCGATCCACACCCCGCTGAGTGCGTCTACGGCGTCATACGGGGTTTGCCACAGCAGGGTTCCGGCGCCATCGAATTTCTTGATGATCAGGTTCCTGGAGGTTGCGGTGTCGCCCACAACATACACGTTATCGCTCTGATCCGTGTCCATCATGCTTGAAGCGTCATTGAAGTTCGTCGCGCGCCAGTCTTCAATCAGAGCCTGGGTCGGCTGAGCAGAAACAGGAGCGAGTCCCGAAAAAGAGGCTATCAGGGCAATGCTCATAGCTCGCCGCCTTGCGCTTTCCTCTTCTACAAGGATGCGGCGCAGTGTCTTGCCGACCTGGCTCTTGGGCAACTCTGTGCGAAACTCGACCAGGGTGGGCACTTTATAAGGGGCCAGGCGCTCTTTGCAGAAGTCGCGCAGCTCCTCGACCGTGGCGCGCTGACCTTCCTTGAGCACGACGAAGGCTTTGACCGTCTCGCCCCGTTTGGCGTCAGGCACGCCCACCACCGCGGCCTCCAGTACCTTGGGGTGCGTGAACAGGACCTCTTCAACCTCGCGCGGCACGATGTTGAAGCCGCTGGCGATGATCAGGTCCTTTTTCCGGTCCACGATCGAGAAGTAGCCGTCGGTGTCCATGACGGCGATGTCGCCGGTGTGCAGCCAGCCGTCCGCGTCGATGGCATTCGCAGTTTCCTCCGGGTTGTTGTAGTAGCCCTTCATGACCTGGGGCCCGCGCGCCACCAGCTCGCCGGCCTCCTCGACATCCAGGAACTTGGCCTCGCCCTGTTCGTCCGACTCCAAGGCGATGAGAGCCAGTTCGGTGCTGGGAAACGGCATGCCGACCGAGCCGATTTTGGTCTGGCCAAACACAGGATTGCCGGCAGTGAGCGGCGAAGATTCGGACATGCCGTAGCCTTCCACCAGCTTGCCGCCCGTCACTTCCTCGAACTTCTGCGCCACTTCGGCCGGCAGCGGAGCGCCGCCGCTCAGGCAGACCCGGATGCTGTGCAGGTCGTGCTCAGCCACCCGGGGATGGTTGAGGATGGCGATGTACATGGTCGGCACGCCTGGATAGACGCTGACCTTCTCGTGCGCGATGATCTCCATCAGGTGCAGCGTGTTGCGGGGGTCGGGCGCCAGCAGCAGCTCGCCGCCCAGCTTCAGGCAGGTCAGCATGCCCACGGTCATGCCGTAGACGTGGAAGGCCGGCAGGGCCAAGAGCAATTTTTCACCGCCTGGCTTGAACGAGGGCACCCAGGCATTGATCTGGGCGATGTTGGCCACCAGGTTGCGATGGGTCAGCTCGGCAGCCTTGGGTAGGCCGGAGGTGCCGCCGGTGAACTGAAACACGGCCGTATCGTTGGCCGGGTCGATGGGCACGACGGGGGCTGCGGCCGGGGCCGCGGCCAGCAGATCGCTCATAAAATGGGCGCCGGCGCGCAGCGTTACGTCCTTCATCAAGCCGCTCGCGCGTACCTGTTTGGCCACGCTGCTGTGGAAGGGCTGGCCGATGCTGTCGGGGATGTCGGCCAGGATGACGGTCTTGAGCGCGGTGTTGGGCTGGATCTCCAGCACGCGCTCGTAGAGGCCGCTGAGCGTGACGATGGTCTCGGCCCCGGCGCTGCGCAGCAGCGGCGCCAGCTCGTGGGCGGGGTAGGTGGGGTTGGTGTTGACCACGATGGCGCCGGCCTTGAGCACGCCGAAGTAGGCGATCACCAACTGCGGGATGTTGGGCAGCATCAGCGAGACACGGTCGCCCTTGGCCACGCCCAGTTGCGCCAGGGCCGCGGCGAAGCGATCGCTCAGCCGGTTGAGCTCGGCGTAGCTCAGCTTTGCCTGCACCCGAAGTCCCAGCGGCAGGTAGCGCAGCACCATGCGCAGCGCCGTGTGGTCAGGAAAGCGCGCGGCCGCGTCCAGCAGCACCTGATGCACGGTGGTGTCGGGGACGTCGACGCTGTGGGCGACGTCCGGTTCATAGTGGGCAAACCAGCGAAAATCGGGGATCATGGCGATAGGCCTCCGGCATCCGTCCAGCACGTAGTCGCTATTTTCGAGGCATTGCCGGTGTTCTGTTCGACCCTAAATTCGACGATCCGGTGAATCAGATCGTGAGCAATGGCTGACTAGGGGAACTGCACCGAACCCTTCCCGCTCTTGCAAGGGCTTGAGGTCTTTCTTGGGTTCCTCGAGCCCGCTCGTCGCCGGATAAAACCCTACATGCCTCTCGTGATACGAAGTGTACAAAGGTGTTTCCGTTCAGGTCGAACGTGGGGATCGCGTAGCTGATCGTCT
>NZ_JADJAT010000009.1:0-17505 GCF_016704105.1 Candidatus Amarobacter glycogenicus | reverse complement strand
CAGCCCAGTTCGCGATGATCAGGCTGCAGGCTCATCACCGTGTAGCCCCGGATTTCATGCTCGTCTTCCACGGCCACCAGCACATCCCGCGTTCCCATTGGTCGAGCAAACCCTCACCACGAGGATAAGGAAGGCGTGAGCGGACGCGGCAAGCCCGGACCAGGCGCAGCGTGACGAAGCGATGACGCGCATCTTCCTCGGCACGTTGATCACTTGCCAGACGTGATCGGTTTTGAACACGCCGCTGATGTGGAAACAGCGGGAAAGATCGGCCAGATTGGCCGCACGAATGTCACGGACCGGACCTATGCAGCTACCGCCGGGGTTGTGACGCCTACTTGATTTTAACTACGCTGTCGCTGAAAGAAATGTAGATCGCATGGCTTCCGGTCCGATGCTGACGCCAGTTTCTGATAAATATTCTGCAGATGGAACTTGACCGTGTTTTCTTCAACACCAGGCGATCGTAATCTGCGCGTTAGTCATGCCTTGTGACACCCAAGCAACACCTCTCCTCACGCTCCGAAGGCACCTGCGGGTTAGGCTCCACTTGGGCTGAGCGTGGCTGATAACCAGCGGCGAGGCTGCGCGAGGACACCAACTGGCCGTGGAACACCTGGCGGATCGCAACTGGAATCTTGTGCGGGGGTTCAGTCAACCAAGCGATGCCATCGGCCTCCCGTGGAAGGACGCTCTGAAACGGTACGCCGTCGCTGGCGCGGTCAAAATCAGGGACAATCGTCGGCGGGTTACTGCGGCGAATCTGGGCCAGGCCTCAGCCCCAGTCATGTCGGGCAGTTGAATGTCAATGCCGCTGCCACATCAGGCCGCCGCACGCACCTCTGCGAAGCAGATCCGGCCATTCATGGCAGAGCCGACCACACATCCATATCGGGTTCCTGTTTGAGGATGCCGCGTAACCCCTTCAGCTTCCGGTTCGCGGTCGTCTGCCAGGACCCGCGAATCGGCAGCAGTTTTGCGTTTTCGTCAGGGTCAGTTGCTGTTAGTGCTCATAAGCCGGAATCCTTACCTGAATACTGCGTGCCGCAGCTGAGGCTTCCAGCCAGATGGTGAATGTGCCGCCCGCCATCTTGACCCGATCGGCAGCTGCCACAGGCCGATGTGGGTGGCCGGCCTTCCTCCTGCCTCGGCGGCGAGCGCGCCACCGCATCGGGGAAGCCGGCCCCAGGTCTGTCCACTGTCAGGCACAGGCTGCCGTTACCCGTACTCAGGCGCGACGCGGTAAAATGACGGCATTGACGCCCGCGTTTGTGCGTGCCAGAGGGCTTCCTGCAAAATCCGATAGACCCGCAATCTTGATTGGCAGCGGCACCATCGGCAGCGAATCCTCAACCTCCAGGTCAACCGTGCTACCGGTCAACTCCTCGTGCTGGATAATCAGCCCTTCTACGACGGCAGCCGGGCAGATGGCGGGCAAACTCAGGCGGACGGAAGAAGCGATGAAGTTTCGCAATCTCTCCGTCAATGAGCTTACAACAGCCCCTGACACCGCGGCAGGCGCTTCCTGCAAGATCCATGTGGTCTCCAGTGTCAAGCCGCTGCCATGTTGCCGCCAGTTGGACTTTGCAGGTCAGGTTGACCTGGGAGAGGGCTGGAAGGCATGTTTTGCCAGGCCATCGTGGATGTCCAGGATGATGCGGCCGAACTCCTCTTCGTTGATGGTTGGCATGTCAAGGAGGCGCGCCGACCGCGCACTGCTGCGCCTTTGCTGCTGCACCGTCCGCTCCAGCGCATGTACCCGGTGCCGCCAGGCGCGACCGCATTCGTGGTCACGACCGAGGGTCGTGAGCTCGACGGTCGCCGCGGATGGGCCAGGCATAACGTCCCCACGTTTCATTCTCGACCATCCGGCGATGCGGCGCCTCTCTCAGTCACTGCGGCGCCATCGAGGAGTGATGTCCCCGCCAAGCCAAGTAGTCCTCGCTCAAGCTGCGCCCGGGCCGAGCCCCGCAGGCGCTGCCACATCGGTCAGCAGCGCCTTCCTATCGTCATCCGTTTGCCATAATAATATGCTACCGGCACCGCTTCTCCTTTGCGCTGCGTGGCTAAAACCGCTAGCCACAATCTGCGGCCGCAGCTTTCGGGATCCGCAGTCGCCCGCCTGCTGGGTCCTATACCAGGGCTTTTCGGCGACCGGGTAGGTCTTATACACACACGGCCACCGGGCATCTGCAAAAAGGCGCATTCATCTGCACATTGCTCTCCAAAATCCAGGAAAGCTTCGCCACTGATAGCCCTTGGACAGGGGCGGCACGTTTTTTTCGTTTCAGCAAGAGCAAGGCATCACCTGCACACACCTTTCTTCGACGACGCCCCAGGGCGATCACGCGCTGCTTTTTGATGGAAACGCTTGTAGCACAGCGCCTTGAGAATCGTCAGCGGGCTGACGCGGCCGTTCATGTGCGTACGACGTTGACGCATCCGGGCACCATCAGGCCCACGCCAATGACGCGTCTGGCCTCCGGCCCTGCGCCACCTCGGCAATCCAGATCAGGACAGGGATTCATGGCCTGCTTGAGTTGTTGCGCCAGGTATCCATCTCGGCCCCGGTCATCGGCACAAAGCCCCAATTTTCTCCCAGGCCGCAAGATTATAGACCTCCCTTGAAACGTCCCACCTCACGATCGAAATCCTCACGTAATCGGCCGCAAACGGATTTCGCCACTTCGCGCACTTTTTTTCCCCTACATCCCAGCTTGGTGGGCAACTGGCCCAGGTCACGCGCTTCCTGCCAAAATCCATGAAATAGGCGAACAGGTCCATCGCCTTGTGAAAAAACCGGCCTGCTCGACCAACACCGGATAGAACGGCGGGTTGCAGGTCATCATGACCATGGGTGACGAATCGAAACCATCTACCAATAGCCCACATTCATCGTTTCGTGGAGGTTCATCGGCCGCGAATGGCGGTCATGCCGCGACCGGCCACCCACCATCCCACGCTGTGTCCAACAGCGCCCTGGTACCTGGGGATCGTTGAGGTTCGAAAAAAGCCGAAAAAGCCGACCTGCTCGTTGTGAAACTCGGTGTGGCGGTGGTTGATCGCCGCGCCGCGCTCATTGACCACTTCGCTTTGCAGGGATGCCAGCGGCATGTCAGGTGTGAGAGTCGTATCGGCGCGCTTGATGAACGCGGAGGCCAGAAAAAGCGCCACCTCCATGTGTTCGAGAGATGGGTTCTTCTTGGGGTCGAACATCGCCTTGCGATCACCGATCAAGGGCGGCACCCAATAGGGTCACCCTTGTAAACGCGCCAGGGGAACCTGATGAATTGCATCTTCTCGCTGTCCGTCGTCGCTGCGCTCACCCGCAGATTGATTAGTTCCATTAGATATCTCCCGTGTGGTATCTCCCGTGGCATCTCCATCTCATCCTTTCCAGCGTCATGCTGGTTTCGGCGCCGCGGCTTGCGCCGTTGGGCTTCGAAATCGTAGCTGCCCGTGCGGTCGCTCGGCAGCCGTTCAAAGCTCGCCGTAACGAACCATCTGCAAAAGACGCGTAAACTCGCGCTTGGGGTCGCGGGCATAGCGTTCGAGGTCCAGGTTGAGCATGCGGCTCTCTGCGCCATGCGGTCCCTAGCCTGCGCGGCCCGTTGGTCCACAAACTGCCGTAGCGCGGCTAGGGCCGGCTTTCGCTGCCATCTGCGCGCAACAGGCCGCAGGTACGCGTCCACTGGGCCAGATCATAGGGAGGCTCACTGTGCAGCGCCGGCGCGTAATCGGCATAGCACCAGAGGAAAACGCCCGCCACTCCCTGCCTGAAGGCGAGGCGCAGAGCTTCGGCGATGTAGGCGCTCTGCTCCTCCTCGCTGGCGAGGTAGATCCAGCGCGGCCAGCGCCACACGCGATCGGGTTGCACGACGCCAGGGAGGCCAGGGGCCACGGTGGGCAGGCCAATGGCGTGAATGAGCGGCGCAGGCACGCCGAGGTGCGCATGAGATCACAGGCAAAACGGGCCGGCAACAGATCAAGGGATCACGCGGGTCGGTAAACGTAAAGACCGACACCGCCACTTGGTCGAGCAGCGCAAGCCAGGGCGGTCAGCGGCAAGGGAAAGCGACGAGTTACCGCGCGCTGTCCCAGGCCCCAGGTGCGCACACGGCCCGGTGACAGTTCGCCAATGCGCTCAGCGACCTGGCCGACCCAATCCTCCCAGGCGCCACGGCTGAGATCAAGCGGGAGCTGCTCCGCCCAGGCGCCCAGGTCCCAGCCCCACACGGCCGGATGGTTGCCAAAGAAACCAACGAGTTCATCCACCAGACGCATCTGCGCTGCCGCCAGCACGCCGGTGAAGATAGGGCGCAGCGCCCCTGGCGAACCTCACGATCATGACTGATGAAGCGCACCGCCGGCTGCACCGGCCGCGATCAAGGCACCAATCGGGGAAGAAGAAGGCGCCATCCACCGGGCCACTGAACAGGGTGGGCAACACAAACAGATGTTGATCTGCGCCGCGGTCAACAGTGCGTCCAGGGAATCCAACGCGCGGTGGTTGATGTGCGCTTCACCTGGCTGAAAATCTTGCCAGGTCAGGAAGATGCGCACCGCGTCCAGCCCCCAGGCAGCAATCTGTGCCAGTTCGTCGCGCACTTCGCCGCGATCGAACGCCTGCCACAGTTTGATACCTTTGCACCGCGGGAAATAGTTTATGCCTAACAGAAATTGCGCAACGTCTGGCGCCATTCCGATGCCTCAGTGTGTTTCGGGTAGGGTCTGATTATATCGCAAATGGCGTTTTGCTGCCATTTGCCGCGCGGCGCGCTGTGAGCCTGAGCTCGCATGCACAAGTTTTCCATTTATGGCTGCCTGTAGTAGAATGGGAAGGGTTAAGTGAGGTGTTACCATGACAGTCAGCGATAACAACCAACCTTCGCCAACAACCCTTGATGGGCTTCTGGCCATGCTGCCCAAGAGCATGGCTCCCCAGGATCGTGATCTGATCGAGCGCGCCTACCACGTAGCCGATCATTCACACGAGGGTCAACTACGCGCCTCCGGTGAGTCATACATGTACCACCCCCTGGCCGTCGCCGGCATTCTGGCCGAGATCAACCTCGACGCGGCCACCCTGGCCGCGGCACTCCTGCACGATGTGGTTGAAGACACACCGTACACCATCGAAATGATGCAGCGCGACTTCGGACCAGAGGTCGCCAAGCTGGTAGATGGCGTGACCAAACTCGACAAAATCAACGAGTTGCGGCGCACCCATGAGCGCATGGCCGACACCAAGGCCGAATCGTTGCGCAAGATGTTCCTGGCCATGGTGGATGACATTCGCGTGGTGCTCATCAAACTGGCTGACCGCCTGCATAACATGCGCACGCTGGGCGCCCTGCCCGAACACAAGCGCAGACGCATCGCCCGTGAAACGCTCGAAATTTTGCACCTCTCGCCAACCGCCTCGGCATCTGGCAGATCAAGTGGGAACTGGAAGATCAGGCTTTCCGCCACCTGGAACCGGCCACCTACAAGGCCATTGCACAGGCCATTGATCAACGGCGCGGGAACGCGAACGCTCCATTGGCCTGGTGGTCAACACGTTGGAGCAAGAAATGCGCCAGATGGGCATCAAGGCGCATATCTATGGACGCCCCAAACACATCTACAGTATCTGGCGCAAGATGAAGCGCAAGGATGTGGACTTCGATCAGATCTACGATGCCCAGGGCGTACGTGTGGTTCTGGACGAATTGCGTGACTGCTACGCGGCGCTGGGGATTGTACACAGCCTGTGGCGCCCCATCCCCGGCGAGTTCGACGACTACATCGCCACGCCGAAAGAGAATCAGTACCGGTCGCTGCACACGGCCGTCGTGGGTCCCGGCGGCCGCCCGCTCGAGGTGCAGATTCGCACCGGCGACATGCAGCACACGGCCGAATATGGCATCGCGGCGCACTGGCGCTACAAAGAGCAGCCCACACGCCGCGATGTGGATTTCGAGAACAAGATCGCCTGGCTGCGGCAGTTGATGGAGTGGCGTCAGGAGGTCGGCGAGGCGCAAGAGTTCGTGGATGCGCTGAAGACAGACATCTTTCAGGATCGTGTCTACACCTTTACCCCACGCAGTGACATCATTGACTTGCCGGCCGGGGCCACACCGATTGATTTTGCCTACGAGGTGCATACCGAAATCGGTCATCGCTGCCGCGGCACGTCAACGGCAAGATGCTGGCACTGGACAGCAAACTCGCACAAGGCGACCAGGTTGAGATCATCACCACTAAAACGCAGCGGTCCCAGTCGTGATTGGCTCAATCCGCACCTGAATTATGTGCGCACGCAGCGGGCACGCAGCAAGATTCGGCAGTGGTTCCGTAAGCAGGATCGCCAGGAGAATATCACCGAGGGTCGCAATTTACTCGAAAAGGAATTGCGGCGCCTCAGCGTACAGCCGGCCAGCTATGAGAGCCTGGCCAAACAGTTCGGCTACGACAAGGTGGATGATTTCTTCTGCGCCATCGGCGCCGGCGATATCAACCCGCAGCAGATCGCCAGCCGTATCATGGAGGATGAGCGGCCTAAGATCCGGCCATGCTGATCCCGCCAGAGACCGTGAGCGGCAAGCGATCCAGCGAGTTGGAGGGCATCAGCGTCTCCGGCGTCGAGGGCCTGTTGACGCACCATGCCCAGTGTTGTAAGCCACTCCCCGGCGAGAGCATTGTCGGTTATGTCACCCGCGGGCGCGGGGTGTCCATCCATCGCCGCGACTGCCCCAACATCCTCTCCACCAAGGAACATGAGCGCCTCATCTATGTGGAATGGGGCGGCGAACAGCGCACCTACCCGGTCAGCATCCTGGTCAAAGCCTTCGATCGTAGCGGCCTCTTGCGTGACATTGCCAGCCTGGTGGCGGATGAAAAGATCAACATGCGCGAGGCGCAGGCGCGCACCGGGCTGAAGGACAACTCGGCTGTTGTCACCGCTACCCTGGACATTAGCAGCACCGTGCAGTTGAGCCGTCTGTTGACCCGCATCGAGCGCCTGCCCAATGTGGTCGAGGCGCAGCGTCAGATCGGTTGAGCGGAGCCGTGTGACGATCAACAATAAAGGGTCAGGAGTTGACACTCCTGACCCTTTGTTGTTTGCCCGCCGCAGGCATACGCCGATTGGCGTCCAACGCCTCGACTTGATTCGCTGCGGCGAGCAGGGTTTGTGTCTCATCTGCTCGGCGAACCCGCACATCTACGCAGTTACGTCACACGATCAGCCGTCAGGCGATGCGGCGGCGCAGAACCAGGGCGGCCCCGGTAACCAGCAGCGCCAGCGCGGCGAGCGGCAGCAGCGTGGTGTTGGCTTGAGCATCCAGGGTGGACAGGGTCACGGCGGTGGGTGCCGCGGCCGTGTAGGAGACGGTGTCAATACCGATGTAGTTGGAGTTGGCGCCGCTCGGGCCGCCGTCGGTGACGAAGTAGCGGAACGCGAAGCGGCCCAGGGTCGGCGCAGGCACCTGCGCGGCAGTCAGCGTAACCACGTATTCGGTCCACACTTCAGGATAACCGCCGGCTGCCAGGGTCGGGTTGACCTCCGCGAGGACGGTGGTAAAGTCGCCCACACTGGTGGCAGTGGCGCCGACATTGGTGCTGGCGCCGTTGAGGCTCATGCGCAGTTCCAGCCGATCAGGCCAGATGCTGCCGGCGGCGGTGCTGGTCCAGAAGCGGAAGGTGTCGCCCGCCGACAGGGTGACGGCCGGAGTCATCATCCAGTTGCTGATGGTGCCCGTGCCGCTGGTGTTGTTGTAGTTGGCGCCGAGGTAGGAGGTGGTGCTGCCCGCCTGGGCCGGAAAGACGGTGTCATTGCCCTGGAACCAACCGGTGGAACCCAGGGGGCTGCTGTTGTTCTGGCTTGCCCAGCCCAGGCCCGGGAGCAGGGTGATATCCTCGAAGCCTTCACTGAAGTCAGCCAGGGGCGCCTGCGGGGCGGCCTCGGTGCGCTGCGGCAATTGGGCGCCGGTACCGGCATCGGACTTGGGGCCGCCGGCCGCAAGCGCCCAGGGCCAGCACGCTCAGACAGAGCGCAAGGACGAGTAAAATCGCCCATACACGACTTGCACGATTTAGCATGGTTTCATTCCTTTCTCATGTCGAACCTACGAAAAACAGAGCAGGACACAAACGGAGACGTAACGGCGTGACGGAACAATGCCCATTATAGCCGACAACGCCTGTAATGCCAATATGCCACCGGGCGATCGAGGTCGCTGCAACGAGTACGCAGCCTCCCTGCGGAGGCTGCCGGTCGTCGGCCTGCATCGGCTGGCTGGACTGCGGAGGCGGGTCTGGTTTTCATTACTACGGCTGCATCTCGTATGCGCCGTTGTACCCGACCACCTCGGCCCAGACGCGGCGATAGCGCGCCTCATCAAAGACGGGCTTGCGCACCATGCGCAGAGCCATTTCCATCTGCCGCGCGGTGCTGCTCGCTTTGCTGTAGAGCTGCAAGGCATAGCGGCTGACATCGCGCACCATGAAGTCGAAGATCTGCTCCACCAGGTCGGCGTGCATAGGATAGATCTCGGCGTTCTCCAGAATCAACTGCGCGTAGACCACCTGGGCGAACAACTCGCCCAGGGCCAGCAGGAAATCGGTGTCGAGCGCCTGCGCATCGCTGGGCGTGGCGCGGGCCAAGAACTCCTTGAAGACGGCCACCTGCTCCTTGAAAACGTTGACGTTGGGCAGGTCAAAGCGGTTGAAGACCAGGTTGTAGTCGTGGAAACGAATCTTGCCCAGCCCACGCGCCGGGCCTTGATGGAAGAGGAAATCGTCGTGCGCGGCGTCATCACGCCGCGGTACGTCGGGGTAAGACGCGGGGTTGAAGAAGTAGTTCGGCATGAACTTGATGATGAGCGCGATATTGACATGCACCGTCCCTTCCAGCTTGGGCAGGGCGCGAATGTCACGCGCGGCCATCTCGAAATAGGTGCTGCGCTCGAACCCCTTGGCCGCGATCACATCCCACAGCAGGTTGACCACCTCTTCGCCCTGCGTCGTTACCTTCATCTTGACCATTGGGTTGTACAGGAGGTAGCGCCGGTCGCTGGCGGAGGCGGAGCGGAGATAGTCGGCCGCACGCAGGGCAAACAGTTTCATGGCGACCAGCCGTGCGTAGGCGTCGGTGAACATCTGCTGCACGTGCCCGAAATCGGTCACCGCGCGGCCGTAGAGGAAACGGTT
Organism: Candidatus Amarobacter glycogenicus; assembly: GCF_016704105.1. Lineage (NCBI taxonomy): Bacteria > Bacillati > Chloroflexota > Tepidiformia > Tepidiformales > Tepidiformaceae > Candidatus Amarobacter > Candidatus Amarobacter glycogenicus. The sequence goes on along the minus strand of NZ_JADJAT010000009.1, from coordinate 8,313 downwards.
GGCCGCATGGTTGATGGCCTCGTAGAAGGCATGTGTGCAGATGCCAATCGAAGCCCAGCCCAGGTTGTACTTGCCCACGTTGACGGTGTTGAGTGAGGCGTCCCAGGCGTCCTGCCCGCTGGAGAGAATATCCGCGGCGGTGATGGGGTAGTCATCCAACAGGTATTCGCCGACGTAGGACTGGCTGGCGACGACGTTCTGCATGAGCTGGAAACGCGGATGCTGCGCATCCACGGCGAAGAAGACGTAGTCCTGGTTGTGGCTGAACTTGCCAAAGGTCGAGATCATGGCCGCGTGGTTGGCGTTGCCAATGTAATACTTGTCGCCGCGCGCCAGGTACGTGCCATCCGGCTGTGGCGCCAGCAGCATGTCGCTGGCGTAGATGTCCGCGCCATGCTCCTTTTCAGACAGGCCAAAGCCGAAGATGGCGCCTTCGCGCAGCGCCTGTGCGGCGCGGCGCTTGGCGTCCTCGTTCTGGCTCATCCAGATGGGGCCAAGCCCCAGAATTGTCACCTGCCAGGTGTACCAGTAGGGCAGGCCGTAGAAACCGAGGATTTCGTTGAACTCACAGTTGCGCCAGGTGTCCCAGCGTGCGTCGGCGTCGCCATAGCCGGCCGGGGTGAGCAGGGTGGCAAAAATGCCTTCACGCTTGACAAAATCGAGCAGGTCGGCGTACCAAACGTGGTCATAGTCATCGGCCTTGAGCTTTTGCTTGCCTTTTTGCTCGAAGAAGGCCACCGTTTTCTGCATGATCGCGCGCGAACGCTCGTCGGGGTAATAACGATCAAGGTGCTTGGGGTTGAGAAGAATCATGCCTGTTACCTGATATCATAGATTGAGTGGGAGGCTGGCTTGGATGCACGGGCGAGGTCGCTTTCACTTACTCTGTTACCCAACAGGCGTGCGGCGGGAAGTTGACCGTGACAGCCTGATTGACCTGGGGCAGTGTGAGCAGGCGCTCGTTGAATAGATCAACCGACAGGAAGGTGTCTCCCAGGTCCACGCGCACACGCACGATGGCGCCCAGGAAGGTGACGGCTTCGATGCGGCCGTCCAGGTGGTTATCGCCAGGCGAGTGTCGCAGGCCCAGTTCTTCCGGGCGGATGGCGAGGTGTTTGGCTGCGCCGGGCGCGGCTTCGATCGGCTCGCCCGTGGCAACCGGCTGGCCTTCGAAAGTACACATCCCGGTCTGGGGGTCGGCAATGGTGACAGGGAGCATGTTCAACTGGCCGATGAACGCGGCCGTGAACGCGGTCCTGGGGTAGTTGTAAATCTCGAAGGGCGTGCCGATCTGTTCCACCTGACCCGCGCTCATGACCACGATGCGATCGGAGAGGGAGAGCGCCTCTTCCTGATCGTGGGTGACATAGATCGTGGTGATGCCAAGCTGTCGTTGGATGCGGCGAATTTCGGAGCGCAGTTCGACCCGGATTTTGGCGTCCAGGGCGGAGAGCGGTTCATCGAGCAGCAGTACCTGCGGATGGATGGCCAGGGCGCGCGCCAACGCGACGCGCTGCTGTTGACCGCCCGACAACTGATGGGGATAGCGGCTGCCGAAGCCGGGCAGATGAATCACGTCCAGCATTTCGGCCACGGTGCGGTCAATCTCCGCTTTGGGCAACCGCGCGATCTTCAGGCCAAAGCCTACATTGTCGGCCAGCGTCATGTTCGGAAAGAGGGCGTAGGACTGAAAGACCATGCCGACGTTGCGCTGATTGGGCGGCTTCATGGTGATGTCCTGGCCGTTGACCACGATCGTTCCGGTCGTAGGCAATTCGAATCCGGCAATCATGCGCAGTGTGGTGGTTTTGCCGCAGCCGCTCGGCCCCAGGAAGGAGATGAACTCGCCGCGCTCGACATCAAGGTTGAAGTCGCGCACGGCGACGCTGTTCCCGAACACTTTAGAGATGTTTGTCAGGGCTAGAAATCCCATTGCCTCACCTTGCCCCCACGAGTTGGCGCTGGCCTGGCTGGCCGCGTCCGAAGAATTGAATCAGACCCATAAAAAGCCAGGTCAGCGCGAAACTGATGATGGCCAACGCGGATGATTCATAGGTCTTGTTCTGCCCAATCAGCGACATATACGGGCCAAACGCGTTGATGCCCACGAGAAAACTGGCGATGGTATACTCGCCGACAACGGTCGCCAGGGTCAGGAACGCGCCGCTGAGCAGCGATGAGCGCAGGTTGGGGAAGATGACCTGCAACAGGATGACGCCCCAGCCCGCGCCCAGACTCTGAGCCGCTTCGGTCAGGGTACGCACGTCAATGGCTGCCAGGCCCGTGTCCACGGCCCGGTACATGTAGGGCAGCGCCAGGATGACGTAGGCGGCCACCAGCAGGGTGTTGGTGCCGGCGCGGAAGTTGGTGAGTGGCAGAAAGCCCCCGCCATACACGCGGATCAGGCCGAAAACGAGCACGATCGCGGGCACCACAAACGGCATCAGGGTAATGAACTCGATCACCGGTCGCAGCTTGGGCAGGCGCAGGCGGATCCAATAGGCGGTGGGGACGATCAAGATCAGGCTGACCAGGATGGTCAAGATGGCCATCTCCAGCGAGAAGAGCAGAGTTTGGCGAAACTGCGGATCGGCCAGCACACGCTGATAGGCGAGCAGGCTGAGTTGCCCCTTCTTGGCCCGCAGGGAGAAGTCCAGCGTGGCGTAGAGCGGCACAAAGAAGTAAAGAATGCCGAGGGCGGTCCACAGCCAGCCCCAGAGTGTGTTGCGTTTCATAGGCGCAGCCACCTTTCACTGCGGCGGCGCAGCACGTAGTAGATCGCCATCGAGACCGCCATCACGACCACCATCCCCACGGCCAGGGCATAGCCCAGACCGGGATTGTGCAGCACGTCACCCTTGATCTGGGAGCCGATGAGGATCGTCACCAGGTTGATCAGCCCGCCGGTCAGGAGAGTGCGGTGGCGTAGGCGCCGAACGCGTTACCGAACAGGAGGATCATGGCGCCGAGCAGCGAAGGCATCAGCACGGGCAGCCCCACGTAGCGCCAGTACTGCCAGCCGGTGGCGCCCAGGTTTTCGGCAGCCTCGCGCCACTCGCGGCGCAGTCCTTCCAACGCGGGGGTGATGATCAGCACCATCAACGGGAACTGGAAATAGAGGTAGGTGACGCTCAGCCCCCAGAAGCTGTAGAGGTTGAAGCCGTGGTCGTAGAGGTTGAAGCCCAAGAGGTTCTTGAGCAGCACTGTCACCAAGCCCAGGCGGCCGAGGGTGGCGATGAAGGCGAAGGCGAGCGGTACGCCGGCGAAGTTCGAGGCCACGCCGCTGAAGGTCGCCATGCCAGCGGTCACCCAGCGGCAGGCCGGTCAGGGTGGCTGAGTAGGCCAGGAAAAGCCGAACAACCCACCGACGACCGCCGTGAAGAGGCTGATACGAATGGTGATCCAGTAGGCGCTGAGGATGGATGGCGTGAACAGGCCGGCAACGTTGGCCAGGGTGAATTGGCCCTGGTTGTCCTGAAAGCTGCCGATGAACAACGATAGCGAGGGGAGGAATAGAAAAAACAGGGTGAAGATCAAAAAGGGCGCGACGCCAAGCCACGCCCAATTGACGACGTGCGGGACGCGCCAGTGGCGCGTCCCGCGGTGTAGAAGGTGTGGGTTGCAATGTGCTCGCCACGGACCGCTGCTACTTCACGTCGGCGCCGACGACTTTGTCCCAGCCATCGGTGATCGCCTTCTTGGCGGCATTGATCTGGTCAATTGTCGGGAAGACGGCCTTGGCGTAGAGATCGGCCGCCGGTAGGTTGGCAGTAATCTCAGCCGGGATCGCGTTCCGCTTGACCATGTCGTTGTAGCGAATGGGGTGGCAGCCGCCCTTCAGCCAGATCAACTGGCCTTCGTCCGAGTAGAGGTATTCCATCCACAGCTTGGCCGCGTTGGGATGGGGTGCGTACGCGCTGATGGCCTGGATGTAAACGCCGGCAATGACACCCGTCTTGGGAATCACGACTTCGATGTTGGGGTTGCCGGCCAGGGCGGTCTTGTCGGCCAGGGCGTTGTAGTCCCAGCGGGTGATGACCGGGGTCTCGCCTTTGGCAACAGTGGCCTGTTTGGCGATCACAGGGACGAAGTTGCCCACCTCGTTCAGCTTCTTGAAGAACTCCAGGCCGGGCGCCACGTTGTCGAGCGAACCGCCGTTAGCCAGGGCTGCGGCATAGACGCTCATCTGCGCCTGCGCCGAGGCACGCGGGTCGCCAGAGAGGGCCACCTGGCCCTTGTACTCCGGCTTGAGCAGATCGGCCCAATCCTGCGGTACGTTCTTCACGGCATCCTTGTTGACTTCGAAAGCCAGGACACCGTAGTAGTCGCCATACCAATAGCCATCTGCGTTCTTCGAGTCAGCCGCAATGGTGTCCCAGGTACTGACCTTGTAGGGCTGCACCAGCTTCTCTTCGACCAACTGCGGGCCAAAGCCGTAGCCGACGTCAATGACATCGGGCGCCTGTGGGCCTTTGTTATCCTTGTTGGCCTTGATGGCTTCGACTTCATCGCCGGAGCCGGCATCGGGATTAAGCTCGTTGATCTGCAGGCCGTACTTGGCCTTGAAGCCGGTAATCGCTTCGCCGTAGTTGCACCAGTCGTGGGGCAGGGCGATGGTGGTGAGGGTACCCTCGGCTTTGGCGGCGTCAATCAGCCCCTGCATGTCGGCGGTGACGCCCGATGCAGCAGGTTCAGGGGCTTTGGTGGCCGGAGCGGCGGCAGGCGTGCAACCTGCAACCAGCAGCGCTAACACGGTAATCAGGATGCTCAGATGCATCAAACGGGACTTGCTCACTTCTTGTCTCTCCCTTTTCATCGTATGGATAAGCGGCAGTGGCCTATCCAAGCCAGAAGTCTGAAAATAGAACGGTATTTCAGGGCTAGTCAAGCCCTTAGAGCGCCACATACGGCGCCGGCGGTCAGCCATCGTTTTACGGGTCCACCTCCTTGTGGCGGGCAGATTGGCCCCACGGACGGGGCGAGGAGGAAAGAAGAACTCAGTTGCAAGGGACATTCTAACACCGTTCACCCGCATCGGCAAAGCGCTGCCAGGCGGTTGGAAACCGCTGCCTAACGCAGTCAAAAATCGCATAATCCTGGTCGCCGCCGGATTCGTCCAGCGCGGCCTGAAATTCTTCGTCGTAGACATCGGAAATGCGTTCTTATTGTAGCGATGTTTGATGGAATTCGCAAACAAAATCGTTTGGCCGCGGCTTGACACGCCCTGTGTCCTGAGGGTAGACTTCGGTCAGTTGACAGAGGCAGGAAGGAGCAGCGCCCGTGCCTGACACCGATAATCCACTGAAAAACCTGATCTTGACCTACAAAGAGACCTTCGCCGAGTGGCTGATGGGTAAGCGGTTGCGCTCGGTGCGCACCTTGACTATCGAACTACCAGCCTCACGTCAACGCAGTGATCTGCTTTTCGAGGCGGTAAGCGAAGATAACGATGTAGGGTTACTGCATATCGAGCTTCAAGGAAAGCGCAGTGCGGCCCCTATGCCCTGGCGTATGGTGGATTACATGAGTCGCACGGCGCGCATGAATGGGGACGCCGCGCACCGCAGGGCAGCCTGAAATTGCAGAGCGTCGTTATCTACGTGGGCAAAGGTGCAGGCGCAGGCGATAATGGAGGGTACACAATCGTAAATTTCGCCGGCCAGGCTAGTCTGACGTGGCGGTATGATGTCATTCGCCTGTGGGGAACTCGACGCAGAGGAGGTACTGCAACTCGACAAGCCGGCCCTCCTGGCGCTCGTAGGACAGATGCGTGTGGCGGAACCAGGACGGATCGTTCCTGCGGTGCTTGACAAGATTGCAGCCATACCGACGGCGGACAGCGTAATGAGTTACTGACAGCATTGATCAACCTGATTGGAGATGAGGGTGCTGAAGATGATCGAGCGTATGATTGATGTGGAACTGCTGGACACGCCCTACTTGCGACGGATTCGCCAACAGAGTTGGGGAGAAGGTGTTCATGAAGGGCGCCGTGAGGGCGTCGAGGAAGGGCGCCGTGAGGGCGTCGAGGAAGGAGCGCCGTGAAGGCGTTGAGGAAGGGCGCCGTGAAGGGCGTTGATGAAGAGGCGCCGCAAGGGCGTCGAGGGAAGGGCGCCGTGAAGGCGTTGATGAAGGGGCGCCGCAAAGGGCGTCGAGGAAGGGCGCCGTGAAGGCGTCGGAAGGGCTTGCCGCTGTCTTGGCCGCCATCTCCACGCGCTTCAATCCGCAGGTGCGCCATCAGCCCTGGAGCAGCGCCTGCGTCAGATTCATGATGTCAGCACTCTGTCACATCTACTGAAATCGCTCTTACAGCAAACGCCCTGGATGAATTCCAATCTCAAGTGGAAGCGGCGACGACCGGTACGACGTCGCTAGAGACGTTGCAATGCAACGTCTCTACCTCGCTCCACAAACTCCTGCACCGCCGCAGCACGACCGCGCTCTGTTCGGAGCATCACCATGTGCCCGGCCTCCGGCACTTCCAGCAGCACGCATAACGGGCATCTGCTGCGCCAGGAAGCGGCTGAGCTTGGGCGGCGTCAGCCGGTCGCCCAGGCCCACGATGACCAGGGTGGGCAGAGCAATCTGGCTCAGCGCCGGTCATCGAACGCGCTGCACGCCAAAAATCACCGTGCGTCACGTTCACAGGAGTCTTCAGCATCGCCGCGGCATATGCGTCCAGCGTCGCGGGGTCTGCCTGGCGTTTGTAGGCCCATTCGGCAATCAGGCGCGCCGTGGCCGCATAGTCACGGCTCAGGCCATCCAGAATGGCCGGGGAGACCGCCAGCCGCGCGCCGGTGCCCACCAGGATCAGCCCGGCCAGGCGCTGCGGGTGGTGCAGCGCCACGGTTTGGGCAATCGCACCGCCCATCGAATGGCCTACCAGGACGAACAGCGCAGCTCCAGCGCATCGGCCCAATCCACCACAACCTGCGCATATTCCGCAATCGTGGTGCAGCCCGCGCCAGGCGATTGACCGTGGCCGGGCAAGTCCAGGGCATAAACCGATGTTTCAGGCGGGCGCCGCAGCTCACCCGGCCAGTGCATGGACGTGCCGCCCGCGCCGTGAACCAACACCAGCGGCGCGGCGTGCGGCGCAGTCCCGACCGATGCGCCGATAGTAGATCGTCTGCTCACCCAGGCTGAATCGTTGGCATGGATCGCCTATGCCGTGACCGCGATGGTCGCCAGCGCCGCACCGCGACCGGATAAGCGGTCTTCCAGGTCATTCAGGTATTTCTCAACTTCATGGCGGCCGCGCAGCCCTGGCCCACCGACGTCGCAACCTGCTTGAAGCGCTTGTCCTGAATTCACCGGCGGCAAAGACGCCGGCGATATTGGTGCGCATCAGCATCCGGTGAGCAGATAGCTTTTCGTCCACGGCGACCTTGCCCTCAGCGAACAGGGACGAGTTGGGCAGTGGCCGACAAAAAGAAGAACACCGCCGGTCGGCAAGGTGGACGTGGCGCTGGTCTTGATGTTCTGCAGACTAACCTGACGTCACTCCGCGCCGTTGTCATCGTTGATGGACGTGATGACCGTGTCCCAGATGACGTTGATCTTTTTCGTGCTCGAAGATACGCTTCTGCAAGATCTGACTGGCGCGCAGGCTGTTGCGGCGATGGATCAGGTTACTTTGCTGGCAAAGCGGGTCAGGAAGGAGCGCTTCCTCGCCCTTGCCATCGCCGCCGCCGACCACCACCACCTCACGACCACGGAAGGTGAAGCCATCGCAGGTCGCACAATAGCCTTTCACGCCGCGGCCGGTCAACCCTTCTCGCCCGGCACATCCAGCTTGCGCGACGGCGCGCTCCCGTGCTGATGATGATCGCCCTCGCCTTGTACTCCATCTTGTTGGCCGTATGCACCGTGAAGGGAAACTGCTCGAAATCAACCCGGTCCACATAATCATACTCGATGCGGCAGCCAAACTTCTCGGCCTGCTTCTGCATCTTCTCCACTGCGTCCACGGCCGCTCAGGCTTTCCCGGAAACCCAGGGTAATTCTCGACCTCAGGTAATCGCGACCTGCCCGCCAATTTCATTGCCGGTGATCAGGGCGGATTCAGGTTAGCACGCGCCGTATACAGGCGAAGCCGTCAGGCCCGAAGGCCCGCTGCCGATGATGATGACATTCTCAATCGCTTGTTCTGCAGCCGGCTCCCGATCACCTCATGACCGTTGCTGCCGTTGGTTTCGTTTTGACTCATGATTCTTTATCCTTTTCCTCGACGATTTGATTTTTGATCCCGGACGCTTCTGTGGGCTTCAGATAGCTTGCGCAGTAATTTGGTTATGTCGCCCATTTCATACA
>NZ_JADJAT010000008.1:0-11591 GCF_016704105.1 Candidatus Amarobacter glycogenicus | reverse complement strand
GATGCCCACCACGCCGTTCGACTCCGGCACGGGCCAGATGATCGACCAATCTGTTTCGGTGCCCGGCCACCGCGCTGAGGTTGGCCGTCCACGCCACAGCTGAGCCGGAACTGGGCCCGGAGGGTTGCGATCCAATGCGCGCCAAAGGTTGCGCATGCGCGCCATAACGCCGGCAGCCGCTGGTGGAGTGGAGGAGCGGGAGTTGGCCCATTCAGCGTCAGGTTGTTCTTGCCCGGGGTGTGCGGGCACGGCAGTTGACCAGCTGACGAGAGGGCGTCGGCTGGTGCGGGCAGACAAACCAACAGCGAGCAGCCGTGGTCTTGCATCTGGTCGCCTAATATCAATGTTGTCCCTTGAGCAGTATGATTGGTACGGCGGGGCCGCCAGCTGCCTGCGTTCGCGTCAAGCAAATATGATCATGGGCGTCAGGATTGATCCCGATGATAGGATCAGGTTGACCCTGGCGATCAGTAAGCTGCAAATGCGCGCCGGGTACATCTCCGCCAGGCTAACGGCCTTGAGCGTCCCTGCCGCCATGCGCGCCTGTGGTTGTGGATCGTCATCTCCATGGTGGTGTGATCGGCAACCTCCTCGCGCCATGGCGGGATGGTCGGATGAAAGGCGGCTTCATAAAACGGCGCTCAGCTGACTTTGTGCCAGGAACTCGCCGCCATGCCTGCAGGGCCAGATGGCGAGCGGTGTGTCCGGGCCAGCCCGCTGCCGCTGCCGGCAGGAAATCGATCAGCTGCGGTACGAGCTCAGTTCCGACCGGTGCCGACAAATCTTGTTGCGGCAGGGCCTTTCGCCCCCCGAAGCGCCACCGCGGCGGTCGGCGCGGCCAAGGGACACGCGCGCTGGTGATGGCGCCGCCGTGGCGTGGCGCAGGGCGTTGCTGAGCAAGTTAAGGGTGACGTGGCACCGGCGCACAGGCGTCGCCGGCGATGGGCAGCAGCGCCAGCGACATCATTGCGCAGCGCGATGCCTCGCGGCGCAACCTGCGCTAGCGAGACCGCCAACGACATCCGGCGGCCAGTTCTCGAGGGCCGGCCGATCGACGGCAAATTGACCGGCTTCAGCGCTGGCCCGGTACGTGGCGGTCTTCTACCAGGCAGGTCAGCAGGTGCGTGTTGGCTGATCTGCTCCATTGAGCGTCAGGGCGGCGAGGGTGAGGAAGGACCGCGCGTCTTCGGCGCTGCGGCCTGAATGACGCTCAACAGGGTGCGCGGCTCTTTCATTGCGACATCTTTCACCGAGTTTGACCTGCAGAGTTTCCTGGGTTTGAAAACTTTAAACCATTATTACGATTAAACTTAGCCCCGACTGCGCCAGTTCGTCCCACCATGCAAAGGCCCTTTGGGCGCCGAGGTAGTCTGGAGCCTGGACCCAGAGGCGGCAGCCAATTGATTGAGCAGCCGTGTGATTTGGGAAAAAAAAGGCAGGCTGGGCAAGGGCACCTTCAGGCCACGGAACAAGACTGCGACGACGCTGCCTTGAAAGTAGCTCTTACGTTCCCATCGGGCGTGCCCGGCATCGGCATGGACATTACCACTCGATGAGGCAACGTGCGCCGGCGGCCTGACCATCCGCCTCGGCGAAAGCGGCCGCTGAAAGCGTGAGCGCCCAGGTTAGGCGATTGGCAAATCGTTCCCCAGGGCTCATCGCATCCCACACATTGGACGCCGCTGATTCTGACCATCGCAGCCCACTGCGTGAGTTCGCCCATTGAGCCGCCATGAGCCCCACGCGCTGCCTTCTGGCGGCGATGACCAGGGCTTGTACTACGTCCGAGGAGTGCATCTGTTGGTGATGGCTGCTGAGGAAGATCTGGCGATCTCGGCCAGCGCCACCATCTGCCCGCGAAAAGCCGGTGAACCGAACCTAACGTTACCCGGTTAGCGGGGTGGTCACCACGAGGTCGAGCTGAGTTGGATCTGGCCGCAAGAAGGTCAACAGGTTGGTTTGCCGGTGAATGCATTGTCAGGATTGACCCCATGCGGAGAGAGCGCTTCAAACCGTCTGATGATCAAGCAAGTTCATAGCCGTAGTTGAGTATGAGTCAGCAAAGCGAGGTGGGGTTGGCGTCATCGAATTCCGGGCGCAGGTTCTTGACGTGTGCGTCAATTGTTAGCTCGTAACCCTCGCGTCACCGCGGTTCTCCCAGCAACTCCATGAGTGAAGGCGCCGGGCGTCGGTCATCCAGCAGGTAGAGCGGATCAAATTCAGTGGGAGGTCAATTTCGACGGCGCCGCCGACCGCTCAGGTCACGGCGGGTGGGATCCCGGCGCCGGTCGCGGGGTGACGGGGGGCGTGGCTGGCATCTGGCATAAAGGCTGGGTGAAGCAGCTGTAAATCGGGTGTTTTACGGGCGGCTGAAGCCACGCCGGGCTGAAGGCCACCACGACGTAATCATCGGCGCGGAATTCCGGGCGAATCAGGCGGTCGTTTTCCTCGGCGCGGTGGGATCAAGATGGCGATCTCGGTGTTGGCAGGATCAGGAGTCGCGACGCAGGGCGCAGCCAGGAATATCCAGACCGCAAAAAAAATCAGGGCGGCGTATGACATCGATTCGAACGACCGGCACAGGCTTCTCCCGTGGCATTCAGATCAGACCAGGCGCCCATCAAACGCAACCGAAGCAACATTAAGCCTGGGTCGAATGGCTACGCAGGACATCCTGAGCAATGTGCGTTTAATCTTCAATGATGACAGTGGTTTGCGCTGAGTTCAGGAAGTATCGGCAAATAACAGTAGGTGAAATAATGGTCGCAATAACGCCAAAGGGCGCAAGTGTAACACTTGTTTCGTGGCTCAACGATGGGCAACGGCGGCGCGCCGGTGTTACCTTTAAGCGGGCACAGCTTGCTCGCTGCTGGGCGGAGAGTGATCCAGTTCCCGCTTGCGGTATAGCACAACTTGGGGAGTGGATTACAAACAAGAGCAAGGATTCAACACCGTAACGGCCTGCCCGAACCGCAATCCGGTTCGGTGGCGACGCCAGTGGTGAAACCCGGTTTCATGCCTGCACCAGCAGGACACAGGGAATTGAGTGCGCTGTTGCTTAACGGTTGACCCAGCAGGGGCCGGATTTTGCGCGGCGTCCGGGCACTGCGCATGCACTTCCGTCTGGCTTTACACCAGGGTTAGCAACCATGGAGTACAAGCCTGGGGATCCAAGCTTTCGTCAGGCCCAGCCGTCATCACCATCATCTGGGGATTGGCCCATGTGCTCCTGCGCGAACGCCTGATGTCAGGGTCGTTCATCATCTCAGTACAGTCCGCCGGCATGGCCTCGCCATTGTGCATTTGCGCATGCATGGCCGACATGGCCCCGCCATTCTGCATTTGCGCATGCATGGCCGACATGGCCTCGCCATTCTGCATTTGCGCATGCATGGCCTGCATGGCTTCGGCATTGACCGTGCCGTCCTGGTTCCACATCTGCCCCATCATCGCGTTCATGCCGGCGGGCATGGCGCCGTTGGGGTGCATCTGGGCAAACATGGCCTGCATAGATTCGGCATCAACCGCGCCGCCCATCACGCCCCGCATCATATTCCACCCGTTCCGCTTTGCGCCAGCGCGCCGGTGGCAAACAGCCACCTCAGGCTCCGGGGCCAACACCTTGGCGATCATTGTCATTACTCGTTTGCTTTTCATACAAGCCCATTCCTTTCGACATCGTTGCGATTCTGTTTCACCTGGCGAGATTGGCGCTCTGAGCCAGATCAATGCCTCGAGCACCCTTATTATGCCCTAGCCAAATGAAGGCCGTGTGAAGCCGTGTGAGGCGTGGTTAATCGGATCCTTGTCCTGGCGCAAATCTCTCAGTCAAGAGATGGCGCGCCTGGCTTTGCGCTTGGCGCGCAAGCGACTTTGCGCTACAATGAGCGGCGCCCCGTGACATTACGTTTTTTTCGCACCAGAGGCTGTCATGCCCGCATCAACCACCAGCAAGACCCTGTTCAATCTGCGCCGGCGGCAGGCGACTGATGCCGAGGCGCCGCTGGTCGCGCGCATGCGCCGCGCACGCTGGACGGGTTCATCGGCCAGGCATATCGTGGGGCCGGGCGCTGCTGCGCCGCGCCATTCAGGCCGACCAGTTGTCGTCGGTCATCTTTAGGGACCGCCCGGCAGCGGCAAGACCACCTCGCACGCATCATCGCCAACACCACGCGCCCATTTCATCGCCATCAACGTGGTGCTGGCCGGGTTGGGGACATTCGCGGCGCGGGTGGCGGTGGCGCAGAGCGCCGCGGGCTGCTACGGCCAGAAGACGATCCTGTTTTGTGGACGAGGTGCACCGCTTCAATAAGGCGCAGCAAGACGCGCTGCTGCCCTGGGTCGAAAACGGCACCGTCATCTTCATCGGCGCCACGACCGAGAACCCGTACTTCGAGGTGAACAAGGCGCTGGTCAGCCGCAGCCGCATCTTTCAACTGCACCGCCTGACGGAGGACGATCTGCGCGCGGTCGCGGCAGGCGCTGGCCGATCCGGTGCGGGGCTATGGCGCTGGGCGTGCTGCTCGATGACGACGCGCTCGATCACCTGGTCAGCGTGGTAACGGCGATGCTGCCCAGCGTGCTCAACGCGCTGGAGTTGGCCGTGAAACCCACCAGCCCGGCGCCGAGGCGGCGCCGGACACCGAGCGGCCGTTGATCCACATCACACGTGACATCGCCGCAGAGTCCATTCAGCGCCGCGGTGCTCTACGACAAGGATGGCGACGCCCATTTCGACACGATCAGCGCGTTCATCAAGTCCTGCGCGGGTCCGATGCGGACGCCGCGCTCTACTGGATGGCGAAAATGGTTTGCAGGCGAAGACCCGCGCTTCATCTTTCGGCGCATGTTGATCTTTGCCGGCGAAAGATGTGGGCCTGGCCGATCCGCACGCCTTGCAGGTGGTGGTGGCCGCAGCGCAGGCGTTCGATTACGTGGGACTGCCGGAGGGGCGCTTTCACCTGGCGACCGCCTGCCTTTACCTGGCGACCGCGCCCAAGAGCAACAGCGCCTTCGCCTTCTTCTGATGCGCTGGGCGTGGTGGAGGAGCGGGAGGCCGAGGCGCCCGATCATCTCAAGGACGCCAGCCGCGACGCCGAAGACATGGGGCATGGCAAGGGCTATCTCTATCCGCACGCTTACCGCGATCATTGGGTCGCGCAGCAGTATCTGCCGACCAGCCTGCAAAGGCCCGCGTCTTCTACCAGCCGGGCAGCCTGGGCTGCGAGCGCCAGATTCGGGATGACGTAACGCGCCGCCGCGAGGCGCAGTTGGCCGCCATGCTCGAAGGCGAGGAGGCCGCGCCAGCGCCAGGCCGCGACACCTGGGGCGGAGATCGGACTTACCGGGACCGCCCGCGTCCAACCTGTGGCTGCAGCGCACCCTGAGCAACCTGGGCGAGCAGTTGGCACGGCTTGCGGAAAGGCGATGGCGCTGGCGCAGATCGAACGGCACAGCCTGGTGTTGGACCTCAACGCGGGCAATGGCCTGCTCACCTGGGAGGCCGTGCGCCGCGCGCCGGTGGGCGGCGTGTGGGCGCTGGCCGCAACGGCACGCCCGAGGCCCAGGCCCTGCAGCAGATGGCAACCCAACTCGATCAGGCAGAACGGCCGGTGATCCTGACCGGCGCAGTCAACGATCTGCCGGCGTTGGTGGCGACGGTGGATGCCGCCACGCGCTTCGACGTGATTGTGGGGCGCAGCGCGCTGACCGCAGCCTGACAAGACGGCCGTGTTCCACAGCCTGCTGGCGTTCCTGCGGCCCGGCGGTCGCCTGGCCCTGGCGCAGACCGTGCCCGCGGCCACGCAGCGCATCTACGCGCTGCTGGACCGCAGCGGCCTGCCCGGTGACCTCGCGCAGGCCTGGCAGGCCGCGGAAGAGGCGATCTGCGCGGATGCGGACGATGCCCTGGTCAACTGGCAGGCGGAGGATTTGCGGCACATGGCGCTGGCGGCGGCCTGTACGGGTGAGCGTGGAGACGGTCGCCGAAACGAGCGCGGTGCGCATCACCCCCGCTGCTGGCGCATTGGTTTGCCGAGAGCGAGGATGGCGGGCGCCCCAGCTACATGCAGCGCCTGGCGCAGCAGATGGATGGCGGCGCGTTGGCCTATGTGCGCGCCTTGATCGAGCGGCAGTTGTTGGGGCAGACCGTGTCATGGGGCAGCGTGGTGGCGTATGTGAGGGGGGTACGTGGTCCGGACTGACGCTTTCCCGATTAGCTTGTTCCGGGAAGTCGTTCACGTGCGCGCTGAATCGCCTCACGAATCTCTTGAACCCTGATCATGCTATTCCCTCACTTGGTTACCTGGTTCTGAGCGCGGCCTGCGCGGCGAAGTAACCGCACATGCCATGCACGCCGCCGCCGGGTGGGGTGGACGAGGAACAGAGGTAGATGCCGCTGGCCGGTGTCGTGTAGGGATTCAGGCTGGCTACGGGCCGCGTGAAGAGCTGGCGCAGGTCCTGCACGCCGCCGTTGATGTCGCCGCCGATGTAGTTGGGATTATGCGCAGCCATCTCCGCGGCGTTGCGCGTGCTGCGGGCCAGGATGCGGTCCCCGAAAGCCGGGCGCAAAGCGTTCGATCTGCGCCTCGATCGCGCCGGTCATGTCTACGGTAGAGCCATGCGGCACGTGACAGTAGGCCCAGGCCGTGTGCTTGCCCGCCGGGGCGCGGGTTGGATCGAAGAGGGTCTGCTGCACGAAGAGGACATAGGGATGGGCGGCGTGTTCCCCCGCCAGATCGCGCGTTCGGGACGCGGCGATCTCGTCCAGCGTGCCGCCGAGGTGAACGGTGGCGGCACGCAGACATTCTGCTGCCTGCCACGGCGCCGGCCCGTCGAGCGCATAGTCCACCTTGAAGACGCCTGGGCCATAACGGTAGCCACGGAGCTTGCGCCGGTAGGACGCAGGCAGGCGGTCGCCCGCGATGCTCTCCAGTTGGCGCGGCGTGACGTCGAAGAGGGTCGCGGCCGCAGGCGGCAAGTCATCCATGCGCGCCACCCACTGCCCCGTCACGATCTCCCCCCCCAGGCTGCGCAGGTGCGCGGCCAGGCTGTCGGCGATTCGCTGCGAGCCGCCGCGCCAGGGGCCAACCGACCGCGTGCGCCAGGGTGCCCAGCATCAGCCCGAATGCAGCGGTCGCCGGCCATTCCAGCGGCATGATCGGGTGCGCGGCCATCCCCGCGAACAGGGCGCGGGCGCGCTCGCCGCGGAACAACAGCCGGGCCAGGCTTGCGGCGGGCAACAGGGCCGGCAGGCCGAAGCGCACGAGGCTGATCGGATGCCGCGGGAAGCGCAGTGGGCCGAGCATCTCTGCCAGCACGTTGCGCCAGTCCAGGCCAGCGGCCCCATCAGCCGCCGATAGGCGCCCGCATCGGGGCCGAGCTGCGGCGGTGGTCTCGACCGAGCGTTCGACCAGGACCGCCGTACCGTCATCCAGGGGATGTGCGATGGCCGCAGGTGGGAAAACCCACGCCAGGCCGTGTTTTGCCAGCGGCAGATCGCGGAAAAACGGTGAAGCCACGCCCAGCGGATGGATCGCAGAACAGACGTCATGCACGAAGCCCGGCAGGGTCAGCGCGGCGGAGCGCGTGCCCCCCCCGATCGTCTCGCGGCCCTCGATCACCAGGACGCGGCGGCCGGCGGTCGCCAGGGTGATGGCGGCCGCCAGGCCGTTGGGGCCTGAGCCGACGATGACAGCATCATAGGGTTGTTTTGAAGCCATGAAGCGTCCCAGAGGCTAATTCATCTGACTGCGAATCCAGCGCACGGGCGCGGCCAGTGTGTAAAGCCCGGTGCGCACCGCCGAATTATGCCACACGTTCTTCGCTTGCGCCCACTGCACCTTTGGATCTACGAGCACGATCTTCAGGTCAGGCTCCTCACCGTGTACGCCGAAAAAGTCGGCCAGCGCAGTGAGCGTGTACTTCCAGAAGACATCCTCTTGCTTCAGCAGTCCTAGTCGGAACCCGATCTCGTAGATGGGGTCGCTGGCCCGCACCAACGCCTGCACCTGGGCGCAGGTGGTCAGGGCGGTCTGCTCGGCTTCGCTGTCAGGATTTGTCTCCCGCTCCGCGCTGAACGTGATCATGCCGGCGAACATGTGACCCTGCGGCGTCATGAACGAGAAGGACTCGTCGTCGGCGTAGATGACCATGATGCCGGTGGAGATGAGCGGCCCGCCGCCGGGCGCGTTCATCCCGCCGGGGCCGGCAAGGTTGAGCACAGCCACCTGGCCAGGCTCGATCCCCACACCGCCGAAGAAGCGGTTGCCCTTGGGCCAGAACGTGGCGAAGTTCTCCTTCCAGAGCTTGATGACCTGCTCAGGCGTGACGTCCGCGCCGCTGAGGCGGATGCGATAGGTCTTCTGCCACATCTGGCCGAACCCGCGAGGGGCCGGAGACCTGCTTGCCCTCGACGTTCAGATTGGTGGCTTCCGGCGAAATGTCGCCGACCCGAAGCCCGTCTACCGGCTTGGCCCAGTTGGCCGCGTCGCGGGACGGCAGTTGGGCGGCTGGTTGGTTAGTTGATTCGGACATGTGATCTCCTTAGTGTATTGCGCACTGCGTACCTGTCATCCGGCGCCGCGCCAGCGGTGGTTTCTGTCGGGTGGATGCCGATGGCCTTGTCGAGTTGGGTCAGGTCGAAGATCTGCCGGTAGTGGTCGCTCAGCCCGAAGGCGAGCAGCCGCTGCTTCTGGCGCTGGATGCGGATCAGCAGCGTCACGAGCAGGCCGATGCCGGAGCTGTTCATGTACTCCAGCCCGTCGAAGTTCAAGATGACCGCGTGGGCGCCGGCCGCCGTGGCCCGCGTGTAGGCCTCCATCAGGATGCTCTCGGCCGTGCCGGTGACCTCGCCCCGGATGTCCAGGATGCTGGTCTTGGTGTTGATCTTGCGAGTTGTGATATCGAGTTTAATGAGAGACATGGGACCTCCTCGTGTTGCGTGTGGCGTGCGGCGCAATTTGTTATTCGTTGATTCGCTCATTCGCCGATCTGCTATCTGCTATTTCTCTGCTATTACTGCTATCTGCCCCCGGCGAGCGCGCTGGCCTCGTCCTGGAAGACCGTCATGAAATCGGCCAGGCGGGTGATCTGGAAGATCTCCTGGTAGTGCGGGCTGAGGCCGAAGACGAGCAGGCGGCGCTTGGCTTTGCGGGCACGGGCCAGCAGGCCGACGATCAGCGCGATGCCCGTGCTGTTGATGTAGCTGACCTCGCCGAAGTTCAGCACGATGGTTGGCGGGTTGCGGCCTTCGGCCTCGGTGTAGGCGGCGCTCAGGCCCGCTTCGGCCGCGGCGTTGATCTCCCCGCGCAGGTCAATGATCTCTGCATCGGGCTGGTGTCGGGTACTAGCTTGAAATGGTTTGGCTGGCATTGCGATCTCCTTTCGCAGTGGAAAACAACAAATATGGCCCCAGTTCATCTTCCATTTCTTTCTCCAGGACCATCCCGATATTCCGGGCTACTTTGACCGAAGCGTGATTCTCCGGTTCTATCATGCAGATCAGCCGCGACAGGTGCAGCTCTTCGAAGCCGTAGCGAGCGATCGCCTGCGCGGTTTCGGTTCCCAATCCTTGTCCCCAATACGCTTGGGCCAGCAAATAGGCCACTTCTACTTCTTCACGCTGGTCAATTGTCCAGGGCAGCAGGCCGCAGCGGCCGATGAATCGGCCCGTTTCCTTATGAATGGTCGCCCAGAGTCCCAATTCAGGACGTCGTGGATGTCCATTCATGTGCCACTCAAGTTCCTTGCGCGCTTCATCGCGAGTGCGAGGCGCATCAGGGATGTATTTGCGCACATCCGGGTCGCAATACAGCGCCCACAGGCTCTCAAGGTCGGCCGGCGTCTGATGCCTGAGAATCAGCCGATCGGTCTCAAGGATTTTCATCGGTTCATCACCAGTTCGACGGTGTGATGGACGCCGTCCTCCGTCACGCGCATGTCGTCCACCATGCTGCGGATGAGGAAGAGACCCCAGCCGCGCGGTGATTGCAGCCCCGCCAGCTTGGCCTCCAGGTCGGGCGTGTCAACCTCGGGAATCGGCTGGCCGCCGCCGTGATCGCTGATGCTGACGATCAGCTCGTCGGCATCGGCGCGTACTTGAATAGCGACCGGTTTCTCCGGGTCGTAACGGTTGCCGTGCTCCATGGCGTTCATCGTCGCCTCGCCCACCGCGGTCTTGAGCCGCTCCAGCCGATCCGCGGACAAGCCCAGCCCTGCGACTGCGGCTACGACCCGTTCCATCGCCTCGCGTTCGTTGTCGGTTGTGCTGGCGACCGTGAAGTCAGCGGAGCCCCACCCCGACCCCCTCTCCCTGCGAGGGAGGGGGAGGTGCGCTCCAGGGTCACGAATGTCACGTCGTCCTCCTGTTCCCAGCCCGGCCCGACGAAATCGGCCAGGGCGCCGCGCAACTGCTCGATGAGGTCAGCGCCGCTGCCCAGACCGCCAGCCAGGGTGCGCAGCCGCGGGAAGCTGAACATCTCGCCCTGCGGGTTGTGCGCCTCGACCAGGCCATCGGAGTAGATCAGGATGATCTCGCCAGGCTCCAACAGCGCCTCGTGCTCGTCATAGGTCATTTCCGGCAGCAGCCCCAGTGGCATGCCGGTGGCGCGCAGCTCAACAACTGTATCCGCAGTGCGCTTGGTGGGCAGGTTGTGGCCGGCGTTGGCGAAAACGAAGCGCCCAGTCGCGGGATTGAGCACGCCGTAGAGGCACGTCACGAACATGCTGGGCGGGAGGTCGGGCAGAGCAGGTCGTTGACGTGCGCCAGGACTTTGCCGGGTGAGGTGGGATCCTGTTCGGCCGCGACGCGCAGAATACCGCGCGTGGCCGCCATGACGAGCGCCGCGGGCACGCCCTTGCCAGTCACGTCGGCCTCGACCACACCCAGGTTGCCGTCGGGCAAGGCGATGAAGTCATAGAAGTCGCCGCTGACCGCCTGGGCCGGCTGCCAGTAGGCCGCCACCTGCCAGCCATCCAGCTCGGGCAGTTCCTTCCGGAGAAGGGTCTGCTGGACGGCGCGGGCGACGCGCAGCTCCTGTTCCAGCCGCTCACGGGCCTGCGTCTCGATCTGCTGCTGGCGCACGAGCTGAGCCACGCGCACGGCCGGCGCGGCCTGGGCCGCCAGATCGTCCAGCAGCTTGCGGTCGTCGCTGGTATACTCCTGCTCGCTGCGCCGCGGGCCCAGGTTCAGCAGGCCGATCAACTCACCCTGGCCGGCCAGCGGCGCGATCAGCCTGACCCCGGCCTCGCGCAGCGCACGCAGCGCGGGCGAGTCCAGCTTAAGCCGATCGAGGTCCACCGCGCCGCCGGTGCTCAGCAAGTACGCGCTGAGTGGGTCGTTGGGCGCGAAATCCAGCGGAAGGATCTGGGCTGCCACCGGGGCCGGCTCGACCAGCGCTTCGGCGGGGATGGGCAAGGTCGCCTCTCCCTGAGACTGTTTGCGAAATAGATTGCGCATCATTGCTCCGTCTTCCCTCGGTAGGTTAATCGCCGAGACGACCGTGACGAATGAGCTCCTGCACCGCTGGCGTCGGGTTGGGATCACTGAATAGATCGGAATGGCTGCAATTTATCGGCATCGCAAACGTATC
>NZ_JADJAT010000007.1:0-28350 GCF_016704105.1 Candidatus Amarobacter glycogenicus | reverse complement strand
TTTTTATCGTGCTCCTGTATTCGCTCCCCAGAGTTGATGTTTCGATGCCTGATTTTTCCGATGATCCGCAACTCGTCGAGGCGTTACGCGCCGGCGATGAAGCGGCCTTCAGCTTTCTACTCGACCGCTACCACCAGGCACTCATCACCACCGCGTAGCTACGTTTCCGGCTGCGCGGTGGCGGAGGAGGTGGTGCAAGAAACCTGGCTGGCCGTGCTGCAAGGCATTCAGCGCTTCGAAGGGCGCTCATCCTTGAAGACCTGGCTCTTTCGTATCCTGATGAATCGCGCGCAGACCCGCGGTCAGCGCGAGGGTCGCACCATCCCCTTCTCCGCTCTTGCTCCTGACTCTGCGGTTGTGATAGATGAACCGTGGGCAGATCGCTTCTTATCTGCCACCCATCCAGTGGCCCGGCCGCTGGACGCAGCCGCTCGCTCCTGGCGGGGCATACCCGAAGAACTCTATCTGTCTGCCGGAAACACGCTGCATTGCTGCAGGCCATCGAACAACTGCCTCCTCAGCGGCGTGCGGTGATTTCACTGCGCGACCTGGATGGCTGGAGCGCCCAAGAGGTCTGTAACACCCTGCATCTCGAGACTAACCAGCGTGTTCTGCTCCGCGCGCCACTTGCCAAAGCCCGTAAAGCCCTGGAGCCTGGAGCGAGCGGGGGAGATCGCCCGCGCGAACAGAACAGCCATGCGGGGGGAATTGACCTGTCAGCAGTTGGTAGGGTGGTCACCGATAACTACCTGGAAGGCGCACGCTGTCTGCACCACGAACAGGCTTCGAGGCGCACCTGGCGATGTGCCCTCACTGCGCGGAATATCTCGCGCAGATGCGGCGCACGATTCAGACGCTGGGCAGGCTGACGGAGGCCCTCGTTGGATGCCCAGGCCAGGCGTGATCTCTTTACTAGGTTTTCCGTACCTGGAAGCACCAGCAGAGCGCCGCCCGTCGACAACCCGCCCGCTCATTCGAATGGCGGGACGTCATCAAGAAAGAAATGACACAAGAGGACATGACATCATGGAACTAGCTATGATCGGCCTGGGCCGCATGGGCGCTTAACGTAAACGGCGATTGGCACGTGGCGGCCATCGCATCGTCGCTTATAATCACGCCGGACAAGGCGCTGGAATTGGCGCAGACCGGGCCAAATGTCGAGCCTGTGACAGCGCTGGCGGAGTTAATTGGCGCAATTGACCGCGCCGCGCGTCGCCCGCGGTGATGGTGCCCGCTGGCACGCCACCGAAGCAGATGATTGCCTTAGCTTGATATGCTACTCCTGGATGACACCATCATTGATGGCGGCAACTCAACTACCGGAGACATCCGCAGCGCCCCACCGGCAGTCAAAGGACGGCATTCACGTCGTGGATGTGGGCACCAGCGGCGGCGTGTGGGGATTGACCGAAGGCTACAGCATGATGATCGGCGGCGACCTGGGAAATGGTAGACCGTCTGGCGCCCATCTTCCAGACGCTGGCGCCAGGCGCCGACAAGGGCTGGGGTCATGTCGGGCCGCAGGGCCCGGCCATTTTGTGAAAATGGTACACAACGGCATCGAATACGGCATGATGCAGGCCTATGCCGAGGGCTTCGAGATCATGCGCAGCCAAGGAAGATTTAGCTCGATTTGGCCCAGATTGCCGAAATCTGGCGCGACAGGCAGCGTGGTGCGCTCTGGCTGCTGGACCTGACCGCAAATGCCGCTGGCGGAAGAAGCCAAAGTCTGGAGCGACATTCCCGGTTGGGCGCCGATAGCGGCGAGGGCGCTGGACTGTTGCCGAGGCGATTGACCTGGATGTGCCGGCACCGGTCATCACCTTGTCGTTGCTGAAGCGCTTTGTCAGCCGCCAGGACGAAAGCTACGCGGCCAAACTGCTGGCCGCCATGCGCAATCAATTCGGTGGCCATGCTGTCAAAACGCCGCGTGATAAGACGGCTCCTCTGGAGTTTGATCCATCTATGGAGCAACCCATGCCGAACACCAAACCAACTCACCATTGTCATTTTGGAGCGTCTGGTGACCTGACCCGGCGCAATCTGATTCCGGCCATCTTCGGCCTGTCGCCAGAAGGGCGGCTGCCGGCCCCGTTTCGCTCGTCAGTTTTGCGCGCCGTCCCGGAATGGGATACGGCTGATTTCCCCGCGCAGCTGCTGCACGGCGTGCGGGCATTCGCCCCGAGAGGCCGTACGATGAGCAAGCCTGGCAGACTTTAGCGCCGACGTGGTTCTACAACCGGCGGCGTCTGAGCACGAAGCCCGACTTTACGCCACCTGCACCAATCCTTGAATGACCGGGAGAGCGGGCCAACGTCCAATCGCCTGTACTACCTGGCGACGCCACCCCGATTTTTGCCGACATCATTCCGTTGGCGCGGTCACGCATCTCGCGCGCCGATCTGTGCTGCAAACGGTACAGGATGCAGCCTGGCGGCGCTGATCGTCTCGAAAAGCCGTTCGGCCGAGACCTTGCCTCGGCGCGCCTAACACCTCAATGAGGTGGTGCAACCGTCTTCGAGGAATCTCAGATCTACCGCATTGACCATTACGGCCAGGAGACGGCGCAAAACATCCTGCTCTTCTTCGCTTCGCCAACACCATCTTCGAGCCACTCTGGAACCGCAACCACATTGACCACGTGCAGGTCACCGTGGCAGAAGCGTGGACGTGGAGCATCGCGGCCGGTTATTATGACCAGGCCGGTGTTTTTCGCGACATGTTCCAGAATCCCTGCCGCAGCTGTTGGCGCTGGTAGCTTGTAGCCCACCCGCTGCGTTGATGCAGATGCGGTTCGGGACGAAAAGGTGAAGGTGATGCGGGCGGTACGCTGTTAACCGCCCCCGCAAACGTCAGCCGTACACGGTACGCGCCCGGTATCGCACGGTACTGCGACGCCACCGGCGTGGCGGGCAATTCCGCCAGGCCCAGCCTACGCCGCGTTCAACTGCTACATTGACAACTGGCGCTGGCAAGGCGTGCCCTTCTATCTGCGCTCCGGCAAGGTCCTGCCCGCCAAAAAGTCGAGATCATCATCCAGTTCAACCGCCCGCCCCACATGATGTTCAACACCGGAGCGGCTGCTGCATTTCGAACCTGCTCTCCATCTGCCTATAACCCAACGAAGGCACTTCACGGACGGTCCCAGAAAAATTTGCCCGATTCTGTGCAGGACACACGCTCTGTGGACATGGAATTCTACTTTCGCTCCTCTTTTGGCGACGGTCCGCTGCCAGACGCCTATGAGCGCCTTTATCGATGCCCTGGCGGGCGACGCCTCTCTTTTCACACACCCGGCGATGGGATCAGGCAGGGGCCTGGCGCCTGATTGATCCGATCAAGGCCTGCTCAAGTCACGCCACTGGCGCCGCCGCTCAGCTTCTATGAGGGGGCACCTGGGGCCACCTGAGGCCGACATGTTCATGGCCCGCGACGAACGGGTGGCGCTCCGTCTGCGGCGCCGGCAAGTGAGCAAATTCATGGATAGCACGACATTGAAACGACAGGCGGCCGAACTCGCCGGATTTGGTGGAATCGGGCACGGTCGTTGGCCTGGGGGTTGGCAGCACAGCCATTTTTTCGCCCGTCTATCGCCTGGCCGAACGCCTGCGCCAGGGCGACCTGCGCGACATCGTCGGCGCGTTCCTGCTCCATCGCAACCGCCGACGCTGCGCAGCAGTTGGGCATTCCGCTGACCACGCTGGACGAGCATCCCGTGGTGGATGTGACGATTGACCGCGCCGATGAGAAGACCTGGCGCTGGACCAGATCAAAGGCGGCGGCGGCGCGCTTTTTGCGCGGAAAGATCGTGGCGCAGGCCAGCCGTCGAAATCATCGTGGTGGACGAAAGTAAGGCTCTCGCCCGCGCTCTGCACCCGCTTTGCCCTGCCGGTGGAGGTGACGCCGTTCGGCGCGGGCGCAGGCGCGCTTCCTGCAATCGCTCGGCGCAGGGTGACATGGCGCCGCGATAGCCACGGCGACTGTTTCACACCGATCAGGGCAACCTGATTCTGGATTGCGCCTTTGGCCCGCTGGACGACCCGGCGCCTGGCGGACCGGCTGGCCGGCTGCGCCGGCATCGTGGAGCATGGCCTGTTCATCGGCCTGACCACAGACCTCATCGTGGCTGGCGCGCATGGCGTCAGGCACGTGACGCGGGATGAGAGAGATCGGAGATCGGAGATCAGAGATTATGACAGAAGAACTCATTTTGACCTAGCAACGCGACAATGTCTTCGAGATCATCTTGAATCGGCGGACAAGCGCAACGCGCTGAACTGGCCCATGCTGCGGGCGTTGCCCGGCGCCGTGGCGTAAGCGCGACGTGCGGCGGGAGTGCGCGCCATCGTGGTGCGCGGCAGCGGCAAGGGCTTTTCGGCCGGCATTGATCTGAACGCCTTCTTCGAGCTGCCCGCCGCGTATGGCCCGGACTGGCAGCGTCACATGCGCGAGATTACTGAGGAGTTCCAGGCGCTGCTGAACAGCCTGGCGCAGGTGGAACTGCCGACGATTGCGGTGCTGCATGGCTTCGCCCTGGGATTGGGGCTGGAGTTGGCCCTGGCCTGTGATCTGCGCCTCGCGGCCGAAGGCGCCCTCCTGGCTTGCCCGAAGCCCGGCTGGGCATCGTGCCCGATGTCGGCGGCTCCACGCGGCTGGCGCAGGCGGTTGGCCTGGTGCGCGAAAGAGCTGATCTTCACCGGCCGCCAGATTGACGCCGCGCTGGCCGAACGCTGGGGCCTGGTCAACCAGGTGGCGCCGGCCGATCAACTCGACGCCGCACTCGATGGGCTGCTGGCGGAGATCATGCAGTGCGCGCCGCTGGCCGTGGGGATGGCCAAGCGTCTGCTGAATGGCATGTTCGACACCCCACGTGGTCTGGCCCTGGAAGGCTGGGCGCAGAGTCAACTGATCGCTACGCAGGACTTTGGCGAAGGCGTGCAGGCCATGCTGCAGCGCCGCCCCGCGCAGTTCAAGGGCAAGTAGGTGGGAAATCAGCCCGCCTGATTCAACTCCCAGATCAGGCGCAGACCCGCGAGGGTGAGCCAGGGGTCCACAATCTCCAGCACATCGGTGTGGCGGGCGATCACTTCGCCCAGGCCGCCGGTGGCGATGACCTTCATGTCTGGCCCCAGGCGGGCGCGAAAGCGGGCGACCAGGCCCTCGACGAGCGAAACATAGCCCAGGAAAAGGCCCGACTGCATGGCCTGCACCGTGCTCTTGCCGATCACATCGGGCGGCGCGGTCAGCTCCCCGCGGAAGAAGCGGCGCGCTGGCCCAGCGCATCGGCCGCGATGGCCAGGCCCGGCGCAATGGCCCCGCCCAGGTAATCGCCTTCCGCGCTGACCGCGTCGAACGTCGTGGCCGTGCCAAAATCCACTACGCAGGCTGGCCCGCCGTACAGCTTGTGCGCGGCCGCGGTGTTGACCACCCGGTCTGCGCCCACCTCGCGTGGATTGTCCACGCGCACGCACCCTGTGCGCACCCCGGCGCCGACCACCAGCACCTTGCTGTGCAGATAGTTTTCGCCTAACTCCACGAACGGCTGCGTCACCGCCGGCACCACGCTGGCGATGATCGTGCCGGTCACGCTGCCGGGCGCCTCGAAGCCGGCGCGCTCCATCAGGCTGAGCACCGTCACCGCATACTCGTCGGCCGTTTTACCTTGAACGGTGTTCAAGCGCCAATGGGCCTTGAGCGTCTCGCCCGCGTACAGGCCCAACACAATGTTCGTATTACCAATATCAACGGCCAGTAGCATATCCTCTCCGTTTCTGCCATCACCGATGCTAGTCCACGCAGGTGGACTTTGCATCGTGCGGTGCCAGCCTAGTCGCCCGTCTACATTCACAACACCAGGTTGTCAATCAGCCGCGTGCGGCCGATGCGCACCGCCAGCGACAGCAGCACATTTCCGCTCGCCGATTCGTGCAGTTCGGCCAGGGTGCGGGCATCGGCCGCGCTGGCGTACTCCACCAGCGCCAGCGGCTCTGCGGCCAGCACCTCGGCCATCCGACCGCGCCGCTCCCGGGTCGCGCTCGCCGTGGTTCCACGCCTCCTGGCCGGCCGTCAGCGCCCGGTAGAGCGCCGGCGCCGCGCGCGCTGCTCCGGCGTCAGATAGGCGTTGCGACTGCTCATGGCCAGGCCGTCCGGCTCGCGCACCGTCGGGCAGACCACGACCTCCAAGTCGAAATTCAGATCGAGCGCCATCGTTTGAATCACGCGCGCCTGCTGCGCATCCTTCTGCCCAAAATAGGCGCGCGTCGGGCGGGTCAGGTTGAACAGCTTGGCGACCACCGTGGCGACGCCGCGAAAGTGACCCGGACGCCGGGCGCCTTCCAGCGGTAACGCCACCTCCTCCACTGTGACATAAGTCTGAAAGCCGGGCGGATAGATGGCATCGGGGGATGGCGTGAAGACGATGTCACAGCCGGCCTCGGCCAACAGGGCAAAATCACGCGGGAAATCGCGCGGATAGGCCGTCAAGTCCTCGTTGGGGCCAAACTGGGTCGGGTTGACGAAGATGGTCGCGATGACATGCTCATTTTCGGCGCGGGCGGCCTTCACCAGGGCGACATGCCCGGCGTGCAGATAGCCCATCGTCGGCGCCAGGCCCACGGTTCCACTCAGGCTGCGCCGCACCGCGTGCATTTCTGCGGTTGTGCTGATCTGTTTCATGATCGGCGCTTACCGTTGCCCCCGTAAACGACGACCGTCGCCTCGCTGCTGGCCGCATCCGCGCCGGCGATCACCCCTTCGCCGGCCGGGCCTGCATCGGTCGCGGCGAGCAGGGCCGACCAGGTGGCGGCGTCCATGCTGACGCTGTGCGCTTCGGTGGGGAAGCTGCCGGCCTGCACCTCGGCCGCGTACGCGGTCAGCGCCTCGCGGGCCGCCTTGCCCAGTTCGCCGAAGCGGCGCGCGTGCTTGGGCACGAAATCCTCGAACAGCCCCAGCATGTCATGCCACACCTGCACCTGGCCGTCGCAGCCGGGGCCGGCGCCGATGCCAATCGTGGGCACATGCAGACGCTGGCTGACCAGCGCGGCCAGTTCGGCCGGCACCAGTTCCAGCACAATGGCAAACGCGCCCGCTTCTTCCAGTGCCACAGCGTCGGCCAGCAACTGCCGCGCGGCTTCCAGGCTGCGGCCTTGCACCCGGTAGCCGCCAAACTGGTTGACCGACTGCGGCGTCAGACCGATGTGCCCCATCACGGGGATGCCATTGTCGGTCAGGCGGCGCACCGTCTCGGCCATGCGCGCCCCGCCTTCGATTTTCACCGCCTGCGCGCCCGTTTGCTGCATCACCCGACCGCAGTTGACGAGGGCCTGCTCCGGGTTGACATGATAGGTCATGAATGGCATGTCCACCACCACCAGCGCGACCTGCGTCCCACGCACGACGGCCTTGGCGTGATGGATCATCTCGTCCAACGTCACCGGCACGGTAGATTCATAGCCGAGCATGACCATGCCGAGCGAATCGCCGACCAGGAGAATCGGCAGCCCGGCGGCCTCTGCCAGCCGCGCGCTCGTGTAATCGTACGCCGTCACCATCGGAATCCGCTCGCCGCGGTCCTTCATCTGCTGAAAATGGCGAATGGTCTTGCGCATAACAGGCTCCTTTTAGTGCAAAGTGCAAAGTGCAGAGTACAAAGTGGCGGGGGCATCAATGCTGAATGATGAATTCGGAATGCTGAATAGGCAACGCCAGGGAATTTTTCGTGCGCACGTCGGGAGTGCAAGCTCAACATTCAGAATTCATCGGGTTGGGATTTCTGTCCTCACAGCGTGCGTTACGGCGTCCAGCGCCTGGGGGTCAAGATTGAGCGATTGGGCCAGGGGGAGGGTTTGGCGGGCCAGGGCGCGATAAAGGGATGACAGGTCGGGGGCCGTGGCATCCAGGGCGTCCAGGTGGCGGATCACGGTGTCGGCATCGCCGCGGCGGATGGGGCCCGTGAGGGCGCCGGGCAGACCGACGGCCGCCAGGTTATGCACGGCGCCTTCGGTCAAGCTCAGGAGGGCGGAGGATGCCTGCGCCGGGGTCAGGCCGGCTTCTGCCAACAGGCGCACGCCAATGCTGAACAGGGTCACCACGTAGTTGCTGGCAAAGACTGCGCCGGCGTGATAGAGCGGGCGTGCGCCCGGCGCCAGCCACTGCCAGGTTCCGTTCAACGATTGTGCCAGGGCCGGCAGCCAGGCGGTCAACGGCCCGGCGCCTTCCAGGGCAAAGAAACTGCCGGGCAGCACGGTCAGCGCAGCCTCGACGGTGGCAAACGCCTGCAGCGGATGGAACCCGCCGATGACCGCGCCTGCGACCTGCGCGGGCGCCAGCGCGCTCACTTCCACCGCGCCGGAACAATGCACCACGCCCTGCCCGTTGCGCCAGCCGCCGACCTGCGCCACCGCCTGGCAGCAGGCTGCGATGGCCATCGGGTACGGTCAGTAGTACCAACTGCGCCTCGGCCAGGCGCGCCGGATCGGTCCACGCGGCTGCGCCGACCTGCTGCGCCAGGCGGCCGGCCGGGTCTGGCGAACGGCTCCAGACGCCGCGGATGGTCCAGCCGCGCCCGGCGAGCAGCAGGGCCAGCGCGCTGCCCACACGGCCCGCGCCGGCAATCGCCAGCGTGGGGCGCGGCATCTCGTTGAACTCGGCTGCGCTTGCGGTCTTCATCGTTTAATTCAGCTCATCTCCGGCACATAATCGGCGAAGCGGGTGTTGGCCTTCTCTTCGCCCGTCACCTGCACGATGCGATTGTCCGCATCCACGAAGACCACCGTCGGCGTCCAGGGTTGGGGGATCGGCTCCTGCACCTGCGCGTAGGACATGATGATGACCTTGTCGCCCGGCGAGACCAGGCGCGCCGCGGCGCCGTTCAGGCAGACCTCGCCGCTGCCGGGCGCGCCGGCAATGACATAGGTTTCCAGGCGCTGGCCGTTGTCCACGTCCACCACCTGCACCTTTTCGTATTCAACCAAATCGGCCGCGGCCAGCAGGTCGGCGTCAATCGTAATGCTGCCAATATACTGCACATTCGCGCCCGTCACCGTGGCCCGATGAATCTTACTCTTGAACATCGTGCGTACCAACATTCGCTTCACCCTCCGCAATGGTAATCGCAGCGGGCACGATGGCCTGTTTCCTGGCAGAAAAGCGAGGTCTATTCCCGCTTACAGTATACAAAAACAAAAAACCTCTCGCACAGACGTGCGAGAGGTTGCTTAGTCAGCCCCAGTCTACCTCGCCGTCTCGGTCGTCGTGCGATCCAAGCGACATCTGAACATATGCTGTTTTCGATTCGTCCTTGCTTGCCGCCACCGCAGTGGTCAACAGCAGAAAGGATTATAGCATACCTGCGCCGGGTGGCAAGTAGGAATGGCTACAGATAGCATTTCCAGGCGTATTCACCGCGGAGGTGGCAGCCGAATCGCGCCTTGCGACGGGCCTGGATGCGTCGTTGCGCTCCTTGTGTTTGGATGTGCGCCCGGTTGGAATAGCTGCTGCAGGCAAAAACACCCTTGACAGAGAAGGTGTCGGGGAGTATACTGCATTCAATGACAGCGCCATGGAGGGTTCCGCGCCTGGCGGGACCGGTGGGTTTCCCTGAACGATTTGCTACGCAAGTGCTGAGCTGTCAGAGTCTGATGATTCCATTGAATGATGAACCGCAACAACGATGAATGCATTCCCAACAGAGCCGAAGAAAATCATGGAGCGGATCCGGCGCTACGAGCGCGCGCTGCGAAAGGATATCAAGACCTTTGGCTTCATTGAGGATGGCGCTGGCAAGCGATACCTGCTTGGGGCACTCTATTTGATACTGGGCGATGCTGAAGGAGCAGTCCAATCATACAAGTGGCTCGAACAAGTCCTTCCAGACGACATGGGAGAGCCTTTTGATCACTTGTGCTGGTCATTGGCCTTGTATCGGGCGGGCGACACAGAAGCCGCTTCCCGAAAACTGCTTCGAACCATGTTGCATAATCTCTATCTGCTCCTGCCCTACTCGGCCTGAAGCAAGACTGGCTTGAGATATGGCATGGCGACAATTGGGCGGAGAAGAGCTACATTGACTATGCGCCAGCCGAAATATTCTCTTTGTGGGATGAGCCAGCTTTGGAATGGGCCGGGCAGATGTATCGCACTCCCAGGTTCCAGGAAGTCCGGGACCGGTATATCGAAATTTGCCAGCAATTGCAATCGGAGCCGGTGGGGTCAAAACGCAGCCAGTTGGTGCGAGAGATGTTTCAGCTTAGACTGGGCTGAACGCAGACCGTGTGTCCGGTTTGGCACAAGTTGCTGTCCTCGCAAAACCTGTTCGCTGCCGTCAGCAATTCGAGATGCTGTCTTCCCCTTGAGCAGTTGAAGCAAGGCAGTGGGGAGTGCGCAAAGTTGACAGGGTTTTGACAGAAGGTTGGAAGACACATGGGAGAGTTTCTCGTGTATAATGTTATGCAGTGTAGCAAGACTTTCTGAGGATCAACAGGAGACACAGGCCATGAGTTTCATTAAATCTGTGCGTCAGCAAGCAGACCGTGCCAGCTTGGAGGCAGACAAACTTATCCGCATTCACGGCGAGCAGGCAGTAATCTCACAGCTACAGCGCGACATCAAGACGCAACTGGATGCTCTGGCGGCGACAACTCTGGCCGCCTATCGCAGCCGTGGGCTTGCTCAGCCTGAACTCAACGCCATTTGCCAACAAATCGAAGGCATTGAACTGCAGATACACCAGCGCGAGGCGCGCGTCGAGCAGATTCGCGCCGAGAGGTTAGCCGCCCCGATGGCCCAAATCGGTGTTCCTTGTCCGAGTTGCCGTCAACTCATCCCGCCTGACGCCGCCTTCTGTCCGCTGTGCGGCTCCAAGATTCCCAAGGCGCCTCCGGCCGAGGAGATATGCCAGTCATGCGGCAGCTCCAGGCCGGTTGCCGCGCAGTTCTGCCCCACTTGTGGCGGACGCAAAATTGCCCAGCCGCAGACGATACGGTGTACGGGCTGCGGCGCAGAGCTGCCGATCAGCGCGGTGTTCTGTCCCGATTGCGGAACGCGGACAGGCACGTCTGCGCCCCCCGGTTCGTCGTCTGAGCCGAAGCCGGCAGTCCTTTCTGCTGCTCCAACGATGGTTGCGACCCAGGCCGAGGCTGCCGAAGCAGCGCAACCGCTCACAAAACGCTGCGCCTCATGCCAGGCAGAATTGCCCATCGAGGCGACCTTCTGCCCTGAATGCGGTTCTCGGCAGCAAGCGCCCGCAGAAGAGAAACCCGCCGAAGCCATCGAAGAATAAAACACCGCGCCTGAGCGGTGACGGCATGCACAATGCGGAGGTTGAAATGAACCATCGTTGCACTGCTAAGCTTAATTTCCGTCTGAAAGGAGACACACGATGACCTGTCCCAATTGCGGTACCCCGAATCCTGGCCCAGGACCGTTTTGCATGTCATGTGGGTATCGTCTGCCGGCGCCCGCACCGACACAAACATCGGTGACGCCGAAGCCGGCGCCTGTGTCGCCAGCGCTAGCGCCTTTGGCCGTACCGTCAGCGGCGGCTGTTTCGGCGGCGCCCCGGAGCGCGGCCGCGCCCATACCCTCTCCGATCGCGCGCGGCTCTCTCACCACGATCCGCCACATCGCCGCGGGCTCGGTGTTCAAGGTTGCCTTCGTGGTTAGTTGTCTGTTGTTCGGCTTTTTCGGCTGTCTGTTCGTGCTGTTGCCTGGCTTGTTCGGCAGCAGCCTGCTTGGGAGCCTGGCCGGGGACCGCGACGGCCTGGGGATTCTTGGCGGAGGCATGATCGCCACCGTGGTACTCTACGTCCTGCTGGTTGTCGTCGGCGCCTTTGTCCAGGGCATCGTCACTGTCATCGCCGCGCTCATCTACAACGTGGCCGCCGGCTGGGTTGGCGGGGTCAGCGTCGAGCTGGAGCCATAGAACCGGGAGTCTCAGAGTGGCCGATCCTGTGGCAGGGGCAGCCTTGCCGCGGGATGCCAAGGTCAACGCCGAAGCCTATGAATATGTGGCAGGGAACATCAGGCAGGTGTGAGAGTTCCGAATGATAGTGAAAAATAACCCGCCCCGCTAGCCCGATCCTTCGCACAGAAGGGGGTAGGCCGCCACACTCGGCGACTTTTCGCGGGGTGGGAGAAAGCTTGACGGCTCTTTACCTGAACGTAGTATTGCGCTTTTGGGGGCGCGTGTCAAGCCCCCTCGTGAGGCTTTATGGCCGACCATCTACCTTTCTGCATCCATTGCGGCGCCCAGCAATTGACGGCTGACTCCCGGTTCTGCTACCGGTGCGGACAGTCTATCCTGTCTGCGACACCGCGCCGTGGGAGAGCCGCACCCTGGTTGGCGCCGGTGCTGGTCTCAGTCGCTCTCATCATCGTCGCGGGCGTCTTACTGATGCGTTGGCAGTTGGCGGGGCCGACGGCCAGCGCTCCGGCGCTCTCAACCCGCAGACCGTGTCCACCACACCCTCGGTGCCGGTCACACCAACTGCGACGCAAATGGCTGTTACGGACCGCGTCGCATCCACGTCGCCCTCGCCATCTGAGACGCCTACACCGTCGCCTTCTTCCTTGCCGGAGCCGACTCCTACGCCTGTCACACCCCAGCCGATGCAGTTATCGCGTCTCACCTGGTCGCCAGATGGCATGTTGCTGGCCATCGGGTCGGCCACCGGCGTGTATCTCTACGACACAGCTACGTGGCGGGAAGCCCGCTTCATTCCGATGGAGGTGGGCGACCGATCTTGGTCCTTCGCCGCCAAGGGCCCGGCCTTCAGCTTTGATGGCACGTTGCTTGCTACCCGGGGGCGCGTGGTCCAGGTTTGGTGGGTGACTGACGAGCTTGGCCTACGAGCTAAAAAGCGTCTACACTGCTCGCCGCCAGTCCGGTTGAAGGGCTATGGGCCACAGATAATGGGTATGGAGGCAGCTCCGCCAAGCTTCGGCTCTGGCGTGTGAGCGACGGCCAGCTTGTGCGCGAGATGTCCACAGGCAGAGAGTACGGCGTACTTCAGGACGTGTTTTTCTCCTCTGATGGGCAGTTGATTGCTACGACGGCGGGGGAGGCTGACGGCTTTGTCGTCTCCCGCGTTGCGGACGGTGGAGTGCTTTCAAAGGCGCCCCAAGACTCCCCTGTGGTCGGCCTATGGCGTTGATCTGGCGTTCCGTCCGGGTACCAGCACGATGGCATATATCGGAAGCGAAAGTATGCTGGGCCTCTGGAATGCCAGGACCGGAACGCTTATCCGGCAGCTTATCG
Organism: Candidatus Amarobacter glycogenicus; assembly: GCF_016704105.1. Lineage (NCBI taxonomy): Bacteria > Bacillati > Chloroflexota > Tepidiformia > Tepidiformales > Tepidiformaceae > Candidatus Amarobacter > Candidatus Amarobacter glycogenicus. The sequence goes on along the minus strand of NZ_JADJAT010000007.1, from coordinate 15,092 downwards.
GTCCTACCGACACAACGAGGAGCCCGGCAGTCTATCGCGTTGACTTTGCGCCCGATGGCGTATCTTTCGCAACGCTCCACTCGGCAGGGCCCAAAACTGAAGGAGGAACCATTCAGCTTTGGCAGGCCGACGGGACGAGCGGTCAATCGTGGTCAATCGCAACCAGGCCCAGTGATCTTGGCTTCAGCCGCGACGGGAGACTGCTGGCCGTCGTTACCGGGCAAAGCTTCTATCTGTACAATCCGTCCGACGGGAGCATGGTCCGCCAGGTGGCACCTACCTGGCATCCGGGCCTCCTGCCGACCCCGACTCCAACGCCGCTCTCCCTCGGGCTGAACCTGCCAGCCGATTGGAAGGACTACTACGATCTCGGCGGAAGCAAGGAACTTCACTTCAAACTCAGAATTCCCCCGACCTGGGTCCAGGAGCATCAGGGTGCAAGTTATTTCCGAGTCCCATCTTCTTCAATCAATCCGCTGACTGCTATGCGAGTGCAAATCCATAGTGGATACTGCGGCAGGGCGCAAGGCGATCCAGGTAGTCAGGCGAGCGTAGAGTCCGTCAAACGAATGTGGACTTCATATGAACAGATGAAGAGGGTGTTTGTCAGTGGTGGTACGTGGCCGCTTATCATCCCCGCCACCTATGGAGAGTTCGACACAACGTACAACTTGGAGGGGCCAAAAGTTGCCAGCGTCCTCGCGCGCAGGAAAACGCGAGATCATTTTGACTGGCGAACCCAGTCTGGTGAGTGCGTGCTAGCTTGGCTTGAAGATGAGTTGGAAGACATCAGCGAGCAGGACAGACTTGAGTTCTCGCGCGTGGTGGCGTCCATAGAGTTCGAAGATGAGCAGCATCCTTTCCCGACCGCCACGCCGACATTCACGCCGACGCCCAATCCGGCGCCACCACCTGCGTTGCCGTTGCAGATCTTGTTCGATGCCAAGGCCTCGCGCAGTTCAGGAGGTGGCGGCAGTGCGGATATCACCATTGACATCAAGGACGCATACGGCAATCCGGTAAATGGCGCCGAGGTAAAGCTCAGTTGTGGATGGGGCTGCTACAGCGTGGGACTCAGTCGTGATGGCCGGTACACGACCAGCTTCGGGTCAACATCCGACGACAACCATTCAGTGAGCGTCGAGGTTTGCTGGAATCAGGAACTCATTGCGCAGCAAGACTTCGTGATATCCTGGCAGTAGAGCCAGGCGGAGAGAGAAAATGAAGGGCAACATATCTACCCAACCCCTGCACCGACTCCCGGCCTTGCTGGGCTTAGTCGTGATGCTCACCCTGGCGCTGCCCGCGGGCAAGGCGCCGATCGCTGTCCTACAGGCGTCGATCAGCGTTCAACCATCTTCCGCCGCTGCCGGCGATGCCTTTCTCTTCGATGCGCTGATGTCTATCGAGAGCCTAGACAAACGGGACGAGCGCGACGGAGCTCAGGCAACAGCTAGCAGCAGTTCCGTGAAAGCCACCGACCCTCTTGACTCACACAACGTCGAACTGGTTGGTCAAATCGGCGGCAAAATCTACGCTGTGGCCGTGCAGGGCAACTACGCGTACATCGGTGTCGGCCTACGCTTGGTGATTTTGAGCATAGCTGACCCCGCGCACCCGATCGTCATCGGACAGACAGCTGATCTACCAATTGGTTTGGCAGACTTGGCTGTGGCGGGCAACTACGCCTACGTTGCAGATGGGGGCGGCCTGCGCGTGTTTAACGTAGCGAACCCGGCCGCACCGGCGGAGGTCGGCTTCTATGACACGCCGGGAACTGCCCACGACGTGGCTTTGGCAGGGAGTTACGCCTATGTTGCAGATGGGGATCACGGCCTGCGCGTGATCAACGTGGCGAACCCGGCCGCTCCGGCGGAGGTTGGCTTCATGACACGCCAGGGTATGCCCTGGGTGTGGCCGTCGCAGGAGGCTATGCCTACGTTGCAGATCAGGAGCGCGGCCTGCGCGTGATCAACGTGGCGAACCCAACCGCACCGACTGAAGTTGGTTTCCGTCAGACTTTCAGAGCTATGGCTGTAGCTGTAGCAAACGGCTATGCCTATCTCGCGGATGAATTCAACGGCCTCCGAGTAATCCGAGTCACCAACCCGGCCGTCCCTGTTGAGATCAGCGCAGTATCGGGACTGAACGCTTACGACGTGATGGTAATGGCAGGCTATGCCTACGTAGCGTATGGGAACGCGGCTTGGGTATCATCAACATAGCGAACCCGGCTGCGCCAGTCTTAGTGGGCCTCTGGAGGGCGCCGGGCTTCGCAACTGATTATGAGTTACATGTAGCACTGATCGGCGATCATGCTTATCTCACACACGGTGAGAGCGGCCTGCGAGTGATCAGCATCACGGATCCAACCCGACCCATGGAGATAGGCCTTTATGATACGCTGGACTCTGCATTGTCCGTAGCGGAACAAGGGGGCTATGTGTTCGCCGCAGATGAAAGGTACGGCCTGCGCGTGATTGACGTGGCGAACCCGGCCGTCCCGGTGGAGGTCGGCTTCTATGACACGCCAGGGCGTGCCTACGACGTAGCTTTGGCAGGGAGCTACGCGTACGTTGCAGATTATGATCGCGGCCTGCGCGTGATCAACGTGGCGAACCCGGCTGCCCCGGCGGAGGTTGGCTTCTATGACACGCCAGGGTATGCTTACGGTGTAGCTTTGGCAGGGAGCTACGCGTACGTTAGGCCGGTTTCTATGACACGCCAGGATATGCCCAGGGCGTAGCCGTGGCAGGGAACTACGCCTACGTTGCAGATAATAGTCGCGGCCTGCGCGTGATCAACGTGGCGAACCCGGCCGTCCCGGTGGAGGTCGGCTTCTATGACACGCCAGGGTATGCTTACGAGGTAGCTTTGGCAGGGAGCTACGCGTACGTTGTAGATTATAATCGCGGCCTGCGCGTGATCAACGTGGCGAACCCGGCCGCCCCGACTGAGGTCGGCTTCTATGACACGCCAGGATCTGCCCAGGGCGTGACCGTGGCGGGGGGGTATGTCCACGTCGTCGCCTACGGAGGCTACGTGAACGGGGGCGGTCTGTTCGTCTTGCGGTTCACAGGCGTCACCTACACCATCTCCGGCCGCGTGACCGACGCCAGCGGCCACGGCATCCTCGGCGTGACCGTCTGGGCCGGCTCCCCGCGCAACACAACGACTGATGCGAATGGGGACTACACCTTCACAGAACTGCCGGCGGGGACGTACGGCATCAGACCAGATAAGGATCCGTATGTCTTCTCGCCGGCATTTCGCACAGTCACAGTGCCTCCGAATGCGAGCGGGATAAACTTCGCTGCTCAACCACCCGATCTCCGCGTTGCCCACATCGAGGTTGCGCAGGTGTTTGTGGAGGAACGAGATCCAACCAGCCAGATTATCATTTCCTTGATCGCCAAGAAAGACACGCTCGTGCGGGTATTTGTTGGCGTGTCCGGCGCGCCATCGGTCTACGGTGTCACGGCTCACCTGCACATGCGAAATGCCTTCGGCGTTGAGCGCACCATCACTCAATCTGTCAACCCATGGCCTGTTCAAGCAGGGCAGAATCCTGATCCCAATCACTTGCAGGATACGATCAACTTCCGTCCACCACCAGACCTGCTCCTGGGCAACATGACGTTCTGGGCTACGGTGGATCCGAACAACTACATTGTCGAGAGTAATGAAGATAACAACATTGACGGGAATATTATGAGGCCATTCCGATCTGGCCAGCCAACAGGTGATCCACTGAGGATCGCTTGGATGAGTCTAGGCTACGCCAATCTGCAGGCACCCTTCATTCATCTTGCCGACCCATCCATTGCTGCAAGGGGGGACAAAGCACTTAGACAAATCTACCCAGTTGGGGCTGGCGACGTGGAGTATTTCTTTCAGCCAGGCTTCTCTGAGGTACTCTCTGTAAAGCTAAACGGCCACGAGGCTTCGTACCGCAGGGCTGTTAACCGTTTCTGGAATGATGTCAGTCGTTCGTCTGGTTGGGTTGGAGGCACACCAGACCGCCTCTATGCGTGGATACCTGGGATAGCGCGTGATCCCTATGAAACCTGTGGTGTGGCCGATCCTGTCTGGGACGAAGGAAACGGAAGAGTAGCAATAGGTGCGGATGCCTGCGACAAGACGCTCGGCGGAGCCGCAAAGAACATATCACCCGATGAAGTCATGGCGCATGAAATCGGACACGTACTAAACAGCCATGATGAACTCCGCCATACTCCAAACGATGCGGGCGGTGACTGCTTTGCCGCGACGGGTGAAACTGGACCCTATCCAAACGCAACTCCGAAGGGTTCAATCATTGCTCACGGACTGGACGTGGTGAAACTCAAGGTGCTCGATCCTCAGCACACTTATGACCTCATGTCCTACTGCAAACCCAGTTGGGCCTCTCCTACAAACTACGAAAGGCTGCTTGGCGGCTTCGAGGATCCTCCCAACCTCAATGCTACAGGAACGCAGTCAGTGGTGTCTATTCGACAACTGCTGGTTTCGGGCATGGTCTACAGCCCGACTATGCAGGTGGACCTCGACCCCTTCTATGCTGTGATCTCAGCGGTTCCACCCAGTCCGAACATGGGCAGCGACTATTGTCTTGAGGCGCTAGCTGCTAACGGCAGCCGTCTTGATGGTCGGTGTTTTAATTTGGGTTTCGATCACTCCGAAGTGAGCCTTAGTCCTTCTAACACGCCTGGGGCTGAGGATAGCTTTGCGCTATCTATTCCGTATCCAACTGATACAGCACGAGTTGTATTGACCCACCTGGGCGCGTCGATCGCCACGCGCGCCATCAGCGCTCACGCGCCCACTGTCCGCTTGATCTCTCCCAACGGCGGCGAGACGTGGGTCGGCAGTGGCGCGTACACCGTCACCTGGACGGCCGGCGATCTGGACGGCGACCCTCTGCACTTTGCACTCGCCTACAGCACCGACGGCGGCGCGTCGTGGATCCCGACTGGCCTGGACCTCACCGGCACGCAGCACGCGCTGGACGTCAGCATGTTACCCGGCGGAACGTCGGTCTTGCTGCGGATCAGCGCCACCGATGGCGTCAACACGACCGATGATGTGTCCGATGGACCGTTCACAGTAGGCCGCAAAGTGCCGCAGGCGTTCATCCTGTCGCCAGAGGACGGCGCGCGCTTCTTCCCCGGCACCGCAATCTGGCTGGAGGGCCGCGCCTTCGATCTGGAAGACGGCACGCTGGACGACGCGGCGTTGCGCTGGACATCGAACCGCGACGGCGGGCTCGGCACAGGCGGGCTGCTCATCGCCACCCTCTCGCCGGGCGAGCACGTGATCACGTTGACCGCAACCGATTCGGATGGCAACACGGTTGTCGCGACGATCCGGCTGTCGGCCGGGCATCGGTTGTTTTTGCCGACGGTTTCACGAGGCCATTAGTATGAACTTACTCAGTTTAAGGAGAAAACCATGAGTACCTTTTTAAGTGTCACCATTAGTCTCATCTACACGGCCGCATTCATCGCCTGCCTCTGGTGGGCCAATTCGGCCCTTCGCCAGTTGGACATCCCGCGGCGCTTCAATCTGCCGGCCAGCGTGCGCCTGCTGGTCGTGCTGGCAGTGGGCGCGCTGGTCTACAGCCCGGTCAGCCGGATCCTGGGCGGCCTCTTTGCGCTGTTCAACTCCTACTCCGTTGGTTGGGTCAAGGCCGCCGATGTGATCGGCGCGCTGGTCTTGTTGGGGTTCGTGGGGTGGCTGTACACACGCGGTGTCCTCGAACGGTAAGAGAGGCGCCTTGATGAATTTGGGTTGCTGCGAATTGCCGGCGACCAGACATCATGCACAAGGGAGTTCGATCATGACACGAAAGATCCTATCGGCCTGCACACTTATGGCATTTATTGCCCTCATGTTGTCAGCATGTACTGGGGCAGACGCGAAGCCGCCGCATTTTGGATTCTACCTAAAGAGCGGCACGAAGTTGGTCGAGATGAAAGAGTTTGCGGGGTCGCCTGACCATGGGGAGACTGGAGGGCATTCCGTCGGCGCTGACCGTCAGCCAGTAATCGTCGCCTGGCACAACCGCATTAACCCGCAGTGGCTTCAGCTCATCTCAGGCTACGGTGAGGGAAAGCTTGTGGGATATGACACTGCCCCCAAGGCCGATGGGCTGTTGGAACTCCGTCCCCAGGGCGTGCTCGAACCGGACGGCTACTGCTTTGTGCAGGGCGATCCGCTCGGGACGCCCTATCAGCTTGCGACCTGGTGCTTTAAGGTAAGCCAAGATGCATCTTCCGGCCAAACGCCTGGCGGACGCACCAGTGGGCTGTGGTGGGTGTTACTTATCCTGTTAGCAGCCGCTGCAGTTGGCGTCTATTTCATCTATCGCCGCGGGAGCCAACAAAAGACAACACCTGCTGACACGATGTCGTCAGCACGATCTGCCTCGCCGGCCTTCTGCATGCATTGCGGGCAGCCGGTGCAGACCGGCAGCAAGTTTTGTCTGCACTGCGGCAAGCTGCTCTCGTGAAACATCCGTACCATACACGGCATTTTGGAGTAATCGTGTCATGCCAGACGAAGTGACTTTCTGTCCCCACTGCGGCAAGCAGCAACTGAAGCTGAACACGCGTTTTTGCCACATCTGCGGGCAGCCAATCCCGGCGGCCCCAGCACTTGTGCCCGTCGCGCCCGCGCCCGTCGCGCCCGCGCCCAAGGAACCGCGGCGACCGAGTTCATGGTGGCTGCTGCCGCTGTTTCTTGTGGGAGTCGTGGCGCTGGTCTTGTTGGCCTGGGAACCGGCGCGCAGTCGGGTCGGTGACCTCCTGGCGGGCATTCGGACGGACGCGACCGAGATCGCCCCTCCTGCCTTGGCGCGAGCCGTGCCTGGCGACGCGACCGTAGGCCCGACTCAGATCGTCTCCGTGGCGCCAACCGCGACGCCTGCAGCATCAGCGACCGGCGCTATTCCGCCCAACGCTACCGCGCTGTCTACCGCGACGCTACGGCCGACCGCAACCCCATCGCCCACGGCGACGCTACCGCCGAGCGCAACCCCGACAGCAGCGCCGCCGGCCACCTCAGAGCGGTTTGTGGCCGTCTCGCTGCAAGGGGTTGTCAACGCCATGACCACGGACGGTTACATTGATCCGCCGCTGGGCGATGTCGTCCTCTCCGGCGTGCGTTTCAGCCTAGGCCGAGGCGGCAGCGTCACCACACAGACCACACCGCTACCCGGCAATCCACAGCGCATCTCATTGTCGGTCGATACAGCCGCGCCGGAGGCTGTCTATCTGCTCTGACCGGAGGCAACCTCTTCAGCCGCTTCGACGGGCTGACCGTCGGCCGGGTGCGCCTGATTTTTGACGACGGCAAGATGCATGCCGTGGATCTGGTGGCGGGGCACAACCTGCGCGAGTGGAAACAGTCCGGCGACGTCATCGGCCGCACGCGCAGCCCGGAGCTGGCCGAGGTCTGGCGCGGGGCGAACCGCTTCGATGCGGGCGTAGCCGTGATTGACATGCTGCGCGTGCCTCTACCGCCAGAGCTACAATCAAGCCGATTGGTCAGCGTCGAGGTGCTCGATCTTAGCGCCGAGACGGTCGGTGATCTCGATCCGGCTCTGAATCTCCTGGGCGTCAGTGTCGCCTCAAAGCCGGGGCCGACCGCGACGCCACTCCTGACCGCCACGCCCACGGTGACCGCGGCGCCCGCCACGCCGACCCCTGTGGTCGGAAAAGTGGTCTTTGGCAGCGATCGCAACGGTTTTGCGCATATCTTCAGAGTACGCGGGGATGGGCGCAGCATGACCGCACTGACCAGCGGCAGTGAGTATTTCTGGGACCCGATCTTCAGCAATGATGGCACGCTTGTGGCCTTTGTGTCCAAGGTCAGCGGCAACACCGAAGTCTTCGTCGCCCGCAGCGATGGGAGCAACGCACGAGCGATCAGCAATCACCCGGCCGAAGACGATCATCCTGCCTGGTTTCCCGGGAACAGCGAGTTGGCGTTTGCCAGCCGCCGCGACGGCGGCTGGGAGGTCTACCGCATGAATGCGGATGGTTCCAACGTGCGCCGGCTGACCGCGGACGGCGGCGACAACCGTTTTGTCGCCGTCTCACCTGACGGCAGGCAGATCGCTTACTTGGCCCAGAACGCGCCTTACCCTGGCCTTGATCTGATGCTGATGAACGCGGACGGAAGCAACCGCCGCGCCCTGTTCAGCTTTGCATCCGCCAAGCAGCGCGACGATCCAGGGCGGTACGTCTTCCGCCCCGATTGGTCGCCCGACGGCGTACAGCTCGCCTTCGGCGCAGACGATGACGGCGATGGCCTGATCAGCGTATTCGTGGTCGACGCGGCGACCGGTCAGGCGCGGCGCCTGATCGAGGATGGCAACAGCCCGGCGTGGAGCCAGACGGCGGGCGGTTGATCTACAAGCCGGCCGGCGATCCGCAGATCCTGTTCGTCGCAGACGCCAGAGGCAGGCGGCTCTACCAGTTGACCGCAGCGACTTACAATGCCTGGTCGCCGGATTGGACGCGCTAAGAAAACGGTTACCCAGCGCACTTTGTCTGGTTCCTGCGTCTGTGCCGGGAAAGTGCCTATCAAGAAATCCGTTTATTTGTTTACTGAGGAGGAATCTATGTATTGCATGAATTGCGGCACGCACAACGCTGATACGAATCGCTTTTGTTTGCAGTGCGGAAAGCCGCTGATGGCGACACCAGTATCACTACAGGAACCATCTCGCGGCGGTTGGATACCTCCTGGTGCGCCAGCAACCATGCCGAGGTCGCCTCAGCGCCGATTCCCCTGGTTGTGGTTCATCAGCGGTGGCCTGATTGTGGTGGCGCTCTTGTGCGTAGGTGGTTATCTGCTGGCGAGGCAGTGGCTGCGCCTCGGTACGAACGAAGCTGTCAAGTTGATGCCCGCTGACACCATGATGATGATGAGTCTCAGTCCCGGCCCGCTGCAAGTCAGCCGGTTGCAAAACTTGGCGCCGCTGAGCGGCGTGTTGGGCGCTGTGATGGGTGAGACCGGCGCAGCACCAATGGATCTAGGGGCACAATCACTCGACATTGACTTTGCACGCGACATCCAGCCATGGATCGGTTTAGAAGCGGTTGCTGGTATCGTGGATACGGGTGCTGGTGAGCCGGCGCTTGTGGCTGCCGTTGCCAGTCGCAGCAGTAGGGAGTCGGCTGCATTTCTCAAGAAAGTGCGAACGCAGATGGAGGGCAGCGGTGCTGTCTTCGAGGAAGAACGCTACAGCGGTATCCTTGTCGTTTACAAAACTTCCGGAGACTCAAGCGATCAGCTTGCCTATGCTGAGGTCAACCGCTTCGTGATCGCTGCCACATCCCTCGACGGTCTGCACGCGCTGATTGATGCGGCGCAGGGCAAGCAGACCGCACTGCCCAAGAATAGCACGTATCAACGTATGATGAAAGAACTGAGTGGGAACCGCTTCGGCTATCTCTATGCCGACTGGGCAACGATTCGCAAGATGGGCGGTTCAGAAGAACTCGACAGACTGGCTGGCGATATGCTGCAGGCTGTTGGCGCGGCCTTAGTTCTGGAGAACGATGGGCTACGTCTGGACTACGTTATGCTTGTGAATCCCGACAGCATCCCGGACGCCTGGCGCGTGGCGATGGAGATGGCTGCTAATCCGAACAAAGTAACCGCTGCGTTGCCCGAAGACACGTTGGTGATGTACAGCGGCCAGAAATTGCGCCTATTGTTCGATCAAATCGCCGATGTGGCCGGCCTTGCCGACGTTGGCGGTGAGTCGCTAATGACGCAGATCGAACGCAGCCTGGGCATCAACCTGGAACAAGACTTGTTTGGCTGGGCCGATGGCGAGTATGCGCTTGCTTTGATCAGCGATCCAGACTCCGAGGGCCCGCTGGGAATTTTGCAGATGCCGGCTAACTTGCTGTTGCTGATCGAAACCAAGGATGATCGTGTGGCCGAACGCGGGATGCAGAACATCGCCGATGCACTCACCCGGGAAGGTGGATCCCAGTTCAACGAGGAAAAAATCGGTGGTGTTACATTCCATACGATTACCGATCCCTACCAGGCTACAACGATCGGCTATGGGCTGGTCAATCACTTTGTGGTGATCGGCACCTCCCATCAGGTGCTACGTGAAGTAGCCACAGCGGCTGATCAATCGTTGGCGCGCGACGACGCGTTCAGGAACTTCATTTCCCGTCTGCCAGCACGTAATAGCGGCTATGTCTACATGAACGTCGAGCTTCTGGTAGATACCGTCTACGAGCAGATGCCAGAGTATGCGCAGAAAGACTTCGATGCAAGCACACGACCCTATCTGAAATCTGTTCGCGCGATTGGCCTGGCGAATCAGCAGCCAGGCGGCAAGGATGTGCAGCGTGGCTCGATGTTCTTGTTGCTGGCCCGCAATGTTGACCCATAAGATGTGATCAGACTGCTTCGAGCTACCCCCCCGCCTACGAGGACGCTTATGCAATGTCAAAACTGTTCCGCCCCTTTGCCTGATCAGGCAAGCTTCTGCAACGTGTGGGAACGTCGCAGGCAGCAGTGGTCCTCTGCCCACAGTGCGGCGCCAGTCTGGGACCAGGGCAGAAATACTGTATTCAGTGCGGCGCGGAGGCGAGCGCCACGCGTGTCGCGACCCAGGATGGCGCCCAGAAGGGGATACCCCCGGCGCCGGCGCGGGGCCGATCGAGCCGCTTACCGGTTCTGATCGGCCTGGTTGCGCTCTTGATTATCGTTGCCGGCGCGGCGGGAACGCTTCTCCTGCTAAAACAACGGGACGAGAGCCAACGCGCGGTCGCGCAGGCGGCCGTTGTCGAGCAGTGGCAGGCGGCGCAGTCCGCCTTGACGGCCGGGGACCCTGAAAAGGCGTTGGGGCTGATCGCCGACATTCGCCTGCGTGATGCCAACTTCGAACCGACGGCGGTCAAGAGTCTGCGCATCACCGCGTGTACGAACCTGGCGCAGGCCGCAGAAGGCGCCGCGGATGTTTCCGCGGCACAGGGATGGTGGGATTGCGTCCTGGAAGAGGATCCGGCATCCTCCGCCGGGCGCCGGGGAAGTCAGGCTGCCCAAGATTATCTGGTCGGCCAGGCAGCCTGGAATGCTCAGAACTACGCCGGCGCCATCGCGGCCTGGCAGCCGATCTATGCAGCCCAACCTGATTACGCCGATCTCAAAACGAAGCTGTACGATGCGCATATCGCTCATGGCGGTGCCCTGTGCGCGCAGCAGAATCTGCAGGACGGTCAGGCGCAGTTTGTTGCTGCGCGCATCATTGACCTGAATCGCCCGGAGGCCGACGCCCATCTTGCCTCGTGCCAACCGACGCCGACGCCCACGCCTACGCCGTTCCCTGGTCCTCATCTGGCCGTAGTTGCCAACACGACAGTCCTGCGCGTGCGGGCTGGCCCCGGACCCGGTTATCTTGTTCTCGGCCGCCTTGAGGCCAACACCACGGTGACGATTACCGGTCGCACCGAAGACGCCGCATGGGTCGCGATCCAGGTTGATGCGGCGCGCCGCGGTTGGGTCAGCACCGAATTCCTGACCTCATCTTATCCATTCACGGCCGTGCCCGTGCAGGCGACGCCGCCTCTTTTGAAGAGCGTGCAGGTGGCGCAAGCGCTGCAAGATTTCTCGCCGGAGCAGGGCTATCGCTCCTGGTACTATCTGATCTCGGAATCTGCGGGCAGCCTGAAGTTCAAACAAATGCCGTGGGATGGGGGTTCCTGGTGGCGGTGGTGCTGTGACGCGCGCTACGATCCACGGATGCGCATCTCCGACAATGGTATGTATCCGAGCCGGGCGCACGATGTGGCGCGTGAGTGGGTTTCACCGTATGAGGGATCGCTGCGCATTTCCGGGCGCGCGTACAAGGATGGCCGCGGCGGCAACGGGGTCAATCTGCGCATCGTGCATAAGGAAACAACGGTTTGGCAGGTTGATCTGAACGGCTCCGATACGACCGGTACCCGCTTCGATGTCAGCATCAACGCGCAGCCCGGCGATGTCATCTATTTCATTGCCAATGCGCGCAACGATGACCGGGATGACAACACCGTCTTTGAGCCGCTCATCGAACTACAGCATACGGACGGGGCCGATCAGTCGCCGCCGGTCGGGTGGGCTGACAAACCGACGCTGCCCACTCCCACACCAACGTCGCGCCCCGCCGCCGCCTTGTGTTTCGAGCCGCGGGTGCGTCACTATGAGGAGCACAAGGGCTGCTGCGCCGAGGTTGCCGGCCTGGTTTACAACCTGCAAGGGAAACCGTTTGGCCCCCGCGGCGCGCTTGTCCGCATCGAAGGCCCACCGGCGACGAACCGTTACGTGCGTGAATTTGGCGTGGATGCTGGCGGCGGCTACAGCATCACCGCGCTCACGGTGGACACCTACACCATTTGGCTGAAAGGGACCAACATTCGCAGCCCGAAATTCGAGGTGAAATACCCCGATTGGGCCAAGATTCGCATCCTGGTGGATTTTTACCAGGTGGTATGTCATTGACAGACACTGGATATCAATTGGTAAAAGCCGTGCAATCCGTGAATGTTGCGCAAAGTTGACAGGGTTTTGACAGAAGGTTGGAAGACCTGTGAGAGAGTATTGGGTGTATGATGCCAACGCGATGACGCAGGTCGCGGACGCTCACAACGCGCTTCGCTATGGCGCCACCAATATCCAGATGGAGGTTACTCATGGCTGACTATCATAGTTGTCCGAATTGCGGAAGCAAGCCCACCGCCTGGCTCGCTTCGCACATGGAGGTCTATCAGTGCGACGGCTGTCGCAGGGAATTTTGCCACCGCTGCCCCGGCAGCAACGGCGGGCGTGAGTGCCCGAACTGCGGCTCGACGCGCTATCGGACCGTGGGGAGGGTGTACAGGTAACTTGCGCGTGCCAGGAGACCAGGTAGGTTGCCGACGAGGTCTTCGATCAGTGGAAACAGGAGCAGAAGTGATGTCACATGACCGACAATGAATTCAGGGCACTGCGCCCAGGCGACAAGGTCTCGGTGACCGGCAAAGGGATCGCCTTCGACGCGGTGGTGACCGGCACCCACAACAGTAGCTACGAGATACCGATCCAAGTAGTCCAAATTCACTTCCGGGCAGAAAACCTGGACTACGTGTACCAGGCCTATCGCGCTGGGCATCGCACCACGGAGAGCAACCGTCCGGCGCTGCTGCGCGGGTGGATCAGCGAGGGCGTGAGCAGATGGGGTTGAGCCTGGCTGATGATTTGGTGGCGCGTATCGGGTAGGCTGTTCGGCGGCGCGTGCGGGGTTGTTGAACTGATCCTGCTAAGTTGGGGAGAAGAAGATGAAGCACGATGACTCTGCCAGGCTTTTCACAGCAGGCGCTCTGATGCTGCTCGGATTGCTGCTGTTCTTGCAGCACCGCGCAATTGCACAGTCTCAGCCAACGCTGACCGAGGCTGTCGTGCTGCCTGCCTTCGATCGCACAGCCCGTCACGCCGCACCAACGATAACCGTCACACTCACACCTGTGTATCGTGCCGGGAGCGTCGAGGCGTTCATGTCTCCTGCTCATATCCTGACCAGCATCCAATGGGATGAGCTGAACGCGTTGAATCAGTCGTCATGGGCGCAGTCGTTGGCGCCGCAGACCGATTGTACTGGCGTGACGAATGGCGCCTGCGTCGAGACGCGCGCCGGGCTGTCGCTCTGCAATCTGAACAACATTTGTGTCATCAAGGTTGATCTGAACCGCAACACCCTGCAACCGCGGGTGGTGATTGCGCCATCGGGCGGAACTGCCTGGCTGAGTTCCATGGCATCCAGCGTAGGCGGCATCGCGGCCATCAACGGCGATTACTTCAGCGGTTGCCCGGACACTCCCCCGCTGCCGCTGAACTGTGGTGAGGGGCTTGACGTTTGTCGAGGGGACAGATTTTACGGACTACAGCGGTTCCGAATGGCAGAATAGGCGTTCCCTGGGGCTGAACGGGAGCTATGATCCCAACATCGGCTGGCCCAATGAACAGAACAGTTTTCACTGGCTCACGTTGGGCGGCGGTCCACAGGTGACGTTTGGCGGCGAATACCGGTGGCGTTGTTGGTATCAGGGCTACAACACGGAAGGTGACTGTGCGTGCAGTAGCAATACCGTTGTCATCAATGATGAGTTCTTCGGTTGCTCTTGCGAACAACTGGTGGAACAGATCACAGAGTTTCGTTGGGTTCAGCGACGACGCAACACTCCTCTATCTTGCCGCCAGCCGACCGTGTTACAATAAAAACCCCTCACGAAATGCAAGATGTCTTGTGGGTGCATGGGGCGCGTAACACCTTGAAGCTCGATGGTGGGGGATCGTCTGGACTGTACTTCAACGATGGCGCCTATTCGTTTGCCTGGAATGGCGGCCGGGAGGTCGCCAATGCCTGGGTCATCGTTCCCTACACCGCTCCTCCATCGCCCACACCGCCGCCGGCTGGGAGCTGGCATGTTGAGTATTTCAGCGATCGCAATCTGGGCGGACGCTGTTACGACGGCGAGGGTGACAGTCGTCGTACGCTCCAGTGGGCGGATCGCCAGAGGAGTAGGCCCTTCAATGACAGCTTCAGCGCCCGCTTTACGCGGACGATGAATTTTTCTTGGCGGCAACTACCGCTTTCACCAGCACGACGACGGCTAGCCGAATCTTCATTGACGGACAACTGCGATTGGATGCCTGGTGGGATTCTTCGTTCACAGGTCATGACTGGGGCGGATCGCTGTCATCTGGGAATCACGAAGTCAAAATCGAATTCTATGAGAACTCAGGTGACGCGCGACTCGAAGCCTGGTGGCAGGGCGCCGGGTATCTACCCTCTGAGCAGGGATGCAGCGCCGGCGAGTGGTGTGCTGAATATTGGGGGAATGTGGATCTGCAGGGTACGGCCTTCATGCGTTTCAACGAAGGAGGCGGTGTGCTCGATCACAACTGGGGCGCAGGAGGGCCGGGCACACCGTATGGTTTGCCTGGCGACCGTTTCAGCGATCGTTTCCAGCGCACGGTCAGCTTTGCCTGCGGACGTTACCGCTTCAATGTGTTTTCCGATGACGGCGTTCGCCTGTGGG
>NZ_JADJAT010000006.1:0-176480 GCF_016704105.1 Candidatus Amarobacter glycogenicus | reverse complement strand
GGAAGCTCGGCGCACCACATCAACCCCTTCGACCTCGCCCACGGTGCCGAGCGCGACGGGGAGGCTCGGGATGCCCTCACCGAACGGCTGCTCGCCCTCCAGGGCCTCCTTGGGCTCATGCTCGCCGACCGGGGGAGCAGCCTCGGCCAGCGGGAGCGCGGCGCGCTCGACCGGGCACTCCTCGAGACCTACGGCCGCGCGGGGATCACCCGCGACCCGGCCACGCACGGCAAGCCGCCGCCCGTGCTGAGGGACCTCTACGACGTCCTGCGCGAGGGCGAAGACCCGCTCGGCCTGGCCGACCGGCTCGAACGTTTCGTGGAGGGCAGCCTCGGCAACGTCTTCTCGTCGCCGACGTCAGTCGACCTCGAACGGCCCTTCGTCGTCTTCAACATCCGCGACCTCGAGCCGGAGCTGCGTCCCCTCGGTGTCTACCTGATCGCCGACCACATCTGGCGCGAGGTCCGGCGCAGCCGCAAACCGCGGATGCTGCTCATCGACGAAGCGTGGTCACTGATCCAGCACGAGGAGGGCGCCCGTTTCCTGGCGTCGATGGCCCGGCAGGCGCGCAAGCACTACCTCGGGCTGACCACGGTGACGCAGGACGTGGAGGATTTCCTCGCGACCGCGGAGGGTCACACGGTCCTCGCCAACTCCTCCGTCCAGCTCCTGATGCGGCAGGACAGCTCCACGATCGACGCCGTCACCAGCACGTTCCGGCTGAGCGCGGGGGAACGCGAGTTCCTTCTGTCCTGCCGTAAGGGTGAGGGGCTGTTCTTCGCGTCGGG
Organism: Candidatus Amarobacter glycogenicus; assembly: GCF_016704105.1. Classification (NCBI taxonomy): domain Bacteria; kingdom Bacillati; phylum Chloroflexota; class Tepidiformia; order Tepidiformales; family Tepidiformaceae; genus Candidatus Amarobacter; species Candidatus Amarobacter glycogenicus. The sequence goes on along the minus strand of NZ_JADJAT010000006.1, from coordinate 175,692 downwards.
GAACCACCTTGCACTCCGCATCGAGGCGAGCCCCTTCGAGCACGAGCTGGCCACGACGGACCCGGCGGAACTGGTCGCGCGCGACGAGGAGGTGCGTGATGCCATCCGTTGACGTCGAGCTCGTCAAGCAGCGCAACCCCATCGAGCAGGTCATCGCATCGCATGGCGTGAAGCTCCAGCAGCGCGGTGAGCGATTCGTCGCATGCTGCCCGTTTCACGAAGAGGAGCATCCCAAGCCTCGTCGTCTACCCGAGCACCCGGAGCTTCTTCTGCTTTGGCTGCAAGGCCTCGGGGGACGTCATCGACTTCGTCAGACGCAAGGAGAAGGTCGGCTTCCGGCGCGCCCTGGAGCTGCTGGGTGAAGCGGCTCCGCAAGGCGTGTCCACGAGCGACGACAGGCGTGGGCCGGCACCGTCCGAGTCTCCCCTGACGGTCGATGACCGGCTCATCCTCGCGGCGGCCTGTGACCTCTACCACGAGGCGCTCCTTCGCAACGAGCGGGCACTGCGCTACCTCGATAGCCGGGGCATCGGGATGCCGGTCGTCAAGCAGTGCCGTCTTGGCTACAGCGACGGGCAGGCGCTCAAGCCCTTCCTGCGCCGCCACCGTTTCAGCCTTCGGCGGGCCGCGGAGATGGGGCTGCTGCGGAAGGATGGCAACGAGGCACTCGCCGGTCGCGTGGTGATTCCAGAGCTGCGCGGGGGCCAGTGCGCCTGGATGGTCGGGCGTGCGCTCAACGAGCGCCGGCTGAAGTACCTCGGCCTCTCGTTGCCAAAGCCCATCCTCGGCTATGAGCGCGTCCGCGGACACCGCCAGGTCTTCGTGACCGAGGGCGCCTTCGACTATCTCACCGGTGTGAGCTGGAACCTGCCCATCTGCGCCTTGCTTGGGACGCATGTCCGGGCCGAGCGGCTGCGCTTCCTGGAACGGGTGCCGGAAGTCGTCCTCGTCTTCGACAACGACGACGAAGGGCAGCATGCCGCTCGCGAGTTGGCTGAATCCCTCGGCGACCGCGCCCGCATTCTGCGTCTCCCCGACGGCGTCAAAGACCTTGGCGAGCTTGGCGCCAGCGCCGCTGGCCGCGAGACGTTCTTCAGGCTGGTGGCCGAACTGGGGCCTGCTGGGAAGGAGGTGCAGCATGCGCCGGCATCCTGACCGAGCCACGGTCCTCTACGAGCTCTTTCCGTCGCGCTGGGACGACGACCCCGTCTCCCGCGCACGCACGGTCTTCGCGGGGCTGGCGGGTGTCCAGGATGTCGCATTGGAATGGACGGCTACGGAGTCGGGACTCCGGTTCTACGTCCGTGCAGTGGATGATGCGGCGGCATTAGCGGTCCTCGGCCAGATCCGGGCGGCCTACCCGCAGGCAGACTTCGACGAGGTTCCGATAGAGGACCGGCCTCATCTCGACCCGCTTCATGTCGCCGGGCATGAGCTCGCGTCGCTCGTGGAGCTCCGTCTCGACCGGGACGCCGCTCTCCCCCTCGATACGGATGCCAGGCACGGGGAGCCACTTACTGGCGTGCTGGCGGCGGCAGTGGCTGCAACCCGTGGCGATGTCCGCGTCGTCGGGCAGGTCGTGGTCGGACATCCGCCCCGCCCGGGTTGGGCGACCGGCGTCCAGGCGCGGGCCTCCCGGTCGAGCCAGCGCCTTCCGGCGGAGCGTCCGGAGACCGGCACGGCCAACCTCCTTCCCTTCGTTGCGCTCGCCGGTGCGGCCGCCGCGGGTACGCAGGGCTACGACTGGTACCAGGCCGGCGACTACCTTCCGCTGCTCGTGGGCGGTTCCGTGGTAGCCGCCGGGCTTCCGACCGGAGCGTTTGTCTGGTCGCGCGTTCTCCGCAGCCGAGAGCCACTGACGGCAATGATCGCCGAACAGAAACTCGCCTTTCCCGCGTTCACCGCGCGCCTCGGCGTGATCGCGATCGGCCCGCGCGGCCGCGCCGAGACCGTCGAGGACGTTAGCGATCGCGTGAGCGCGGCTTACGAGGCGTTCGACCACCCTGCCGGCAACCGGCTCCGCCCAGGCCGGGCCAGGCACCATCGCGCACCGCTCGAAACGTCAGGCGGCGCCTTCCGTGGCGCATCGGTGCTCAACGCCGCCGAGCTCGCAGCGCTCTGGCACCTTCCCGACCTCACATCGGGGCTGCCCGTCGCAACAAAGCCTGGCGGACGCCGCTTCCTCCCGGCCGATGACGCCACGGGGAGAGGCAGCCGGGTTGGCATGTCTCGCCACCACGGCCAGAACGTTCCAGTTCACCTGCCGCACGGAGCGCTCTACCGGAACCACCTCGTCGTCGCCAAGACACGGCGTGGCAAGTCGACGTTCCTCCAGCACATCGCCGCGCACCTGATGCAGGAGATCGCTTCGCGCCGGGAGCGCCTCCTGCTCGTCGTCATCGACCCCCACCAGGATCTCGCCGAAAGCGTCCTCTCCGTCGTCCCACCCGGCCTCGAGGATCGGACGGCCTACCTCGACCTCACCGACCGGCGGCAGCCCGTTGGGCTCAACCTCCTGGACGTCGCCCTCTTCCCCAACCGCGATCGGACGGCGGAGAACATCGTGGCGATGCTCCACCGCCTCTGGCCCGACAACTGGGGACCGCGCATGGAGGGCGCCCTGCGCGCGGCGCTCCTCTGTCTCCACCAGGCCAACCAGGTCCGGCGGCGCGAGGAGCAGTACACGCTCCTCGACGTGGTACCGCTCCTGACGAGCCCGGACTTCCGCGAACGGGTGATGTCGCAGGTCCCCGACCAGACGCTGTGGTCGTGGTGGCGGAGTAACTACGACAACCTCGGACGCGCCTTCCAGATCCAGGTCGCCACGCCCGTCACGACCAAGGTGGGACGCTTCGAGGTGACCGAGGCCGCCAGGCTCACGCTCGGCCAACCACAGTCGACCATCAACCCGCGCACGCTCCTCCGCGACGGTGGCGTCCTCGTGGTCAACACCGCCGTCGGCCTGCTCGGCGAGGGCGGCTCGGCGCTAATCGGGGCAACGCTCCTCAATCTCCTCGGGCTGATCGTCGAGGACCAGATCGATCTGCCGGCGGGCGAGCGCAGCCGGATGGTGGCCCTGATCGACGAATCGAGCACGCTTGGAGGGGCCGACTACCCGCGCATGATGAGTGAGCTCGGCAAGTACGGGGCTTCCTTCGTCCTCGTGACCCAGTCCCTCGCCAGGCTCGACGCGATCGACCGCGAGCTGCGCCCGACCATCTTCGCCAACCTCGACAGCCTGACCGTGTTCCAGGTGAGTGCCGAGGATGCCCGCTACCTGGCCCCGGAGCTCGGACACGACCTCGAGGTCGATGACCTCGTCTCCCTCGACGACTACGAGTGCTACGCACGCTGGTCCTCCGGCGGTCACCGCCATCCGGCCTTCTCGCTGCGCCTCGACCCGCCTGCTCCGCTCGACCCATCGCGGATCGCGGCGATCGCCGCGGAGTCGGCCACGCGATTCGGGCGCCCGCGCGAGGAAGTGGCCCGGCAGGTTGACCAGATCCTGGCCGCGCGAGCGCTCGGCACCGGCAAACAGGTGCCGCCTGAGGTCGCGGAAGTGCTGACCGGCCACCAGCGTGGCGACGGCAATAGCCCCCAGCAAGGCTTGAAGCGCTACCAGCATCGCGATGCGAGGAAGCACAATGACGACCGACCTGAAGCGTGAATACCGAAGCGAAGCTCTGAGCTGGTTGGCGCGAATGCCCTTCCTATCTGCACACCAGCTTGCGATTCTTCTCGGATGCCCGCGGCCAGACGTCGACCTGCTGTTCCGCGACCTTCGCCACACGGGTTGGATCGACTGGATCGAGCCCTCGTCATCGGAGATCGAGTCGGACCGGCTCCACGTGCTGAGCGCCAATGCGTGGCGATGGCTCACGGAGCGCGGCGAGCGCAGCGACATAGATCTTGGCGTGCTTCCGTGCGAGTGGGCAGACACAATTCGACGGTTGTCCAGCATCGAGCTTACCGCCGAGCTGAACGGTTTTGCAGCTATCTTGGTCGCAGCGGCGCTCCTTGATGACCGATTGCGGCGCGTGGACATCCGCGCGCTGCCGCTTGGCCGGCGCGCGGACCAGGCCTGGCCGCCCGCGACCCAGGCCCGGGTGTCGTTTGGTGGTCGCGGCGGCTCAGCGTCAGCCTTCGTGACCATGGCCCGGCCAGCTGTTCCGGCCGGACACCGCGACACGGTTGTGGCGAACTGGTACCGCCACCGTGAGAGGCCGAATCCCGCCGCACCACTTCCCTTCGACCCGATCCTGGTCGTCTGCGCGGACGAGCCCACGAGGGCGGCGTGGGCGCACGCGGTACGGTCGGCCGCCGAACGGCGTGGCGTCGCAACGCTGCCGGTGTACCCGACCCGCGCGAGCGACATCGGGCATGACCTGCTTGTCGCCCCTGTCTGGCATCACGCTTCTGGCGCTCGGCCGGCGCGGCTGTTCGATGATCTGTTCTGGCGACAGGTGACCGCCACGACAGCTTCTGTACCACCAGCGCGCTGGTTCGAAAGTTCGCCCGCCGAACTTGCCGGCGGGCATGGCCTGTACCGGTGGGCCAGGAGCGTGGGTGCACTTGACGGTCCCGCCCCGCGAGCGCGAGGGAGCGTCGAGCAAGTCGCCGCACTCTCGATCGCGACGACCGCTGATCAGAAGCGTTTGTTGGAAGTCGCTGGCCGCTACCCGTTGCTGTCCGAGTCAGAATTGGCGTTGGTGCTGAGGCAACGGGTGTGGACGGTCAGACGCAGTCTCGAACGTTCGATCGCGCAAGGCCTCATCGAAGCCGTCGTCGGGCCCGTCACCCAAGGACTCACCCGGTCGGACGTGCGCTACGTCATGACCGAACTCGGACTGCGCCTTGTGGCGGCGCGCGAACGCATACCCGCCCGCCGCTACGCAGAGCATGGACCATTCGCCGCCACCATCGGCGCTGGCGAGCGCGGGCGGCTCCAGACACTCATCCGACAGTTCGAACACACGGTTGGTGCCAACCGCTTCTTCCTGGACTGCCTCGCCCAAAGCGAGGCGGGCGGGCCCAGCCTGCGGGAATGGCAGAGCGTCTCGGAGACTACGATTCGGGTCGAGTCCAATGGCGTTCGCCGGACGATTCGGCCCGATGGGGCGGGCAAAGTAGTCCACGACGGCATCGAGCGCCGGTTCTGGCTGGAGTGGGATCGTGGAACCGAGCGGATTGCGGTGTTGCTTGAAAAGCTCGACCGGTATGCCGCGTACTACCGGAGCCACACGTTTTCCGATGGCTCGGTTCCCCAGCTTCTCGTGGTTTGCCCTACGCCGCATCGAGAGGACGTGGTCTGGAGGGCGGCCGGAGCGGTCTTCGCATCAGACCACACGCGATGCTACCTCAAAACGACGTCCGAGCCGCTGCTGGAGCGGCGGGGACCATTCGGCACGGTCTGGCGGGCAGCCATCGCCAGCGGCCGCATTTCACTACTGGAGTAGAGCGCAATGTACCGACACCTGACCCCGCAGGAACGCATGGACCGGATTGCCAGGCTGCTGCTTCGCGCGATTGCCCTGGACGATCGATGGCCCGACGCTGCCGAGCACACCTGGGCTCCAACTCCTCCGGACGACGATTCAAATGGCGAGCGTCCGTCGCGGTTGAGGCGAGGCGATGACGGGCGCTCAACCTGAAATTTTCCGCGCCGCCGGTTGCGCCGGGCGCGTGAGCTATGGATTCTAAGCGTGAGGCCGCACACGCCAATCGCGGCCGGGAGGTCTCGCCGATGCGCTGCGCTATCTACACCCGTGTTTCCACGGACGAACAGGCCAGGAGTGACTACAGCTCACTCGACCGGCAACGCGAACTCTGCGCGTCGTATGTGGACCTCCACCGCGAGGATGGCTGGAAGGTGACCGAGGTCTACGAGGATGGCGGGTTCTCCGGGAAGGATATGCACCGGCCCGCGTTGCAGAGACTGATCCACGACTTCACGGATGGGAAAGTCGACGCAGTCGTTACCTACAAGATCGATCGGGTTTCCCGCTCACTGAAGGACTTCTATGACTTCTGGGAGCTCCTGCAGGAACACAAGGTGACGTTCGCGTCTGCAACCCAGCAGTTCGATACGTCCACTTCCGCAGGCATGCTGATGCTCAACATTCTGCTGAGCTTCGCCCAGTATGAGCGGGAGCTGACTCGCGAACGCACGCTCAGCAAGATGGCCGGACGGGCTGAGAGGGGATTGTGGAACGGAGGGATGGTGCCGATCGGCTTCGACTATTGCGCCGAATCCAAGGCGCTGACGGCGAACGAGCGCGAAGCCGAGATCGTGCAATTCGCCTTCGAGCGGTTCATCGAAACGAAGTCGCCCAGCCTGGTCGCAAACGAAGCGAACAGCCGCGGCTACCGAACGAAGAAGCGCCAGGTCGTGGCGCGTGATGGCGCGACCAAGGAGATCGGCGGCAACCGGTTCGACGAGGACACCGTCAAAGCGATCATTCGGAACCCTTTGTACAAAGGGGTTATCCGCTATGGCGGCAAGCTCTTCCCGGGGACGCACTCTCCGATCGTGGCCCCGGAGACGTGGGACCGCGCAAACCAGTACGTGGGGCAGGCCCGTGAGGATGACGGCACCCGCAATCGGGACGAGCACGTGCACCTGCTCAAGGGGATCGCGAAGTGCGGCGTCTGCGGTACGACGATGACTCCTTACCCGGCCGGGAAGAAGGGCAAGGACGGGCAGCCGTATCTGTACTACGCCTGCACCTCGGTCACGCAGGACGGCAGCGCTTCGCCCTGCCCGGTGCGGAGCCTGCCGGCGCGGGAGTTTGAGACGCTCATCAAGAGCGTCCTCATCGACCTCGGGGCCGATCGCGCCATGCTCGAGAGCTGCGTCCAGGCCGCCAATCGCGAAGCCGTGATACCCATCAAGGACCTCGAAGAACAGCAGAAACGCCATCGCGAGGAGGTCGCGCGGTTAACAACTGGCATCCGCCGGATCATCGAGATCATCAAGTCTCAGGACGATCTCGGGCCGGACCTCCGCGGTGAACTGAAGAAGCTCAGCGAGGAGAAGGAGCAGCTCGGGACGCTCATCGAGAAGCTCCAGATGGACATCGACCATCGTCGGCGGTGGCTCCCCGACGTGGACTCGAACCACGAACACCGCGGTTAACAGCCGCGTGCTCTACCATTGAGCTATCGGGGATCGCTTCCAAGTTTCACTGCGCCGATGGGAAGACGCAACAGCGGGCCTTCGGCGAACCGCACGTCCCTCCCCCGGTCGCTGCGGATTCGCTGTCTCCGTTTTCTCGTCGCTGGAGGCCGCGCCGTCAAGCAGGTGTCACGCCTGAGCCCGTTTGGGCCTTGGCATGGGGGCACGGCTGCGGTTCAATCAGGAACATGTCCAGCGACCCCGGCCTCTTCCAAACCATCTACACCACCCGTGCTCTCCGGCGCTTCAAGCCAGATGGCGTGCCCGATGCGGTCCTCTTCCAGCTCTTCGATGCGGCGATCCGCGCCTCCTCCGGCCAGAATGCCCAGGATTGGCGCTTCATCATCATCCGCGACGCCCAGGTCAAGCGGCAGTTGCGGGAATGGGCGATGGAAGGCTGGAGCCGCTATTCGGCGCGCTACGGCAGCGATGAGGACATCCAGGCGCTTCCCCGCAACCAGCGCCTCTCGCTCCTCAGCGTCCGCGACCTTGCGATGCACCTGGAGACCGTGCCCGTCATCGTTGCCGTGCTTGGTATGAAGGCGCGCCACTCAACGCCCGGGGGAAGCACCTTCCCGGCCGTCCAGAACTTCCAGCTGGCCGCCCGCGCAATGGGGCTGGGGAGTTCCATTTTCAACCTGCCGATGCGCGAGCAGCTCAACGGTATGCTCGGGATCCCCGAGAACAACCAGCTCTACTGCCTCATTCCACTCGGATACCCAACCGACAACCAGGGGAGACTGAACCGGAAGCCCGTGAAGACCGTGGTCTACAACGAACGCTTCGGCGAGCCGTGGCCCTTTGCCGAAGGGCAACCCGACGACGGCTGGAGCGACCGATGGGCGCCGGGTTAAGACGAGGCGAGGCCGGAATCATCGCCCCCGTGTGCGAACAAAGCGAAGGCCGGTGCGTCAGCACCGGCCTTCGTAGTTCTAGCGGGGACGGAGGCGATTAGGCCTTCTTCGCGGCCGCGACGGCGGCAGCGTGGTCTTCGCGGGTTTCGCGCATGTTCCAGGGCGCCCACGAACCGGTGAGGTCCGTGATCTTGTCGTAGTTGGCTTCGAACCAATCCGCATCCTTGAACTGATGCGGGTCGTAGTTCACGCCCTTGGTGAGGACGATCGCCGAGCGGCTGTAGCGCCCGCCCGAGGCGTTGATGCAGATGCCGCTCTCCTTGCACTGGGGAGAGGACAGGTAAGTCACCGCGGGGGCGACGTGGTCCGGCGCCATCACCTGGGCGCGTTCGGCGTCGTTCGGGTCGCGGCCCATCAGGTTCTCCGTCATGCGCGTCTGGGCGCCGGGAGAGATGAGGTTGACCTTGATGTTGTACTTCTCGCCCTCGATCTTGGCGACGTTCATCAGGCCGTACATGCCGGCCTTGGCCGCGCCGTAGTTGCCCTGGCCGAAGTTGCCGACGAGACCCGAGGAAGAAGTCGCCATCACGACCCGGCCATAAGCCTGCTGGCGGAACACCGGCCAGGCATGGTGAATCAGGTTATAGCACTGCTTCAGGTGGACGCGGATGACCAGGTCCCAGTCGTTTTCGGCCATGTTGTGCAGGGCGAGGTCCCGCAGGATGCCGGCGTTCGCGACAACCGCGTCGAGGCGCCCGTAGGTATCCATCGCCTGCTTCACCATGTTGAAGCAGTCTTCGTAGCTGCCGACGTCGCCCGGGTTGGCGACGGCATCGCCGCCGAGGGCCTTGATTTCGTTCACTACCTGCTGGGCCGGCGTCTCGTCGTTGGATCCTTCGCCGGAAACGCTGCCGCCGAAGTCGTTGACGATGATTTTCGCGCCGTGCTTCGCGAGGTCGATTGCGTACGCGCGGCCGAGGCCTCGGCCTGCGCCAGTGACCAGGGCTACCTGGCCATCGAGTCGAACTGCCATGAAATGTTCCTCCAGAACAAGAATGTGCGCGCGCATCTTAGATGATCCGCGCGTTTTGGGTGTGGCCGGCTCCAGGCTACCGGCCGGGTGTTGTGACCGCCTCGGCTGCCGGCGCGGCCGGCGACGGCCTTCGTGAGGTTTGCGAACGCACGGCGAAGACCCCGAGCAAGACGACCGTCATGCATGCGCAGGCCAATCCGCCGAGCGTCCCCCGTTCGCCGATGCCGTCTGCAATGACGCCGATGGGGTAGGAGACGATGGAGTTCACGCCGAACGCCATCATCGTCACCGCCATCACCCGCCCCAGGTAGGCGCTTTCCGAGCGTTCCATCAGGTTCACGTTGTTTAACATCTGGAAGCCGCTCGATGACGCCCCGAGTACGGCGCAAACCGCCAGCGCGACTGCGAAACTCGGTGCGAGTGCGAGCATGGCGAGCGAAACGGCCAGCCCGCTCCCGCAGAACAGCATCACTGCGATGGAGTTTCCGGGCGGCCGCGATGCCAGCGCGAGGTTCACGGCTATCCCGCCCACCGCTGTCGTGCTGAAGAGCAGGCCGAGGTGCGTGGCCGGGTGCCCCAAGGCGTTCACCAGGTACCCCGGCATCAGCGTCTGGTACGAGAAGCCGCTGAGTACGACTCCCATGAAGATGACCGCCAGCATCCGCACGTCGGGCGTGTCCCGGATGTAGCGGAAGCCTTCGAGCAAGTCGGCCTTCACCGAAGTCGCGTGCGCCCGCGGTCGCGGCGGTGTCGGCTGCATCAGCGAAAGCGTCATCACCACGAGCGCGAACAGTCCGGCCATCGCGAAGTACGTCCCCGAGGTGTTGATCGGCTCCGCGGCCACCAGGACGCCCGCGACCAGCGGCCCAACGATCCGGGTGACGTTCATCATCAACTGTTGCAGCCCCACGCCGCTTGCGAGGTCGTCACCAGTCAGGAGGTCGCCTACCCACGCCTGGCGCGTCGGGCCCATCAGCGAATACATGCAGCCGAGGATCAGGCTCGCTCCCGCCAGGAGCAGGATCGTGATCAGTTCCGTGGCGATAAGCACCGCAATCACCCCGAACATGAACCCGATCACGAACTGGGCGAAGGTCAGCATCCTCTTCTTTGAAACGCGGTCAGAAAGCGTCCCGCCCACGGGGCTCAAGAACAGCATGGCGATGCCCTGGCCAAGGCCGACGAAGCCGACGGCGCCGTTCTTCCCCGTCAGGTCGAACGCCACCACCCCCTGGACGACCTGCATCATCCCGAATGCCAGCATCGACATCGTCGTGCCGATGAAGAGCAGCCGGTACTGCCGGTGGGCCAACACCGTGAACGGGTTCTTCCGCGTGGAAGGCGCTTCAGTCAAAAGGGCGACCGCCTGGAGCCGGCATACCGGTAGTTCACCAGTATCACATCTTTGCCGGCTGGAGGCCGAGGCGACTCAGGGTACGTCCCTCCCCAGCCATGCCCCACCGCGCGATGAGAGCCGGTATCCACTCTCCAGGCTCAGGGTCAGTCCCAGGTTCTTGAGTTTGCGGACGTTGAGCTTGAAGGCGAGGACCTCCTGCCCGAGCTGCGGTGCGAGGTCGCCCGCGCGGACAGCCGGGTTCGCGGCGATCAGGTTGAGGGTGGACCGCGTCCACGGCCCCGAAGGACTCGCCCGGTCGAGCCGCGCCAGCCGGACTTCGATGTCCGCCATTTGCGCCCCGGTGAGACTGGTGTCCGCCGCCAGTTCGTCTCGGGGGTCCGCGCCGGTCGCCGGGCGAAACGCGACGCGATACACCGGCAGCGACGTCCCGCCGCGGAGGCCGGCCACAAGCGCGGCCGCCGAAGCATAGCCCGCCCGCCGCGCCTCCTCATCAGTGATCGACCGGGGGTCGACTACGTCTACGCCGTCCACCACCACCCGTCCCGCCGCCGTCCGGTAGGTGTTTCCCGCGACAACCTGGGGGCGCTTCCAACGGCGGAAGGTCAGGTCGATCGATCCCTCCGCTATCGCCGCCCGGTACTTCGTCTCGAACTGCATCCTGCGTCACCCCTCGGCGGCGGTCCGTCAGTACGACCGCGGCAGCCCCAACTCGTGCTGGCCGATGAAGTTCAGCACCATCTCGTTGGTCACCGGGGCGATCTTCATCACCCGCACTTCACGCCAGTACCGCTCGACATCGAACTCTTTCGCGTAGCCGAAGCCGCCGTGGACCTGGAGTGCCCGGTCCGCGGCTTCGAACCCCCATTCGCTGGCGAGGTACTTCGCCATGTTGGCCTCAGCCCCACATGGCTGGCCGGTGTCGTACAGCCATGCCGCCTTGCGGATGAGCAGCTCGACCGTCTTCAGCTTTGCATAGCTATCCGCGAGCGGGAACTGGATGGCCTGGTTCTGCCCGATGGGCCGCCCGAATACAACGCGGTCCTTTGCGTACTGCGTCGCCCTCGCGAGCGCAACGCGGCCGATCCCCAGCGCCTCGGAGGCGACGAGGATGCGTTCCGGGTTCAACCCGTCGAGGAGGTGGTAGAACCCCCGCCCGACTTCCCCCACCACATCGCGGGCATCGACCGGCAGTTCGTCGTAGAAGACCTCGTTCGAATCCACTGCGTGCCGCCCGAGCTTGTCGATTTCCCGGATGGTGACGTGCGCAGGGTCGAGGTTCGCCAGGAACAACGTCATGCCGTCGGTGCGCCGCGTGGACTCCTCCGGCTTGGCCGTGCGCGCGAGGAGGAGGACTTTCGAAGACTCCTTCGCCTTCGATGTCCAGACCTTCTGGCCAGAAACGATGAACTGGTCGCCGTCGCGGCGAGCGAAAGTGGTGATGCTCGGGGTATCGCTCCCGGCCGTCGGTTCGGTTACGCCGAAGGCCACATGCAGTTCGCCCCGGGCCGCGGCGGGGAGTATGCGCTGCTTCAGGTCTTCGGTGCCGTGCTTCACCACCGGGTTCAGTCCGAAGATCGTCAGGTGGAGGGCGGTCGCGCCGTTCATCGCCGCGCCCGACGCCGACACCTCCTCCAGCAGGATCGAGGCTTCATCGATCCCGAGGCCGGCGCCCCCGTAGGCTTCGGGGATGGCGATGCCGAGCCACCCGGCCGCCGCGAACGCCTGGTAGAACTCCCACGGAAATTCGTGCTGGCTATCGCAACGCCGCCAGTAGGCATCGTCGAAGCGGCCGGCAAGGGCCCTGGCCTGGGCGCGAATCTGCTGCTGGGCTTCGGTGGGTTCGAAGTTCATCGCGGGGATTGTAGGCGATCGCCGGCTGACTCTCAGAAGTGGGTCCGCGGTTGCAGAGGTGCCCCGGGATACCTGCTCACTCAGGCGAGCGAAATGAGGGGCACCCATTCTTCTGGCTGAGGCCTCTGCGCGCCCTGGATGGCCGCTCACCGCCTACAAGAGGTCGCAACACCTGTCGATTGGAGGCAGGGCGAGCCACCGGACGGCACCCGGATTTCACTGCCCAAGGACTGACCCGGCCCGCCCGGAAGGCGACGCCGCAGGCTCAGCCCTTCAGTGCGAAAAGGTGGCTTGGCGGGTATCGGAGTCCGCCCTCTGTTCGTGCTTGCTCCCGGCGAAGACGTCGATTCCTGTTCGACATCACGACGTGACGAAGCCGGTGAGTGCGGCTGCCTCCACTCTGCTTCCAGCAGAGCGACCGGCGCGGCTCCAGAGTTCATGTCGTCTTTCGCCTCGTGGGAACCCACCTTGGACCAGGTGTCGCCACCTGCCGCCTGGGCTGACGCGGTACATCTCCCGGAAGATCGCCTGCTTATCGGGGCAAAGATTGATCACCCCGTTGCTGATAACGACATCGGCCACGCCCGGCGCCACCGGCAGGTCCTCGGCGAAACCTTCGAGGACGGTGACGTTGGTCAGTCCCAATGCCTCGGCGCCTGCCTCGTCTTCGCCCCGTTCCGGCGTCTGTCACGGCAATGGCCCTGCGCCAAGACGGTCAAGCAGTGAGGCATGAAGCCCGCGCCGCAACCCTGACAGGCCGAAACGGTCTCGCCCGCGTAGGTCACCGAAGAGGAACGGGTTCCCGTCCCGGCCAGCTCCACCGCCTGGAGGAAGGCCGCCACGCCGGTGGATTGCGAACGCGCCAGGGCGAAGAACCCCACGTGGTTCATGCCTTCACGGTAGTTTCGGCCGAGGAGGCGGGGCCGAAGCTCTTCCCTGGTCGCCACCGGACGGTCAAGCCGTACCTCCGGATGACGCCACAACCGAAGGACTGACCTCTCAGGCCCGGAACCGGATACGAGTGGCAGCCGCTTCCACCGCCCCCGCTAAGCCACTCCGCGTGTAGAGTGCGGCGATGGCCGACCGCTTCTTCCGGCGGTTGCCCGCCACCCGCCACCGTGACTTCCGTGCGCTCTGGGGCGGTACGACGTGCTCCAGCATCTCCCTCTGGACGCTCCTCCTCGGCAACGCATGGATCGTCTACCGCCTGAGCGACTCCTCGTTCTGGGTCGGCGTGTCTACCTTCGCCTCGATGTCGCCCTTTCTCCTCGCGCCATTTGGCGGGGTGATCGCGGACCGCTTCGAACGCCGGGTGCTCGTGCGCGTAACCCGAGTCGGCGCCTTTGCGACCACGTGTTCGCTCCTCGCGCTCGCGGCCACCGATGTCATCGAGGTCTGGATGGTCGTCACGGTCGCCTTTGTCCAGGGCGTCGTCCGCGCTATCGAGATCCCTTCGGACCAGGCGCTCCTGGCGAACGTGGTCCCCCCGGAAGACCTCGCGAATGCGGTCTCCCTCACCACCATGACCCAACAGGGATCGCGCGCCGTGGGGCCGCTGCTTTCGGGCCCGTTGCTTGCCACGATCGGGGTCGAAGGCGCGTACGGCATTGCCGCACTCTTCGCCCTCCTGGCGTTCACATCGATGTCGCGCGTCCAGACATCCTCGCGCGGCGGCATCAGCCACCTTGGCGACGTCCTCCGGAACCTCGGCGACGGCATCGCCTATGTCCGCGGGAGCCGCCCGGTCGCACTCATTTTCCTCCTCGTCGTGGCCCACTGTTCCCTGACGATGTCGTTCGATGCGATGCTGCCCGGATTCGCCGAAACGGAACTCCACCGGCCCTCCGGCGGGTTCACGATGATGACTTTTGGTGTCGGCGCCGGCGCCCTTGTCGGCACGTTCCTGCTCGCGGTCTCCACCGGAAGCAGACGTGGCGGGCTGCTCCTGTGGACCGGCCTCGCGAGCGGTCTTTCGCCGATCATGATGTCGATGAGCATGTCGATGGCGCCGGCCGTCGTGAGCTCGATCCTCATGGGCTCCTCGCAGGCGATGTTCATGGCCCTGACGGCCGTCCTGCTGCAAGAAGTCATCCCGGACGAAGTCCGGGGCCGGGTGATGAGCCTCTACCTGATGGCCGCGGGAGGCATCATGGCGTTCGCCAACCTTGGGTTCGGGTCGATGGCCGATGCGCTGGGGGCGCCGATCCTCTTCCTCGTGCCAGGCGCCGCTTTTACCGTCATCGTCCTCGCCTCCCGGGTCGTCGGCACCAGGCTGCCGGCCGTCTACCGGACGGGCGTCGTCCCGGCGGCGTAAGCGAAAGAGGAAGCCCGTGCGCCGGGGAGGCCTTATGATGGTGGTCCTGGCCGAAGTGGCGGAATGGCAGACGCGGCGGTCTCAAACACCGCTGGGCTAAAACCCGTGTGGGTTCGAGTCCCACCTTCGGCACCAGTTTTGGACGACAGAGGATAGGCGATGGGCGTTAGGGGCGGCGCAGCAGGCTCTGTCGAAGTGCCGTGGCGAGGCGCCCCACTTCGTCCGCGAGTCCGTTTGCTCGTTCAAGGTCCGCCTCCGCCAGGTAATTCAGGCGCCGTGAGAGTTCGAGGAAGGTGTCTACTTCTGCGAGTGAGCCGCGCGAAATGGAGAGAAAGTTGGCGAACTCCTTCGCTCCCTGCCTTCCGTGGCCCTCGGCGATGTTGGCCGGCACGGACGCGGCTGCGCGAGTGGTCTGGCTATAGATTCCGTACGCCTCCCGCATTGGGAGTTTCTCAGCCAGTCGGTAAACCTCGACGGCAAGGTCCATGGCCTTCTGCCAGGCGATGAGATCGCGATGATTGCGGATTGAATCCAAGGGAGCGCTCCTCGACGATTGGTGGCTGTGAACCTACGCTGAGCGTCGAGGTGGTTTCAACGAGGTTGGTCGGCGACTAACGCCTATCGCCTATCCTCTAACGCCTATCCTCGTCTACCACTGCCGAGTGGTGTAACGGTAGCACACGGGTCTTTGGAGCCTTTGGTCGGGGTTCGAATCCCTGCTCGGCAACCATGAATCTAGAGTCGCCATAACGTCGCGAAAAGCCGACAACAGGACTCGTTCACGTACAAGGGTCTGCTCCGTTTTGAGCTCATTGGGCTTGCCTCCGTTGATTCAGGCCGACAAGCCATTCTTGCGGCACGCGGCCACGGGAATATCAGGCCTTTGGTCGGCCAACGGATTGCCCTGCCTCGGAGATGCTGGGGCCCTTCGGCCACACGGATACGGCCCATGCGACCGGCCAGCGCGGTTGCCTAGAGTGATAGCCTTTGATGGCCCTTCCCGAGGAACGATCCGTCGGTCCCCGTCGGAGGGCAAAGCGGGGTCCCAAATGCCTTCCAAGCGTTCCGCAGCAATTTGCGCCGCCCTAGCGGTTGCCCTGACTTTGGTGAGTTGCTCGGACGACGACTCGACCGGCGAACCCAGCCCCACAGTTCCTTCCTCCACCGAGACGGCGTCGACAACGCCCACTCTGGCTCCCGAACCAACGCCTACCCCTCCACCTTCGAACGCGACGCCGCCGCCTCTCCGCGAGATCCGCGGCCTCCTCACAGAGCCGCGCGAGATCCGGTCCGACGTCACACGCGACGTCCCGCCCACCACCTTCGACTATCCCGAATGGAACCGTAGCTCGGCGGTCATCTACGACATTGCGAAGAAGACGACTATCGACCTGGGGCCAGGGAGCAACGTCGAGTGGGCGCCGGATAGCCGTCGCGGCGTTTGGATCGCCTATCCGCCTGGCGAGAGCCAGTTCGGCAACAACGGCCGCGCGACGCTCATCGACGTGCGGGACGGCAGCCGCCGCGACCTTGGACCGGCGCGACTCACATTCTTCCTCGACAACGACAAGGTGGTGGTGGTCGCACCGGGGGGCAACGACTCGCTCATCCTCGACCTGCGCACGGGAGCAACCACGTCGGTGCTCGGCGTCCCGGCGCGGCAACCCAACCGCACGACACCGTACTATATCGAAGTCGTGGAAGGGCCGACGGGCTCGCTGCGTTTCGGCGGAAACGAAGAGAAGACGTTCGAACTCCGCGAGACGGCGACCGACTTCGTGCTTTATCACTTCACCGCCTACGCGGCCGTGCTCGCCGACGCCCGCACACTCGTGGTCGCTACTCCACCGGCCGGCGGACTGCAGGATCTGCGGACCAACCTGTTCGAAGTCGACATCGCAACGGGGCAGGCGACGTACGTCGCGACGGCGCTCGCCTCGCCCGACAACTGGCCGTTCCGTGCCTCTTCGCGCTGGATCGCCTGGACCGATGCCTATTGCATCTACGACGAGGCCGCGAATCAGCCCGTGGGCGTGCTGCGGCTGTTTGACCGCACCATCGGGAAGATCACTGAGCTGCGCAACCCGGCGTCCGCTTCGGGGACATTCGGCCCATGGTTCGACCTGACTTCTGCCGGCTTGCTGCAGATCGGAACGTTCAGTGGGGGCCGCCTGCTCGACCCGGACACGCTCCAATACCGCGCAGCGATCAGCGGTATCCACGTCAACTGGACCGACGACTACGCGTATGCCGCGCAGGGGCAGTTCGGCGGCCACGGCGGACTCTGCGCCGGCTAGGGTGAGGAATTCTGGAGGTAAGAACATGTGGCGCAGGTTTGCACTGGTGATCTCGATGGCAATGACCTTCTGGCTAGTCGCTGCGTCGGCAGGCGCCGCTACGGCGTCCGCTCAGTCTCCCGCCGACGTTCCGTGGTCTCAAGTCCCCGACGACCTGAAGCAGGCCATCAAGGTCCAGGCCGAACAGCAGGGAACACCATATGGGCTGACGTATGGCGAGAACTGCCCGACGGACGATCACCGGGGCCAGTTGTGCGCCCGTGTCTTGACAGTCGCCGCTTCCACGGCGCGGGTGTGCATCGGCCTCTTCCGCAGCGAGTGCTCCTTCTTTGACTTTACCAAGGCGACTGACGGGACCTGGACGGCGGTGCGGCAGCCGCTCCCAGACCACCCGCTTCGCATCCGCTTCGGGCCTACCCCGGCCACCGAACAGAGCTTCGCCTTCCCAGACGTTGGCGACCTGCCGTCCGTGACATTCGGTGATCTGCGCCGCCTGCTGCCACGCAGCGCACCGGCTCTCGCCGGCTACACTGCGATCGAAGGGGACGCACGAATTGGGCCTCAGGGCGCGGAACGAAACGAAGCTCAGGTCAGCTATCGAGGGCCGGGCGACCGCCTCTTCGTGCTGCACTCATGGTCAAAGACTGGCGAATTTCTCATGGCTGTACCAGCCAACAGCCCCGTCACGGATGTTCAGCAAACGTACGTGGACGGTCTCGCTGTCTTGTCGCTCATGCCGACCCCGGCTGTCGCGGGCGGAATCGGTCCGCGAACGGCCTGGATCACCGACGGCAGCACGATCTGGCGCATCGACTTCCAGTACGGCTACACGGACAACGAAGACGCGTTCTCGGTGGTTGTCGCTCTGGCACGCAAGTTGACGGAACCGCTGCCTCCGCCCACGGGCACCGGACCCGTCCTCGAAACGACCGAGGAGTTCCTGCCAATCAAGTGGCTAGGGGCACTGACCGTCGTTGCGGGATCGATCGCCCTTGCCGGCCAGGGCCGCCGCCGCTTGATCTGAGGGGCGTTCGACCGGTCCTGATATAGTCCTTTGGTTGCCCCAAAACGAGGCGACAACAGGACTCGTCACTGGCGTCGCGCACGCGACTTGCCGGGCCGAATTGACCGGGGCAACCGAGGCTTCTGAATCCAGAAGAGGGCCCTTTGGTCGGGGTTCGAATCCCTGCTCGGCAACCACGAATCTAGCGTCGCCATAACGTCGCCTAAGCCGATGCTGGAGCAGCCTGTTCCGGCGGCTGATCAACGCTATTTCCGCTGGAGCCCGTCCGCAGCCAACGGCCGGCGCGATTCTCGTAGGTGTAAATGGCGCTTGAAACGAATCGGCGTTCCTGCGTCACGCCCTCCTTATCAATCTGTGACTTCCAGACCTTTACTCGTACGGCCATCCACGCCAGCGTGCCGTCGTCGGAGACGTGAACCTCAGGAGCTTCCAGGTCGTCGAACTCGTGGTACGTCGCGCGATCGAACGCTCCGACGAAGAGCTGGCGCATCTCGGCCCCGGTGAGGACCCGGAAACCTCCGTTGCCAACCGCCGTGAAGCTATCTGCTTGATTCAACATCATCGCGTCCAGGTCACAGGCAAGGTGCGCATCGCGCTCGTAGGCGTGGACTTCCAAGAGCTCTCGCCTTGCGTTCTTCGCTGCTGGAGTTTCCGAAATCTGCATGAACGAGACCCCCCGCCGGAGACTGTTTTCCCATTCGCCAACGACGTCACCGGGCTTCGGGTCGCGAACCGGTTCCGGCGCGTTCCCGTTCCTGGCCTTGCGAGGGCGCTGGCTTGAGCGTAATACTAAGCAAGCACTCACTTATTTTCCAGCAGGTGACCTATGGCGCACGGTATCTCCGCATCCACCCCCACCCCGACAACGGAGACGGGCAGCCCTGACCTGGGCTACCACTGGATTTGGACGTACGGGCACCTGCTGCCGGCATTCGTCTTCGCCGCGACGACTGTCGCGCTCATCCTGCTAGGTTTCCCGTGGTGGGCCTGGTTGGTCCCGGCCGTGCTGGCGGCCTGGGGCGTCGCCGGCTTCCTGGTGATGAGGTTCGGCGTGCGGATGAACGAGATCGCAGCTTTCCCCGCGGCCGATTTTCTGGCCGATGGCTCGGGCAAGGTGCTGGACGTTGGCTGCGGTTCCGGTCGGCTCACTATCGCGCTCGGGCGCGCGCGTCCGAGGCTGACTTTCACCGGGCTGGACAACTTCAGCGCGGACTACATCCATGGTCACGGCGCGGAGAATACGGAACGCAACTTCCGGCTCGCGGGCATTGCGGATCGAGCCACCATCCGCCCTGGTGACATGCGCGAGATGCCGTTTGAACCCGGTTCGTTCCAGGGCGCGATGAGCTCGGCCGCGATTGACCACCTCGAGCCCGACGGGATCCGAAAGACACTGCGCGAAATTCACCGAGTGGTGGAGCCCGGCGGTCAATTCTTGCTTCTCGTTATCGTGCCGAATATCTGGCTGAGAATTGCCTTCGGGCCGTTGGTCGGGCGAATGCGTCCTCGTTCTTTCTGGCAAAACGAGTTGACGGCCGCGGGCTTCGACATTCAACGGCAAGGCACAGTCCGCACGACGGCGCTGTTTCTCTCCCGGAACGACAACGCCCAGGCGGAGGAGTGACGGCCGCGTATGGCACGTCGAAAACGGCTCGAAGATGACGAACTGCTGGCGGTCGCACGCGAGCGGTTCGTCGCGGAGGGCTTCGCGGCCTCCACTCGCGGCATCGCGCAGGTTGCCGGGGTGGCCGAGGCGGTGCTGTTTCAGCGGTTCAAGACGAAGGCCGAACTCTTCTTCGCCGCTATGCTCCCGCCGCCGCCCAACCTCCACGAGATCCTGGTTTCCCGGCCGGATTGGGAAGAGCCGTCACGGAGGATGGAGGACATCGCGATAGGCGTGCTGGCGTACTTCAGGGAAATCGCACCAGTCCTCCTCCCCCTGGTGTCACATCCGGACTTCAACTACGAGAGTTTCGTGGCTCGCTACCCCGAGTCTCCCCTGAACCAGCTTGTCGAGGGGCTGCAAGCATGGCTCAAGCGCCTGGAGGCGCGTGGCGACGTAGTCGAAGGCGCCTCACCCGCAGTCGCGTTAGCGCTCGTGGGGACGATGGCCAGCCTTGCGATCTTCGAACGGATTGGCGTGCACGGCGGAGAAACGCCCGAGGAAATGGTGCGCCAGGTGGCGGCCGTGATCTGGCGGGGCGCAGCTCCCGCCCCAGGGTAATCAGGCTGCGTGAGGCGATCCACTCCCGGCCCCGAACGGACCCGCGTGGATGCGTCCACCACAGACCCGGGCGGAAGCACGTGCAGCCACGCTTCGCGCAGGTCCTCGGCGATTCGTGGCACTACGTGGCACTGAGCGGCTACGGTTCATACGGGGATACGACGGACTACGTCGATCCGTACGAAACAGCCGGGTGCAGTCCTGCGTCCCTGGGGCCACACTATGGTTCTCCTCGGCAACCATGCAGAGTATGGTGGCGGAGCACGGGATCATCTGGTGAGCAGGCTAGTCCCCATCGCGCTGAACATGGCGGTGCTCCTCGCCTGGGGCACCACCATGGCTTGCCGTGACTCGACCAGCCCACGGTCGCAGATGACGCTCGACGCCGTCGCGACTGCGCCAACTCACGGCCCGGGGCTCTTGACGCCCGGCGCGAGTTCTTCGCCCGCCGGAGAACTCCCCAGCTCGCGCTCGATAAAGCTCCCGCGAGACTCGTCAGGCTTCTGGTTCGCCCTTGATGTCGTGGGACCCGACCATGCGCTTGTCCAGTATTTTCCGGACGCGGCGAGTGCTGCCGAGCGAAGAACGCAGAGAGCCAGACTCGCGTTCATCTCTCTGCAGACCGGTCAGATCGAGGAGTTCAGAGAACTGGATCCGGGCGAACAGGTCGGCGAAACAGCGAACGATGGACGATTCGTCGTTTGGACTGAACTCGGGGTGTTCGGTGTCAGGGAAGCTCGCTGGAAACTCTGGGCACTGGATCGCCAAACCGGGCGATTGTGGACCATCGATGAGGACCAAGGCCTTGAGGCCGCGCGTCCCCTGTACGGCATACCCGTTTCGGTGCGTAATGGGACGCTCGTGTACGCCCGCCTCGTGAGTAGCGAAGCAAGCCGCTCCTTCGAGATCCAGATGGTGAGTCTCGCAGACGGAGTACAGCGCCGCATCGCGGCCGTCGATGGCACCACGCAGCTCATTCCTAGTGTCGCGTTGGTCAACGCTGACGTTCTCTGGGTTGTCCGAACACCGACGGCTGGCCGGCCTTCCGATGCCATGCTCATGCTCACGCCTGTCACGGGGGCCCCGGGCGAGACATTGCTCTCCAGCGGGTACTCGGGCCGGATCGCGGCAGGTGCGGGCGCGATCATCGCAAGCTGGAGTTCCGGAGTGTGGGCTGGTAATCCCGGCACACCTCTCAAGCAGGTCGTGCCCTTGGGCACGGCCTCGTATGTCGGCATCACCGAACAACATTTCCTCTGGGTAGACCAGGCCGCCCACCGTGCCTACGTTAAGCGAGCGAGTGGGGGCGCCGAGATCTTGGTGAGTGAAACGTACACACAGAACGTCTTGGTCAACGATTCGGTCGCATTGTGGGTCACGACGCCGGCGCTCGATACCGCGGGAGGTGTAGGTGTCGATCACTACATACTGTGGCTTTTGGTGTCTCAGTTGCCCTAGCGGGTACAAACGAGTCCGCGTGCGTCGACCGCCGTTTCGTCTGATCGGTCTGTGGCGTGGAGTAGACCACGGCCCCGCTCCGTCCCAGCATCCGAAGCCTGATATAGTCCCTTGATTGCCCCAAAACGAGGCGACAACAGGACTCGCCGCGAGCGCCGCGCAAGCGACTTGCCAGGCCGAATCGAGCTAGTCAACCGAGCCTTCTGAATCCAGAACGAGGCTTTGGGACGTTGGTCGAGAGCAACCCCAGGTTGCAGCCCTGCTCGGCGACCTTTATGAGGATACCGATGGATAACGACCTTCTGACTGAAGCCCAGGCACTTGACCTGGTCTACAGCTACATGACGACCGAAGGAGGGGTCAGCACGACTCAGGAACTCCTGGATTCGGGCGTCGTTCCCGCTTTGAAGGGATTCACGGTGCGGCCGGGAAAAGTCTCTGACTCTATCCACGGGGGGAGAGTCGAATTCACGAAGAAGGACGGCACTGTTGTCGAAGCGGAAAACCCCCGGCTTGTGACGCGGGACGGGACACCGCTGCGGATCATGGTCAGGACGCAGCGAATCTCGACACACGATATCAACAGGGGGCACATCCCGTTCAAGGACCAGATTCTCGCGGCGAACCACAACTACATGAGACGGTTGGTAGAACCTGCAATCGGAACGTCGCAATTTGATGTACCTGGTCTTGAGGATAACGACGTCGTCATCGCTGCCGAAAACCTGCAGCTCATCCCCATCGAGAACATATTCAGGGCATACATGGCGACGAGTTCAACTTCGACCTCGCTCTATCAGGCATGGAAGCGCGGGGATACGACGTTTGCAGGGCACATTATCCCTGAAGGTCTGGTTGCAAATGGTCCGCTGCCATACGTCATGGACACCCCTTCGACGAAGTCAGAAGATCACGACGTGACATCGTCCGCTGAGGAGATGATCCGGCAAGGAGACATTACATCGGCGCAGTACACGGCAATACGCAACAGTGGGCTGGTGGCCTTCGGGATGGCAGCGCAGGTGCTTCGCAGCAAAGGCATCATCCTTGTCGATACGAAGTTTGAACACGGCATCAACAGAGCGGGGAAAATCGTGAGCCAGGACGAGATTCTGACGATGGACTCGTCCAGGTTCTGGCTGGCATCGGACTACGATGCCCAGATGGAGCGGTTCAACCTGGGAGAGCTTGACGAACTCAATCCGAAGTCGTACTCCAAGGAATTCGCGCGCGGGTTTTCCGAGGGAGACAAAGGATATACCGACGAGCAGCGGATAGTCATCGCTGCTCGATACGTCATCGGCATACAGGAATTGCTGGGAAAGCGGTTCGAGCCTGACATGAGGCCCCGTGATGAACGGGTCGTGACCGGGCTGCGGAAGGTCGTGGAGCACCTCGCCGCGCGATAACCTCGGCAGCATCAACCCGATGTCTTGGTCTTCGGGCTGACTGTCGCGGAACTTGCCCTGCCTGACGCGGCCGATGCCCGGCGTGCGGGGAGGCCAGGAGCCCGACCCTGCTTGACACATGCCAATATAGGCATATGATGACGGCATAGCAAGAGCATCGACCACCTCGGATGTCTTCAACGCGATCGCCGAGCCGCAGCGCCGGGAGATCCTGGTGCTGCTGCGGGCGGGTGAGCGGCCGGTGACCGAGTTGGCCCAGGAGCTGGGGATGACCCAGCCGGGGGCCTCCAAGCATCTGCGGGTGCTCCGGGAGGTCGGCCTGGTGCGAGACCGCAAGGCGGGCAAACAGCGGCTGTACGGTATTGACGCCCGCGGCCTGCGTCCGGTCTACGAGTGGACCGGCGGCTTCGAGCGGTTCTGGAACGAGAGCTTCGACCGGCTGGACGCATACGTGCAGGACATCAAGCAAGCATGGCAGGAGGTGTAGCTGATGAGCGCGACGGGACAGGAGGTGCCGGAGCAGTCCGCGAACGCCGACCGCGAGGTTGTGATCTCGCGGATCATCGACGCCCCACGCGAACTGGTGTTCGAGGCGTTCACCGAGGTGCGGCACCTGTCGCGCTGGTGGGGGCCGGAGGGGTTCAGCACGACCACGCGGGCGTTCGAGTTCCGCGTCGGCGGAGTGTGGGACTTCGTGATGCACGGCCCGGATGGGACGGACTACCAGGAGTGGATCACCTGGACCGATATCCTCCCGCCGCAACGGATCGCGATGCTCCACGGTGAGTCCCGCGACGACCCCAACGCCTTCGAGTCGGTCCTCACGTTCGAGCGCGTCGGGGCGGCGACCCTGATCGAGATGTGCACGATGTTCCCCAGCAAAGAGCTGCGAGACGAGGCGGTCGAGAAGTACCACGCGATCGAGGGCGGCCAGCAGACCCTGGGCAACCTTGCTGCCTACATCGCCGAGATCGTCCGGAAGGGAGCCGAGGACTGATGGCCGGAAAGGTGTTCTTCAGCGTGACAATGTCGCTGGACGGGTTTATCGCGCCCGGGTCCCTCGGGGACTTGATGGGGCAGCAGTGGATGGAACTGCAGCAGTGGGCTTTCCCGCTGCGGTTCCTCCGAGAGAACCTGAAGCTCGGCGACGGAGGCGAAGAAGGGCGCGATAACGACATCCTGCGGGAGACGTTCAAGCGCACCGGCGCGAGTGTGATGGGCAAGCGCATGTTCGATGCCGGCGAGCATGCGTGGCCGGAGGAGGCGCCGTTCCATACGCCGGTTTTCGTCGTAACGCACGAGAAGCGTGCCCCCTGGGAGCGGCCGGGCGGCACGACCTTTCACTTCGTCAACGACGGGATCGAGGCCGCGCTCAACCGGGCCCGCGAGGCCGCCGGCGACCGGGATGTCCGTATCGCCGGTGGCGGAGAGACGATCCTTGAATATCTGAACGCCTGCCTTATCGACGAGTTCTCGATCGCGCTCTCGCCCGTGCTTTTTGGCTCCGGCATCCGCCTGTTCGAGGGCGTGGATGCAAGCCGCGTGGCCCTGGAACTGGTCGGCGCGGAGCCCTCCCCGAGGGTGACGCACCTGACCTACGCAGTCCGGGAGCGGTAGCTCTCTCGACCTCGCGCCCTTTTGCGCGTCAATTCGAACGCAGAGTCGCCATAACGGGGCAAGAAGGGGCCAGCGGGCTTCTGTGCTGCGAGAGCGGACGCCTTCGCCAGCAAGCGTCAGATGAGCTGGTACTCCGGGCTGGCGAGCACCAGGTAGGCAACCGCCGCCGCGCGTTCCTGCGGATTCGTCACTGTTCTCGCATGCGCGTAGAGCGACTCGCGCGATTCCGGTGAGATGTTGTCGTCCACGAGCCGCTTCAGGGCCTCGTCCACAAGCACCTCGGGAGAAGAAGCACCCTGGAGGGCGGGAATGGGGGCAGCCCGGCCCGCCGGGAAGAGCACCGTGTCGAGGAAGTTCAGGCGGCCGAAGAAGGTGCTGGAGCTCAGCCATGTCTCGCCGCCCGGCCACCCGGCGACGTTGGGCGGGTCGAAGAGGGTCTGGTCCATGGTCGCTGCGGCGCGCTCGATTCCCCGCCAGTTCGTCTCGAGTTCCAGCGCGCGGACGGCGCCGACGGCGAAGTCGACTGGACTGCGGACAAGCGAGCGGTAGGCGCGGATGGAGTAGAACTCGTCGCTCACGAGGATGGCTCGAACGACATCCCGGACGCTATGGCCAGAGGTTTCCCATACGTCGACCAGCCGGCCTATCGTCTCCTCGTCGGGGTCGCGGTAGGCGAATTCGCTGAACAGCCGGCGGGTGACGAACCGCGCGGTTGCGGGCTGTTCCATGATAATGGAGATGATGTCCTCGCCTCCGAACGGCCCGGTCCGCCCGAGAAACGTCTTCACTCCCTTGTCGTGGAGTTTCGGGTCGACGAGCCATTCGGGCTGCCACGCCGCCCACATCTGACTCACGAACTCGTTCCGCTCCGGGGTGCTGAGACCCTGGGGGATCGGCCTCCGTTGGAGGGGTGTTAGCCGCCACCCGGTGAACGCCCGCGCGCTCTCTCGCACGTCGGTTTCGGTGTAGTTGCCTTCGCCCATGGAGAAGAGCTCCATCAGCTCGCGGGCGAAGTTCTCGTTCGGGTGCTCGGCGGTGCTGTCTACCGTGTTGAGGTAGATCATCATGGCCGGGTCCTTCGCCACGGCCTGGAGGAGGTCGTCGTAGCGCCCCAGAGCGTGGGACCGGAAGAGCTCGTTCTGCCGGATGATGGTCTTCGCGCCCATCATCTCCAGGATGCTGACTTGCGTTGTCAATAACCCGTGCCAGATGTACGTCATCCGCTCTTCCAGCGGTCGCGTGGTGTAGGACATGCGGGTCAGCCACCAGCGCTGCATTTCGAAGGTGATGAGTGGTCGCTGGTTGTCGACGCCGCGGCCCGGTGTGGACAAGTTGAAGTTCGCGGCCGCAATGCGGCGGTCCAGTGCCGCGTTGTCCAAGGCCCCGAAGTTGAGCAGGCGGTCGGCGGCCTCCTCGCGCGAGAGTTCGGCGAACGCCTGGATCTCCCCCAGTGTTCCACCCCAGCCGGCCCGTCGTAGGAGGTGGGCTGCCCGGGCCATCGGATCTGCAATCGGCTGCTTGAGTGCTTCGGCCGCAAGCTTCGCGTCGTCGGGTGTTGGTGAGGAGATGTCCGGCCTGCCCGTGCCCCCGCCATCCCCTCTCCTGGCCAGGGCAACCACTGCAGCGGCCGTGCCACCTGCGGCAACCGCTGCCGTCCCGGCCAGCATGGCTCGCCGCGTTGCAGCGCGTTGGAGCAAGGGCACGGAGGGCTCGGGGTTCTCGTTCATGGTGTTGACTCGGCGGCGGAATGCGCCCCTCTCCGGAGCCTGGCGTTCGACCTGTCGAACGGAAGCAGAGTTTACATCTCGATCGCCTCGCGAAACACCTGATCGACACGGGACCGCCGAGAGACGCGCTGAGGTCGGCATTGCCGTGCCCAAAGCCGGCTGAAGGGGCCCGACTGCGCCAGGGTCCGCTTCGGGCCCGAGCCGTGCGCGCCCCCGCACTGCCAACTGGCAACCTGGCCCCGGTCCCTCAGGTAAACTCTTTGCATGCGACGCACCAGCCGCTGGGCGGCGCGACGACATCTCAAGTCTCAAGGATTCAGAGCATGGACCAATCGGACGCGAGCCAGGGCCAGGCGGCATCGGAGCTCATCTCAAGCCGAATCGCTGAACTCGCCGATTGGCGAGGGGAAACCCTGGCCAGGATGCGCAGGCTCATCAAGGATGCGGCCCCGGACGTCGTCGAGGAGTGGAAGTGGAGAGGCACTCCGGTTTGGTCATACGACGGCATCATCTGCACCGGTGAAACCTACAAGAAGGTCGTGAAGCTGACTTTCGCCCGGGGAGCGTCTCTGGACGATCCGGCCGGTCTGTTCAACTCGAGCCTCGAGGGCAACGTGCGCCGCGCCATCGACATCCACGAAGGAGAAGAAGTCGACGAAGCCGACTTCAAGGCGCTCGTTGGGAAGGCCGTCGCCCTCAACAGTTCCCGCAAGTCGAGACCTTCCCGCGCTGCCAAACCCGGGGCGGCGGCGGGCGATGGCAAGCGGCCAACGGCTGGGAGAAACGGAACCTCTGTCACCGCTGGACCGAAACTCCTCGCGGGCGGCAACCCACAGATCGCGAAGGCCGATGGCGACGCTCCCGTGCAGGCCTACATCGCGGCCATGCCCGGCTGGAAGCGCGAGACCGGGAGCCGGCTTGACGCGCTCATCGTGCGCACCGTCCCGGAGGTGCGCAAAGCAGTGAAGTGGAATTCGCCCTTCTACGGCGTCGAGGGCCAGGGCTGGTTCCTCAACTTCCATTGCTTCACCCGGTACGTCAAAGTTGCGTTCTTCCGCGGAGGTTCGCTGCAACCCCTGCCCCCCGGCGAGTCGAAGGACAAGGACGTGCGGTACCTCGACATTCACGAGGGAGACCAGCTCGATGAGGACCTCGTGGCGAGCTGGATCCGGCAGGCATCGGAGTTGCCCGGCTGGGTCCCGTAGAGGCGGGGGCCGTTCGAAAGCCCCGACGGAAACACCCCGTCGCCGCGGGGAATTGCCTCCCGTCGCGCCTTCCTCGGTTAGCTGCGGACATGACGGCAGTCATCCTCAGCGGGCGTAGCCTTGCGGTACGCTTGCGCCCTTTCCATGGCGACCGCTGCCGAACGGTCGCTGGGTTCGGTGCGATTCGGAATTCGCAAGCTGGGGTAGGACTGAGATGAACAAGTACCGCGAGAACACGACCTGGGACTCCGTCCACTGGGGTACGCATTGCGTCGATTGTTACCCCGGTGGGTGCCCGATGCGCGTCTACGTGAAGGACGGCGTCATTGTCAGGGAGGAACCCTCCGGTACTTTGCCGGTGATCGACCCCGCTGTGCCGGACTTCAACCCGATGGGTTGCATGCAAGGGACGTCCTGGAGCCAGTCGCTCCATGGGCCGGACCGGGCCCAATTTCCCCTCAAGCGGGCCGGGAAGCGCGGCGAAGGCAAGTGGGACCGCATCTCCTGGGACCAGGCGCTCAGGGAGATCTCCGACATCTTGGTCGATGCCATTGAAGAGCATGGCCCGCGGTCGATCATCCGCGAAGGCACCCCCGAAGCGGTCGTCGGCGGCCCGACGGGCCGCTTCTTCGGGCTCATTGGCGGCCAGGCGATGGACCTCAACGCGGTCATCGGCGACTTCAACAGCGGCGTCTACGCCACGTTCGGCAAGAGCCACGTCGAAGGTTCTGCCGATGATTGGTTCCACTCCGAGCTCCTCGTCATCTGGAACAGCAACCCTGTCTACACCCGGATTCCCTTCTACCACTTCTTCAGCGAGGCGCGGTACAACGGAGCGGAAATCATCAACGTCTCGCCCGATGTGAACCCTTCCCACACGCACGCCGACTACCAGGTCAACCTCGAAGGGGCGAGCGATGCAGCCTTCGGGCTCTCGCTGGTCCAGGTGATGTTCGCGGAAGACATTGCCCACTGGGACTTCATGCGCGAACAGACCGACATGCCCCTCCTGGTCCGGCGTGACAACAGGAAGTTCCTGCGCCAGCCCGACATCGAGGGCCTGGGCCGCGAAGACCAGCTGTATCACTGGCATCCCGAAAAGGGTCTGGTCCTCGCGAACCGCGAAACTCTGAAGCTCGACGGCGCCAGGGTCGCCCTCGAAGGCGAGTTCGATGTCAGGCTCCACGATGGACGGACCGTCACCGTCGAACCGGTCTGCGCCGTGCTCCGCCGCAAGCTCGATGAGCACTACACGCCCGAAAAGCAGCAGAGCATCACGGGGGTGCATCCCGACGTCATCCGGTTGGTGGCCCGCAAGATCGCCGCCAAACGCACCAACATCTTCCTTGGTATGAACGCCTGCAAGATGTACCACGGGGACTTGATTGAGCGAACCATGTCGTTGGTCCTGGCCGCCAGCGGAAACTGGGGCAAGAAAGGCACTGGCCTGAGGACGTGGGCGTCGGGGCTCCACGACGGCGCCCAGATCGCCATGAACAAGCGAGGCCCCGGAGCCGAAGCTTCCGAGGCGGTCATCGCCGGCCGCGACAACGCGATCGCGATGGTCAAGAAGATGGATTCCTCGCTGATCAACGATGAGTTGGCCATGTACGAGATGGTCAAGGGGCGCCGCGGCCTCCTCGGCATGATGGATGAGAGGACAGGGGACGATGTGCCCGCCGAGGCGAATACTCCTCCCGTTTTCTGGTGGTACAACCAGATGGACTTCCGCGAGCGTTGGAACAACCCCGACTGGAGCGACCGCTCCATGGCCCGCACCTTCGATGAGTACATGAATGCCGCCATCGAAGCTGGCTGGTGGGACGGCCTCGATCACCCGCGGAAGGATGCCGAGCCACAGGTATACATCGAGTGTGGCGGCAACACGTTTCGAAGGACTCGTGGCGGCAAGAAGTCGATGGCCGGCCTCTGGTCACGGCTCCGGGCCGTCATCGCGATCGACTTCAAATTCAACGCCACTGTGCAGAACGCCGACTACTTCCTCCCGGCCGCCCAGCATTACGAAAAAGTCGCGTTTTCGATTCCCGGTCCATTCGTCGCCAACCTCACCCTCGCCGACAAGATCGTGGAGCCGGCCGGCGAGGCCCGCAGCGAGTGGGACATCTTCCTTGCGATCCTGGGGGCCGTCGCCGAACGCGCGAAGGAACGAGGACTCGAAGCCTTCACGGCGCCCGATGGCTCCATCACGCGCTACGATCGGCTCGTGGCGGGGTACACCATGGGCGGCTACTACAAGGACGAAGAGACGGTTGCCGATGAACAAATCCGGGACTCCGCGCTCGCCGGAACGCTTCCCGAAGGGGCCACCCTCGCGAAGCTGCGTGAGACCGGGTTCATGCGCTTCACCAGCATGGGTATGAGCCCCTACATGCTCGGCCAGGCCACCGAACTGAAGCCGGACAACGTGATCACGCCGTTTACCAAGCACATCGAGCTTGGCGAACCGTTCCCCACCTACTGCCGTCGTGCCCAGTTCTATATCGACCACGAGTGGTTCCTCGAGGGCGACGAGCAGCTACCGACCTACAAGCCCAATCCAACCATGGGCGGTGACTATCCGCTCGGGATGTCGTCTGGGCACAACCGTTGGTCCGTCCACTCGATGAACCATTTCAATCGACTCGTCCTCGGGACTCACCGGGGTTCGCCAAGCGTCATGGTCAACCCCGATGACGCCGAAGCGAGAGGCGTGAAGGACGACGACCTCGTCCGGATCTTCAACGACCTGAGCGAGTTTCATGCCAGGGTGAAGGTTGCGCCGAACGTGAAGCCGGGGCAGATCGTCTCCTATAACGGCTGGGAGCCCATGCAGTACAGGAACTGGTCCGGCGCCAACGAGATAGAACCGGGCATGGTGAAGTGGCTCGGCTTCTCCGGCGGTTACGGCCATATCAAGTACAACATGCTGAACTGGCAGCCGGTCCCGGCCGATCGCTGGGTGCGATGCGACTTCGAGGTCGCCAGCGAATAGCCCCCTGGGCAGCAGACAGATGGGCTTCCGGGCCGCACTACATAACGTCCTTGGGTTCTGCCCCTCTTGACGCCCGAAGCTAGTTGTTGCAGAGTTGCACAACTATGCAAGTTGAACCGGCCGACGCCATCTTTCACCAGTTCGCGCGGATTGCCGACGCCCTCTCTTCGCCGAGCCGCCTGAAGCTCATGGACCGGCTTTGCCAGGGCGAACAGACCGTGGAGCACCTGGCAGAGGCAGCCGGTCTCAGTGTCTCCAACGCCTCCCGTCAACTCCGGATCCTGGCCGAGTGCCGCCTCGCAGAGGTGCGGCGGGACCCGCCCCGTGTCTACTACCGCATCGCGGGAGAGCGGGTCGTCCGGTTCTGGTTCTCGTTGCGCGAACTCGCGCGGGAGCAACTCTCCGAGCTCGACCGCATCATGGTCGACCTGGTGGCTGGCCGGGACTCGCTCCTGCCCATCAGCAGGGATGAACTCCTGGCGAAAATGCAGACCGGCGAAGTCGTCGTTGTCGACGTCCGTCCGGAAGCGGAATACAAGGCCGCGCACATCCCGGGCTCGCTCTCGATCCCGGTCGAGCAGCTCGAAGCGCGGCTGGCGGCCATCCCTTCCGGAAAGCAAGTAGTGGCCTACTGTCGAGGGCCGTACTGCCTGCTTTCTGTGGACGCCGTAGAAGTGCTGCGGTCTCGCGGAATCCCGGCTGTGCGGCTCGAAGATGGAGTTCCCGAGTGGAGGGCTGCCGGCCTCCCACTCCAGACCGCCTGAAAGGAAAACCGAATGCTCAGCTCAGTGAAGAATCTGCCTCGCCGGATTGTGGGCCGTACCCCGGCCGGGACTCCGCCCACGGTCCTGATCGTCCTCAGCCACGCGCCGTTCGACGGCGACACGACCTGGAACGCGTTGCGGCTGGCGTCCACGCTCCTCGATCGCAACTCCCCGGTTCGCATCTTTGTCATGAACGATGCCATCGACGTTGTCCGCCAGGGCGCCATGCCCGAGGGCTCCGAGTTCGACCTGCAGGCCATGCTCCGCGCTCTTCTCCCGAGGGGCGGGCGGGTCAAGATCTGCACCACCTGCATCAACCGTTGCGGGATCGGCCAGGGCGAAGTTATTCCCGAGGCGATCCTGGCCACCATGGCAGACCTTGCAGCGTGGATTACCGAGAGCGAGCGGGTGCTCGTCTTCTAAGGAGATTGAAATGGCCGAGAACAGTCCTCAACGCGTTGTCGTGCTCGGCGGCGGCATTGGCGGCCAGGTCGCCGCGACCCGGCTCAAGCAGAAGCTTGGGTCGGCGGCGCGGGTGATCCTGATCGAACGATCCACCACCTTCACCTTCGCCCCCTCCCTTCTCTGGCTCATGGTTGGCAAGCGCCAGCCGAAGACGATCACGCGGGACTACTCCGGGCTCTCACGGCGCGGCGTCGAACTCGTCCATGAAACCGTCACCGGTATCGACACCTCGGCATCCGAGGTCCAGACCGAGTCCGGCGTGGTCGGCTACGACCATCTCGTTGTCGCTTTGGGGGCGGTGCTCGATCCGGAGCGCATCCCCGGCCTCTCCGAACACACGCATCATCCTTATGACCTTCCCTCGGCGGAGCGCCTTCGCGACGCACTCCACCGCTTCACCGGTGGGCGGGTGACCGTCGCCATCGCGTCGCTTCCCTACAAGTGCCCGGCTGCCCCATACGAGACGGCGATGCTCATAGATGGTTACCTGCGCCAGCGGGGCATCCGCGATGTCTCGCAGATCGCCATGTACACCCCCGAGCCGCTCCCGCTCCCGGTGGCGGGGCCCCAGGCGGGTTACAGCGTGGCGGCCGAGCTCGCCGCGCGGGGTATCACCTTCCACCCGCGCACGCCTCTCGAAGGGGTCGAGCCAACCGCACTGCGTTTCGGCGGGGAGCTGGTCCCGCACGACCTCGCCGTCGTCATTCCTCCCCATCGCCCGCCGGATGTTATCGCGAAGAGCTCCCTGGCTGGTCCGAATGGCTGGATACCGGTCGACCGGGCCACCTTGCGCACCCGGGCGAGCAACGTCTACGCAATCGGCGACAGCACCGTCATCCCGCTCGAAAACGGCCTCGCCCTCCCGAAGGCCGGCGTGTTCGCCCACGGCGAAGCCGAAGTCGTCGCCGAGAACGTCGCCCGCCGCATCCGCGGGGACCTCCGGGAAGAAGCCTTCGACGGGCACGGCACCTGCTTCCTGGAGACCGGTGGAGGCAAGTCGGGGCTCGCTCGAGGCGACTTCTTCGCATCTCCCGTGCCGAAGGTGGCGATGCACCGCCCTGGGCGTTCCTGGCATGCGGCGAAGATCGCCTTCGAGCAGTACTGGCTGCGGCGCTGGCTCTGAGACTCGCCCAGCAAAAAGCCCGCCGGGTTGGCGGGCTTCGATAGTCTTGGAGCGGAAGACGAGGGTCGAACTCGCGACCTCCTCCTTGGCAAGGAGGCGCTCTGCCACTGAGCTACTTCCGCGCTCCGATTGAGTATAACAGGTGCCCCGTTTCAGGGAATCGAGGTGTCGCTCAATCGCCGAGGAGCGTGGTGTAACCCAGGCCGATGACCTCTTCGGTGTAGGTCGAGCGCCAGCCTGGGTCGGGGATGGGCACATGGTTCTCGCGGAACCAACGGTGGAGCTGGAGGTACTCCTCTTCCAGGCGTAGCCGCCAGGAGTCTTCCTCCTTGAAGAGCTCGGGATCGACCTGGTCGAGGCCCTTCGCCATGTCATCGAAGTCGACTTCGATCTCTTCTTTCCAGTAGGTGGCGAGGTAGTCGATCGAGTCTTCCAGGTTCCGCCGGCACTCGTCGATAAGGACGCTCATCATGCCCGCTTCGTCCATCAGCTCGCCGTTCACGCGATATTGGCGCGCGCACGGTTCGCAGACCACCACGAGCTTGCGCGCATCACAGTCCGACTTGTCGGTGCATTCCTTGCAGCGCGTGGCGAATTCGGCTGCGGCCGCTTCGCGGGTGTAGCCCACGATCATCTGCTCGCCCATCGCGCCGCACGCCTGGCAGGTCATCTTCTCCGACAGGATGTCGTTGATCGCTTTGTCCCAGTCGAGCTGCATCGCCTACCTCCACTGCCAGCAAAACCGCCTCGAAAGGGAGGCGGCTTCACATCTCGACAGTATACCAGCCCGTCTGCCCCGGCATTTCCTCGATCCCAACCGAAAGTTTCCGCAGGTGCGTGGCGCCCTGTTCTCGCAGTGCCGCCAGCAACCTCCCGGCGAACCACTCGCTGATACATTCGCTCGTCGTGTTCTCGATCGGGAGGGGATACACGTCGGATTTCGGAAACGTGTAGGACTTGCCCCGGTACGAGACGGTCCAGGACTCCGCCGACTCCACCATTTCCAGGTGCTTGCTGTTGCGCTGGAGGAGGAAGTGATGGTCCAGGTCGTCGGTCAGCGCCCGCGCCGCACGCTTCACGGCGCCGAAATCCCACACCCAGGAGTCCTCCGTGAGCTCGCCTTCGAGTTCGATGATGACATCGTAGTTGTGGCCGTGGAGCGGTTCGCAGGCGCCCCCGAAGGTGGCCATGTGGGCGGCAGCGAATCGGAGACGGTTGCGTTCGACGGTGATTCGGCGGGTGGCAGGCATGGCTCCATCCTAGCGGAGGCCGAATAACCGGTCGTTGCGTTGTCTCAACCCGTGCCTTTCGTCACAATTGCGCTGGCGCTCTGGCGCCGAGGACGGGTCGATGGCAGTGATTTACGTAGGTTCGGCACAACCCGGCGAAGGCAAGACCGGCGTCGCGGCGGCCATTGCCCGCAAGCTCGCCTATTCCGGCACCCCTGTGCGTCTCGTACGCCTGGCAGAAGCGGGAGGCAATGCCCCCGCGGATGCCGCCTGGTTCGCTTCCTTGGATTTCGCGCCCGGCTCCGCAGATGAAGCCGTGGCTGCGATTCCCGCCGTGGCGCCGGGCGAGACGCTGGTCGTCGAGGGGCCGCTCGCCGCCTACCCGGGCGGCGATGCGAAGCTGGTCGTTGTCGCCGCAGAAAAGAAGCCCGCCGCTCCCGCAGGCGCCGCCGCCGTTGTGGTCACCGGAGTCGATGGCGTCACCGGCGTCCATGTCACTGAAGGCGCGCCATCCGTCCTCGAACTTGGTGAAGACCGCGTGCTCGCAGGCTTCAGCGTCGCCGAAGCGCAGGCCGCCCTCCACGCCGAAGTCCTGGTGGAAGGCGACACCGGCGCGACGAGCGACCACCTGGTCATCGCCCCGATCGGCTCCGATGCGGGACAGCCATACCTCCGGCGCTTCGAGTCGAAAGCCGTCGTCGTACGGTTCGACAAGACGGACCAGCATCTCGCCGCCCTCCGCGCAGACCCCAATGTGCTCATTCTTACCGGTGGCCGCCGGCCGTCGGAATACCTTTTCGATGCGGCGTCGGCGAAGGGCATCCCGGTGCTCCTGAGCCGCACTGACACCGAAAACACGGTGATCGCACTGGAGGGCGTGTTCGATCACACCCGCTTCCAGGGAGACCGCAAGCTCGACCGAATGGCTGAACTGCTCGAAGGCAGCGGACTCTTCGAAGCGCTCGCCTGAGCTGGCCGGCGGGATCGGCCAGCCGAGGCGCCGGGTCAAGCTCCTCGTCTTTGGCCACAGCGACACCGACGGTTCGCGGCTCGCAAATCAGAGAGACGGCTGGCCGTGGGCCCTCCAGGACCTCGTGCATGAGGCAGGAGTCGAAACGGAGGTCGTCCATCGCCTGCTCTTCGCCGGGCCCTCCGCTGCCTCCTTCGTTGAACGCCAGCTCGAAAAGGAGCGTCCCGACTTCGTCGTCATCGCACTTTCAACGTACGGTGTCGTCGTCCAGCTCGTTTCCAACCGGCTGCGCGAACGCTTCGGACAGCCCGTGGCCTCGGCTGCGGAGCGCTTCGAGCGGTTCGTTTCTCGCCATCCGGCCAGGCACGGGTCGAACCAGGAGCGCGCCCTCACGGTCGTCCGCCGGGGAGGGCGCCGGCTCATCGGGACTCGCCCTTCGCTCACCCTCTCGGGCCTTCTCGAGAGCTACACCGACTGCTTCAGCGTCCTGGCCCGAGCAGAGAACGTCCACACTATCGTCCTCGGCGGGGCGTCCTACACACGGCAGCTCGCGCATTTGAACCCGCGGCTCTACGAGACCCAGGCAGAGGTCGGACGCACGCTCAGGGCTGCCGCGCTTGAACGGCACTTCGACTGGATCCTTCATGAAGACCTGCTCGGCAGTGGGGAGACGCGGCTCGGGTTCTTTCAACCCGACGGCGTCCACACCGACGAGCGTTCTCAGCGCCTGGTCGCAGAAGCCCTGCTCCCTTTGGTGCTCGCGAAGGTGTGAGCGAGGAGTGTCTTTCGTTTACAGGACGATGCCGAAGTGTTCGGACAGTGCGGGACCGACTCCTTCCGGGGCCACCTCTCGCTCTTCCCTCGTGTCCCCTGATGCGATAGTCAGGCGCCCGGGCGAGTAGCTCAGCCGTCCGTGGTCCGTGCTGAGCGAAACCACGTCTCCCCGGGTGAACGCCGAATCCGGTGATGTCTGGAGCCAATGACAGACGCCGGCAAATTCACCTAGCTCCCGCGGCTGCAGCGTCAGGACATACGTGCGGGGAGCCTGCGGCGCCAGCCACGGATCCAGGCAGGTGACCAACCAGTGATCGCCATCGTTCGCCACCGTGTATGTGGAGGCGCCGGATGTCTGAGGCCCTCGTTCACTCAGGCGCAGCGGTTGTGCTACTCGTCCCCCGAAACCGACGTCGGCAAGCCAGGGTTCGTCGAGATAGACGGCGAGCGCCATGTGGCTCAAAGGCTCGCCCAATTGGCCGGACGCCGCCAGCACGCGGCCCCCGAGGATGTCCACTTTGAATCCGATTTCCCGCAAGGCCCATGCGAACAGACTCGTCAGTTCCAGGCAGAATCCCCCTCGCCCGCGAGTCACGATCTTGTCGTAGTTGTGGTCCAGGTCGACGACGATTGGGACTCCCCGCTGGATGTCCAGGTTTTCGAAGGGGACCTGCAAGAAGTGCGCGCGGTGCATGCCCCGGAGCGTCTCGACCGTTGGAGCAACCGGCCCCTCGTATCCGATTCGCTGAAGGTAGGCGGGCAACAACGGTGCTGGCATCCGACTACTCTCCTATGACCGGGCCATCTTCCGTGGCGCCGGCGGCCCGGCCGCGGGTGCCGAAGGGATCCGGGCGGACTGGTGTGGGGTTGTTCAACGGTTGAGGGCGCTGTATCGGCCGGCTCGGCTGTGCCCGCTGTTCCTGGGCCGGCGCCTGGGGGCGTGGTGCGACGGGCTGTGGGCGGGCCGCCGCCGCGGGCGGGCGCACCGGGCGCGGCGCCATGCCTTCGCGTGGGGGCTTTTCCAGTCCGCAGTACGGGCACGTCACCCAGGCATAGCTCAGCGGCTTCGAACACTGGCGGCAGGCTTCCTTGAGCTGGGTCCGGCAGCTTGGGCAAACCAGGTAGTCATCCTTCACCCGGCGCTTGCAGGTTGGGCAGGCCTTCTGGTCTTCCAGTTCCTGGAGGAGGGTCTCTTCTTCGAGTGACCGTTCGTAGAGCTCGCTCAGCGTCTGGCGGGGCCGGACAATCAGGTAGATCCAATGTCCCGGGAAGTTGAAGATCAATACCAGCAGCACGGCCGCCGTCTGGAGGATCGGGTCGCGGGTTCGCTGGCGAATATCCCGGTAGGTCCAGAACACGGTCGCGATCCAGAAGGCACTGAGGAAGATGACGGTGAACACGATCCCGTACTTCAGGGTCGCTTCCCAGGATCCGCCTGGCCACGAAATCAAGAACATGTCCAACTGTTCCCCTCGCGCTTCCCGCCGCGCAGCAGAGCCACTGTAGCGCAGACAAATACTGGAGGCGAAACCGAAATGGATAGGGCGAGTGAGCGAATGCTAGAATCCCCTGGATGGAGACGATTGCCAGCCAGGCCGAACTGCTCGAGGGTCTGAACGAGCCCCAGCGGCAGGCGGTAATGCACGGTGACGGCGCCGTCCTCATCCTCGCCGGACCCGGCAGCGGCAAGACGCGCGTCATCACGCATCGCATCGCCCACCTCGTCATCGAGCACCGCATCGCTCCGTGGCGCATCCTCGCCGTGACGTTCACCAACAAGGCAGCCCGCGAGATGCGCGAACGCACGGCCAGGCTCCTGGGCGAGGACGCCGCCAGCCTCCACATGGGCACATTTCACAGCATGTGCGCCCGCTGGCTGCGCATCGACGGCAGCGCCATTGGCCTGTCCCCGGATTTCGTCATTTACGATGATGCGGACCAGGTTGCGCTGGTGAAACGCGTACTCGAAGAACTCCATGTCGACCCTCGCCGGTTCACGCCCCGAGCGGTCCTCTCCGCTATTTCGAACGCCAAGAGCGAGATGCTTGTTCCCGAGGCCCTCCTTTCGACGGTTCGCGGCTACGGCGACGAAGTAGTCGCCCGCGCCTACGCCGCCTACGAACGTGCGCTGAAGGCCGCCTCCGCTGTGGACTTCGATGACCTGCTGCTCTACGCCGTGCGCCTGTTCGAAGTGCCGGAGATGTTGCAGAAATACGCGAACCGCTATCAGCACGTCCTCGTCGACGAGTTCCAGGACACCAACCCGGTGCAGTATCAGCTGGCGCGCAAGCTGGCCTCCGGCCACGGCAACATCACCGTCGTCGGGGACCCGGACCAAAGCATCTATTCCTGGCGG
Organism: Candidatus Amarobacter glycogenicus; assembly: GCF_016704105.1. Lineage (NCBI taxonomy): Bacteria > Bacillati > Chloroflexota > Tepidiformia > Tepidiformales > Tepidiformaceae > Candidatus Amarobacter > Candidatus Amarobacter glycogenicus. The sequence continues at coordinate 137,475 of NZ_JADJAT010000006.1, read as the reverse complement.
GCCGCCGATGTCCGCAACGTCCAGTATTTCGAGCGCGACTTTCCGAACTGCGCCGTCTACCTCCTCGAACAGAATTACCGCTCGACCGGCGCCATCCTCGAAGCAGCCGATGCCGTCATCGGTAAGAACCCCGGGCGCCACCCTCGCAAGCTCTGGACCGACCGCCAGGGCGGCGACCTCATCACGACGTACGATGCCTACAACGACGAGGAAGAGGGCGAGTTCGTCGCGAAAGAGACTAGCCGCCTGGCGACGGACGGGCGTAGCTATGGCGACGTCGCGGTGATGTACCGGACGAACGCGCAGTCACGTGCCGTGGAAGAGGCGCTCGTCCGTCATCGCATTCCCTATCGCCTGATCGGCGGAGTGCGCTTCTACCAGCGCCGCGAGATCAAGGACCTTATCGCCTACTTCCGGCTCGCGCAGAACCCACGAGATGAAGCCAGCCTGCTGCGCGTCATCAATGTCCCCGGGCGGGGCATCGGCGACAAGACCGTCGACCGCCTGGATGAGTTCGCGCGCGAGAACGGAGTGACCCTCTGGGATGCCTGCGAAGGCGTCGCCGGCGGGCTTGGTGCGGCCATCACCGGGCGCTCGGCCGCGGCGGTCGCGGGCTTCGTCCACATCATCAACCGCCTCCAGGCTGATGCTGGGCGCCCCCTTCCCGAATTGCTGGACCAGGTGCTCACGCTCACGGGCTACGCGAAGTACCTCCATGACGGTGGCGACGATGCCGAGGACCGCATCGAGAACGTGCTCGAACTCCGCTCGTTGATGACCGAGTACGAGGACGTGGGCGGCGACCAGGGTGACCTCGCAGCCTTTCTCCAGGACGTTGCCCTCGTCGCTGATGTCGATGAGCTCCGCGAGGGCGTCCCGCCGTCACCCTCATCACGCTTCACGCCGCCAAGGGCCTCGAGTATCCGGTCGTCTTCCTCATCGGCCTCGAAGAGGGCGTCCTTCCCCACATCCGCTCGTTCGACGACCCCCGCCAGATGGAGGAAGAGCGGCGCCTCTGCTACGTGGGTATGACGCGGGCGATGGACCTCCTCTACCTCTCGCGTTCCTACCGGCGGTTCTCATTCGGCCAGCAGGCAGCGAACCCGCCGTCGCGCTTCCTGAACGACGTACCGGCCCACACCAAACGACCATACGGGAGCACCGGGCGTTCCTACGCCGAGGCCGCGGCTGCGCCTTCGATGTTCGAGAACGTCGAGCCGGCCGAGGACTCGATGTGGTCCGCCGGAGACCGAGTCGCCCACCCGAAGTTCGGCCCCGGCGTCATCGTCAGCGCCCAGAAGAACGGCAGCGACGTCGAGTATGTGGTTGCCTTTGAAACAGCCGGGACGCGGCGGTTGCTGCAGAGCTACGCAAAGCTGGTGCCCGCGTGAGCCCGTTCCTCGCCCTCACGCAGAGCATCGAGCACTGGGGCATCTGGGAAGATGGCCACGTTGCCCGCCTGCTTTTCGCGCTTGGGTTCCTCGTCATCCTCGCAGTCGTCTTCCGCGTCTTCGTCTCCCGCGTGCTCAGTCGCGCGCTCGCCCGCGCCGTCAGCATTCGCCTGGAAGAGCGTGCCGCGATCGAGCGGCGCGTGCGCACCCTCGCCACCACCCTCAACTGGGGCTTCCGCGTCCTGCTCGTCTTCGTCGCCGCCGGCCTCATCCTGAGCGAATTCGGCCTGAACGTGTCCGCGCTTGTGGCGAGCGTCGGCATCGTCGGCATCGCTCTCGGCCTCGGCGCCCAGACGCTCGTGAAAGATGTCCTGAACGGCATGTTCATCCTCATCGAAGACCAGTACGCCGTCGGCGACACGGTCACCGTCGCGAACATCACCGGCGAGGTCGTCGAAATCAACCCGCGCCGCACCGTGCTCCGTGACAGCGAAGGCAACGTCCACACCATCCCCAACAGCGCAATCACCGTGGCGACGAACCGGACGGCCGGCCTGAACCGGTTCGTCATCGAACTCGAAGTGCCGTTCCGCGAGGCCGACCAGGCAGCCGCCATCGTGAACCGTGTCTGTTTGGAGCTCGCGGCCGAACGAGGTAACGAACTCACAGCCCACCCGCGGCTCGTCCAGCAGGAGGCACTGCCAGGCGGACAGGTAGGGCTCAAAGTCGCCGGAGACTCTCACTCCGCGGCGAAGTGGTCCCTCGAAGCGGACCTCCGCCGCCGCCTCAAGCGCGCATTCGATGCCGAGCGGCTGGAGATGGAGTTCGCGGGCGACCGGGCTGGGAAGTGAATTGTCGGGCGATCGAATCCGCTCGAAAGGGACTGGCATGAACCTACCATCGCCCCGCGAGGGCAGTCGGGTTGCACGGTTTGGAGCGATTGCGTTCGCCTGCTGCCTCGCTATCGGCGTCGCGTACCCGGCGAACACCAGGGCGCAGACGACTCCTACTCCCGTTCCTTCCGCCGCGGCGCCCTGGCCGGCGCCGACCGGGTTGCGCCTCGAACAGTCGGTCCAGGTGACGAGCCCAGACGGGTCTTTTGTCCCGTCCGCGCAGCGCCAGGCGACCTCTTCCCTCACCTGGGATGCGGTGCCTGGCTTCGCCGGCCCATACGTGCTGGAGCGGGCGCGGGCGGCGTACGGGGCAACCGGGCCGCGGCAGTGGGAGGGGTTCGCCACCGTGACCGGAACATGGTTTGTGGAAGAGCCCTACCCATTCCTCGACCTCTTGGCCTTCCAGCGTTGCTACCGGGTGGCGACTGCCCTCGATGGACTGGCCGGCGCTTTTTCTACAGAGGTGTGCACCGTGGCTCCGCCCACGTCCGCCCCCGAGCCATCAGCCGAACCGTCGTTCAACTACGACGTCGTCCGCGAAGTCGTCGTCCCTCTCTTTGGGAACGACGGGCGAACCCACTACGTCACCCTCTCGCAGGACACGGCGGGAGTTGTCCGTGTGCGGCTCAGCCTCTTCGACTTCGCACCCCTGACTTACAACATCGTCCTCTTTCGCAGAGGCGACTGCTCCCAGACCGCGAACTACGGCCCCGAGGATGTCATCCGCCCCAACGTCTCGTTCACCGTGGACTCGGTCGCGCTTGTCGTGCAGTTCTTTAACACCGGCAGCATCACACTCACCGCCGGACCGAAGAGTATCTACGACGCCGACGGCACGTCGCTCGCCGTCTACCGCCCGGGTTCAGGCGGTACTGGTCTGCTCGCAGCCTGTGCAGTCCTTGCAGGCCCGCCCGGCGCGCCGGACACGGGTACAGGCCCCGCGGGCCCGTCTGGTGTACGGCCCCGCTACCGGGACAAGGGCGCGGTGGTTGCCGCTGCAATGCTTGCTACGGCCGCGGGTCTCTTTGCGATGCATCGCCGAGCCCGACGCCCGAACTAGAACCGCAACTCGATTTGGTCGATGCAGACCTTGTCGCCGTCGCCGCCGTCTATCCGCCCGGCTGCCGGCACCACGAGCCGGCCGAGGATGCGGTCGCCTTCTTTCCAGAACCGCGTTTCGGTCGGCTCCGGCGGGTAGTGGGGCGCCGGCAGGCTGCCGATCGTGATCTCCGCGAGCCGGGCGACATCGCCGCCTGCGAAGACCCGGCTCGCATCCGAAATCACCAGTCCCATGTTTCGCGGGCCGTGCGTCAGGGGCGCAGGGTTGCCCTCCTGTAGAACAAAGTGCGTCGTGTTCCAGTCGCCAGAAGGGACGGCCCAGTCGAACGTCACGTTCACGTCGGTGTCGTGCGCCACGACCTGGTCGGGCGCGCGCTCCGGAATGGCGATGCGCGGCGGTGTTAGTGCCCCCGCGCCTTCGGGAGCGCAGCCGAGGAGGAACATCAGCATCCAACCCTCGAGCAGTTGGGCGCCGCTCGAAACGTCGTGCACCTCGAAGTTGAAACGCACAAGCGCATGGCCCTTCGATGTCCCGCCGACCTCGGTGATTCGCGAGGAGACCCGGCCGCGGCCCGCCTGCGGCACCGCGCCGAAGAACTTCGCCAAACCCGATCCCCAGCGGCCCACCTGCTGCCAGTTCGCGTATCCGCCGATGAGCTGGTCCATCACTTCGTCGCGGTTGCGGGCCAGGAGCGCTCCGTTGAACGGGACCATGGGGTGGCCGGCCGCGCCGGAAGTTTTCATCATCCGGGAAACGTCCGGCGCTTCCCTGATCGAGCACCCGGTCGCCCGAGCGAGGAGCTGCGATGTCTCCCAGGTCCACGCGAATTCGTAGTCGGAGAACGTTGTCCCCGCGATCTCCAACGGCACTCTCAGGTCGCCCATATCAGTCCCCATCTTCCTCGTGAGTTGTGAATCCAGAGTCGCGGATCGTGAACGCCTAGACCGGGTATTCCTTCACGATGGCCCGCGCGATGACGATCTTCTGGATGTCGCTCGTGCCCTCGGCGATGATCATGAGCGGCGCGTCGCGGTAGTACCGCTCGAGCGGCAGCTCCTTGCTGTAGCCCACGCCGCCGTGAATGCGCAGTGCGTCCAGCGCGCACTCGTTCGCAATCTCGGTGGAGTAGAGCTTGGCGATCCCGGCATCGAGGTCGCTGCGTGCCCCCGAGTCCTTCTTTCGGGCGGCGTCGAGCGTCAGCAGCCGGGCCGCCCGGATCTTCACGAGCATTTCGGCGAGGCGGAGCTGCTGGGCCTGGTGCTCGAAGATCGGCTTGCCGAAGGCCTCCCGGATCTGTGCGTAGCGGATGGAGTCGTCGAAAGCGGCCTGCGCCACGCCCACGCCGCGCGCGGCGACGTTGATACGGCCGACTTCGAGCGCGCTCATGATGTGCTGGAAGCCCCGGCCTTCGCCGCCGCCGAGCACCTGCGTGGCGGGTACGCGGCAGTCGTCGAAGGTCAGCTCGGTGGTTTCAACGCCCTTATAGCCGAGCTTTTCGAGACGCCGGCCCGGCGTGAAACCCGGCGTGCCCGCGTCGACGAGGAAGGCGGTGATGCCCTTGTGCCGCGGGTTGGCGGTGACGTCGGTCTTGGTCATCGCGAGGTAGACGCCGGCGCGGTGGCCGTTCGTCACCCACATCTTCTGGCCGTTGATGATGTAATCGTCGCCGTCGCGTTTCGCTGTGGTCTTGATTGCCTGGGCATCGGAACCGGCGTCCGGTTCCGTGATGGTCAGGGCGCACCGGATTTCCGGCTCGACCAGCTTCGGCAGGTACTTCTGCTTCTGCGCCTCGGTGCCGTACTCGCTAATCGCATAGCCGACGAGGACGTGCGTGTTGATGATGCCGGCGAGGCTCATCCAGCCGCGTGCCAGCTCCATGCAGACACCCGCATAGCATTCGAACGAGAGGTCGAGACCGCCATACGCCTCCGGGATCTTGATCCCGAAGAGGCCCATGTTCGACATACCCTTGAGAAGGGGTTCCGGGAACTCATCGGCGTGTTCGAACTCGCTCGCGACGGGCTTGACTTCGCGGTCCACCCAGACGCCAACGTTGTTGACGATCTCCTGGGCGAGGGGGTCGGCGATATCGGCGGAGTAATCTCGTGCCATGAAGCTTCCTGTGTTCCTGGAGGAGTGTGCGGGCCAGTATCTCGCAGCTACGCAATAGAAACGAAGGCGCACGCTTACGCCCGAACAAAGCCCGCGAAGGCTCACGGGGACACTCGCGTCAGGGGACGAAAATGCTTAGGATGACCTAAACAATGTTGGCGGCGGCTCGGTCATGGCTGCCCGCGAAGGACCTGCATGGCACAGCAACAAGGAGCGATGCGCCCTGCTGGTGGCCCGCCTATGGGTCCACCCGGCCAGAAGCCGTCGTTCAGGGCCGCTCTCTCGGTGTTCGGCAACCGGAACTACCGATACCTGTGGGTCTCGTCACTCTTCTCCTTCACCGGCATGCAGATGCAGCAGGTTGCGCGGGCACTGCTTGACTGGCAGCTGACCCACTCCTATGGCTCTATCGGGCTCATTTCGCTCTCGTTCGGGCTCCCGATGCTCTGTTTCTCGCTGGTGGGTGGCTCCCTCGCCGACCGGTTCGAGAAGCGGAACCTGACCCTCGTCTCGCAATTCGTTACCGCCCTCCTCGCCGTCGTCAATGCGCTGATGCTCGTGACCGACACGATCACGATCGAATGGCTGTTCCTCCTCGGGCTCGGGGGCGGGACGGCGATGGCCCTCGGCATGCCCGCGCGCAGCCCGCTGATGGCCCAGGTAGTCGGTCCTCAACACGTCATGAGCGCGATGGCCATGTCCAATGCCGCCATGAACGCCACGCGGTTGTTCGGTCCGGCCGTCGCCGGCGTCATGGTCGCGACCATCAACCTCGAGTCGGTGTACTTCCTGCAGGCCGCTCTCTACGTGGTCTCTTGCGGATTGCTCCTGTTCGTCCCCACCGGCCTGGGAGCGGCCTCAGCCGTGGCACGAGGGAACATGTTCCGCGAAATCGGCAACGGGCTGGCCTATGTCGCCCGTGATTCGCGCCTGCGCCAGCTGAACATCTCCATGCTCGCGATCAGCTTCTTCGCCATGCCCTACGTCATGTTGCTGGCCGGCTTCGTGCACGAAGACCTCGGCAAAGGCGATGCCGCATTCGGTTTCCTCCAGTCTGTCTCCGGGGTGGGCGCGCTCGTCGGCTCGCTCGCCGTGGCCACCCTCACTGCGTACGACCGCAAGACCCTCCTTCAGTGGGTCGCAGGCATTACCGGCGGCCTCGGCCTTGTCTTGCTCGCGCTGGGTTCCCGCTCGTTCGGCTACCCGGGTGCGATTGGAGCGGTCCTCGTCCTCGGCCTGGCGCTCACTGCTTACCAGACACTCAACAGCACGTTGATCATGGATGCGGCGAGGCCGGAGTTTTACGGCCGCGTGATGAGTATCAACATGCTCAGCTTCAGCGCGATGCCGCTCATGGCCTTCCCGCTCGGAAGAGTCGCCGACAGCGTCGGAGCGACGAACCTGTTCATCGCTCAGGGCGTGATCGTCGCGGGCATCATGGTCGCTATCGCGCTCCTGAACCCGGCTCACACCTTCGGCCGGGCGGCCCCCGTCGAGCGCCCGCCCTTCATGCCCGGCAGGCCGATGCACCCGGGTGCGCCCGAACGCGTCGAAGATGTCGCGCCCGCCGGCGGGAAGTAGCGGGAACTCCCGAAGGTTCCTCCCCGAAAACTTCGAGGCCGGTCCTACTGGGCCGGCCTCGTTGGGTGTGCTGCCAGGCTACCGCCTATTCGATGGTCGTCATGCCCTCTCGCGGCGCGCCCACCAGGATCGCCATGTTCCCGTCCGGGTGGCGGTTCTCGTACATGAGCTGGTGGCAGTCCCCCGTCTGGTCGAAGCGGAATGTGCGCGAAAGGCAGGGGTCGATCTTGCCATCCAGGACCAGGTTGTTGAAGGCGCTGGCCTGGGTGTCGTTGGCGAAGTGCGAGCCCTGGAGCCGCTTCTGCCGCATCCACAGGTAGCGCAAGTCCACATCGGCGTTGTATCCGGTCGTGCCCGCGCAGATGACGATCATTCCGCCGGTGTCACAGACGAACTGTGAAGTCGGCACCGTGTCCTGGCCAGGGTGCTCGAAGACGATCCGGGGGTTCCGGCGCTCTCCGAGCACATCCCAGATGGCCTTGCCGAAGGCCCGCGCCCCGGCCGTGAACTTCCCGGTCGCTTCTGTGTCTTCCCAGTTCGGAAGCCGGCCCCAGTGATCGAACGCCTTGCGGTTGATGCAACCGACCGCACCGAGGCGCTTGCAGAAGTCGATCTTGTTGTCGTTGGAGATCACAGCGACGGGCTTCGCGCCCACGTTCGCCGCCAGCTGGATGGCCATCGATCCGAGGCCGCCCGCACCGCCCCATACGAGGACCACGTCGTTCTCGCGGACACTGTGGGGCGCCCAGCCGAAGAGCATCCGGTAGGCCGTGGAGCCCACCAGCGTTGGCGCTGCCGCAGCTTCCCAGCTCAGGTGCCGGGCCTTGGGCAGGCACTGGTGCGCCTGGACCTTCGTGAACTGGGCGAACGATCCCCACGTCGTCTCGTAGCCCCAGATCTTGAAGCTTGGACTGAACATAGGGTCGTCGCCTGAAAGGACTTCCGGTGCGTGGATGTCCCACGACCCGCAATGAACGACAACCTCGTCCCCGACCTTCACGTTCGTGACGTTGTCGCCGACCCGCCAGACGATGCCCGAGGCGTCCGACCCGCCGATGTGGTGGTCCCAGGGTTCGCCCTGCTTCTGTCGTGCGCCGATGACATCGACCGGGGAGCCGAGTCCTGCCCAGACGTTGTTGTAGTTCACACCGGCGGCCATCACATACACGAGCGCGTCATCGGCCCCGATCTCGGGCGTCTCGATGACTTCCTGCTGGAATGAGCTGGTTGGCTCGCCAAAACGGGCCTGGCGGATGACCTGGGCGTACATGCGCGCTGGGACGTGTCCCAGCGGCGGGGCCTCCCCAATCGTGTAGAGGTCCTTCACGGTATCGGTCGGCAAGAGTCTGCTCCTCGGGCGCGGGGGCGTCCCTTCGCGGTTCGCGCGCTGCGCGTAAGTACCGGCATGTTACCCCCGGGTATTCAGCGGGGAAAGTAACCCGGGCCCAAGCCATAGCCCCGTGCTATAGGTTTGCCACACTCAACTCGCCGGCCCCCCGCGCGCTCCTATAGCACGCGTCGACTACCTCGTGGGCTCGGAGCGCCGTGCGGAAGTCCGGGAAGGCGGGCCTGCCTTCGTGGACGCAGCGAAGGAAGGCCAGGTCCTCGTACATCCCGAGCCGGGCGAGGTTCGCTTCCTCACCCGCCAGGCCCGCAATGGCGCAGTAGCGGTCGAACACCTCGTCGGCGTCCAGCACTCTCACGTCTCCGCTGCGCCCCTGGTAGCGGATGGATCCGATGAAGTCGTGGTCGGTAGCGAAGTATCCGCCTTCGAAGAACACCTCGAGGTGTCGCGTCGAAGGCCGCTCGTCGAGCTGGTGCCAGATAGAGGTGAGCGAGGTCTGGTGCCCCCCGGCGTGCTGGAACGTTGCCATCGCCACATCCTCTACACGGTCATGCCCGGAGGTGACGCGGGTGTGGCAGCGCACCGCCTCGATCTCGCCGAAGAGCCAGCGAAAGAGGTCGACATCGTGGATGGAATGTTCGATGAGCGTCCCGCCGCCGGCCCGTTCGAAGCTACCACGCCACGCGCTCGCATAGTGCCCCCGGGTCGGGAAGAACTGGTCATCGCGCAGGTGTGCTGTGAGGAACGGGCCGAGGTCTGGCGCCTCCATCATCTCCTTTAGCACGGTGAACACCGGCGAGTAACGGAGTACCAGGCCAACCTGGTTGACTACGCCCGCGCTTTCGACCGCCTCGACCATCGCGCGGACCTCGTCGATCGACTTCGCCAGCGGTTTTTCACAGAAGACGTTGAGGCCGCGCCGCGCCGCCTCGAGGACGAGAGCGGGGTGCTCGGCCGTTTCCGTGCAGATGTAAACGGAGTTCAGGCCCGGGCGGTCGAAGACCGCGGCGGCGTTGCTCGTCACCGTCTTCGCCCCGGTGAGCGCGGCGAACGCCTCTGCGCGCGAGACTTCCCGGTCGCAGACCGCGGCGTACTCTCCCGGGACAAGCTCCGAACGGAGCGAACCGCGCAGGTTGCGCGAATGGAAGCGGCCGATGAAACCGCAGCCGATGAGGCCGATGACGGGTTGGGGCACGTTGGTCGCTCACATTCACGAGGAATTTGCGGGCATTTTACGGGTGGCTTGCCCGCGGTTGGCGAATGGTACCCGCCGTGGCCACATACTCGGTAACGAGGCCGCCCGCGGAAGAGATCACCTGGGGGCGCAAGTGGGTCTTCCGCAGACGGCCTCAACCAACAGACAGGCTCCCGCCCCCCGCGGGAGCCTGTTTTGTTGTACGCCCCGTTAGTTTTTGTCCGGCCAACAACCCCGTGCTATAGTCAGCGCCGTCCCTTTAGGACGAATTTCACAAACGGTCCCGGCGTGCTTTACGAATACGGCCACATCGGCATCCTCGTCATCATCGCGCTGATCTTCCCGCTCGGTGCGCTCGTCACGTCGTGGGCGTTCCAGTACATAAGAATTCGCCCCACCAGCAAGCCTGACGTGGTCCGCGACGATATCTACGAGTGCGGCCTCCGTACCGAGGGCCCGAGCCTCGTCCAGTTCAACTTCCGGTATTACTACATCGCTCTCCTCTTCGTGCTTCTCGATGTCGAACTCGTCTTCCTGTTCCCATGGGCGCTCGTGTTCGACCAGGTGGGCTGGGCCGGCTACGGCAAGGGCATCCTCTTTATCGGCACTTTCGTCATCGGCGGCGTGTACGCCTGGCGAAAACGTGCGCTGGAGTGGAAGCTGTGACCCGCCAACTCACCGGCGACGAAGCCGCCGCCCTTGCCGAAGCCGCCGTCCCCGGCTCTGTTGCGAAGACCACCGGGACAGCCTGCTACCTCAAGGCTGAACACCTCGTCGCCACGCTGGAAGCGCTCAAGACATCGCCCGAGGCAGACCTGGTTCACCTCACCAATACCTGCGGGGTCGACTTCTGGGACCACCTTGAGGTGGTCTACCACATCCAGTCGTTCGTGAAGAACCACATCGCGCTCTTCAAGGTCGAAGTTTGGGACCGAGAGAAGCCCGAGGTGCCCAGTGTCGTGCCGGTCTTCCACGGGGCATGGATGCAGGAAAGCGAAACGTACGACCTCTTCGGCATCAAGTTTGCGGGGCACCCCAATCTCACCCGCATCCTCCTCTGGGAAGGCTATCCCGGCTGGCCGCTGCGCAAAGATTTCCTCTCTATGCCCGGTGGCCTCCAGCCCGGTCTCGGCGAATTCGCCGGCATGGCCCGCCGCCAGGAACCGCCGGTGAGGGTGCTCGAATGACCGGAGTCATCAAGTCCGAGCCGTTCATCCTCAACATCGGGCCGCAGCACCCATCTACTCACGGTGTGTTCCGGATCAAGGCGACCGTGGACGGCGAAAAAGTCCTCGATGCGGAGATGGTGATGGGTTACCTCCATCGCTCGATGGAGAAGCTCGCCGAGGAGCGCACCTACACCCAGAACATCCCGTTCACCGACCGCACCGATTATCTGAGCAGCATGTCCAACAACCTGGGCTACGTGCTCGCCGTCGAAAAGCTCGCCGGCATCCACGTTCCCGCCCGTGGCGACGCCATCCGCGTGATCATGGCCGAACTCCAGCGCCTCGCGAGCCACTGCATGGCCGTCGGCGCGTTCGCCAACGACACCGGCGCCTGGCAGACACCCGTCATGTGGTGTTTCCGGGAACGCGAGAAGATCCTCGACGTCTTCGAAGTCACCTCCGGCGCCCGCCTCACCTGCAACTACATGCGGATCGGCGGCGTCGCCTTCGACCTCCGGCCCGAGTTCGAACCCATGGTCCGGAAGATCCTCCAGGAGTTCCCGCCCTTCCTCGAAGAGATGGAAGCGCTCCTTTCGGGGAACGAGATCTTCATCAGCCGCACCCGCGGCATCGGCGTCCTTTCTCCCGAGATGGCCACCAACTCCAGCCTCTCCGGGCCCATGCTCCGGGGCAGCGGCATCGCCTGGGACCTGCGAAAGGCGGACCCCTACTGCGGGTACGAGCAGTACGACTTCGATATTCCCATTGGCTACCAGGGCGACTCGTTCGATCGCTTCATCGTCCGCCTCGAAGAGATGCGCCAGAGCCTCAAGATCATCCAGCAGGCCCTCGACGGACTACCCTCCGGCCCCCATTCGACGCAGGTCCCCCTGGCCCTTCGCCCGCCCAAAGGCGAGGCCTACGCCCGCATCGAGAGTCCGCGCGGTGAACTCGGCTACTACCTGGTCAGCGATGAGGGGCCTTCGCCCTACCGCTTCCACATTCGCCCACCATCCTTTATCAATCTCTCTGCACTCAAGGAGATGACGGTTGGCGGCACGCTCGCCGATGCCATCGTCGTCCTCGGCTCTATCGATATCGTCGTGGGGGAGATTGACCGCTGATGGCCGCTATCTTCCTCGCTACAGATAACTGGTACGACCTTCGCGACCTCGCGAACCTGACCGACGCCATCCTTGATGGCGCCGACAAAATCCTTCCCTTCGGGGTCGTCTACGTGCTCGCGGCGCTCATCGGCTTCGTCGCGAGCTTCCTCATCTTCGTGCTCCCGTCCCAGCTCTATGTCGGCGTATACGGCGAACGGAAGATCATCGGCCGGATGCAGTCGCGCTACGGCCCGAACCGGGCCGGCCCCTTCGGTCTCCTCCAGCCAATCGCCGACGCTATCAAGCTCCTGACAAAGGAAGCGCTTACGCCGACGAAATCGGACCGCGTGGTGATGTACATCGCGCCGATCCTCTTCGTCGCTCCGGCGGTGCTCATCTTCGCCGTCATCCCCTTTGGCCCGCGAATGGTTTTTGCCGACGTGCCGGTGAGCCTGCTCTACTTCATGGCGATAACGTCGCTCCCGGTTATCTCGATGTTCATGGCCGGCTGGAGCGCCAACAACAAGTACTCCCTCTTTGGTGCGATGCGCATCGTCGCGATGGCAATCAGCTACGAGGTCCCTCTTGTGACGGCCCTCCTCGCCGCGGTCGTCATCACCAGTAACCCGGGCTCCAACGGGCTCTCCCTCCAGGGAATGGTCCTCTGGGCAGACGACTTCAAGATCTGGGTGGCCTTCGTCAGCCCGCTCGCCTTCGTCATCTACTTCATCTGCGTCAGCGCGGAACTGAACCGCACACCGACCGACATCGCCGAGGCCGAATCCGAGATCGTGGCCGGGTACCTCACGGAGTACTCGGGCATGAAGTGGGGCCTCTTCTACGGCATGGACATCGGTTACGCACTGGGCGCCTCCGCATTCGCGGCGACGGTCTTCCTCGGCGGCTGGACGTTCTTCGGACTCGAGAAGTGGGTCCCGCCGTGGATGATCTTCATCGGCAAGACCCACCTCTTCTACTTCCTCTTCATCTGGACCCGTGGCACGCTCCCGCGCCTCCGCGCGGACCAGCTGATGGCGTTTGCCTGGAAGTTCCTCCTGCCAGTTGCCATTTTCAACCTCCTCGTGGTCACCACTGAGCGCATGTGGTGGAGCGACCAGGACTACACGAAGGGCCTTATCTACCTGATCGCAGCGGTGAACGTGCTGCTGGCCGTCGTGATCGTGTTCGCCTGGGCGCATTTCATGGGATACCGCCCGGATGAGACACCCACCCGTCCCCGCCTGGTCAAGAACGCTGGTGGTTACGTCCCCATCGGCAGTGAGGGCAAGCAGTAATGGAAGGCGGCGGAGTGGTCTTTGCGTTCTACGTGCTCTCGGCGATCACCCTCGTCGCGGCGGGCGGCGTGATGGTTTCGCGAAATCTGCTGCACGCGGTCCTGTTCCTGATTCTCACGTTCGTGGGCATCGCCGGTTTCTTCGTCCTGCTCTCCGCCGACTTCATCGCGATGGCCCAGGTCATCATTTACGTCGGCGCCATCGCCGTGCTGGTGCTCTTCGCGGTGCTCCTCACTCCCCGTGCCGGCCGCGACAACGGCGAAACGAAATTCGCCGCTCCGGCAATTCTGCTCGGCGTCTGCATCGCAGCGGTCTTCCTCTTCGTCGTGAACGACACTGCCTGGCAGACCAACGAAGTTGCGCCAGACCTCGGGGCCGCCGCGCTGGGCCGCGCCCTCCTGGAAACGTGGGTGCTGCCCTTCGAAATCGCCAGCGTCTTGCTGACCGCCGCCCTGGTCGGCGCGATCATGCTGACGCGTTCGGCCGAGGAAGAAGCGGAGGACGCACTCGCATGACCATCGGCCTCGAACACTTCCTGACGGTCAGCGCGCTGGTGTTCTCCATCGGCCTGGCGATCGCGTTGAGCAAACGCAACGCAATCGGCGTCCTCATGGGCGTCGAGCTCATGCTGAACGCCGTGAACCTGACCCTCGTCGCGTTTTCGCGCTTCTCGATCAGCGAACGGCCGATCACCGGCCAGACATTCGCCGTCTTCATCATCACGGTTGCCGCTGCGGAAGCTTCGGTAGCCCTTGCCCTGGCGGTCTCGGTTTACCGGAACCGCGAAACGGTCGATGTCGACCAGATGAACCTGTTGAGGTCGTGACGTTCGATGTGGGTTGAATTCATGACCGTGCGCAACGCCTACGTGGCCGAGACCTGGCGCGAGCTGTTCGCCGCCGAGGGGCTCTCGGTTCGCGTCGTCCCGCCTATCGGCTATGGCGAAAAGGCATCCCTGCGCGATGAGCGCACCCTTTACGTACCAACCGGGAAGGCTCACGTCGCCCGCGAAATCCTGAGGAAGATCTAGCCGATGCCATTCCTCGCCGAAGAAGCCCACGCCGCCGCAGGGACGCCCAGCATCGGGGAGCCATTGCTCTGGGCAATCCTCATTGCTCCGCTGGTCGCATGGGGAATCATTGCTGCCTACGGTCGCAAGTTCCCGACGATTGCGGGATACCTCGCCCTCGCCGGGGTCGGTGCCGCCTGTCTCCTCAGCTACTACACCCTCTTCAATGTCATGGACGCCGATGGTGGGATCCGCCAGTACACCCATGAGTGGTTCACCGCCGGGTCACTGACAGTGAACCTCGGCGTCCGCGTCGATGGCCTGACGGCGGTCATGCTGGTCGTCGTCACCACCGTTTCACTCCTCGTCCAGCTTTATTCGACGGGGTACATGGATGGCGACCACGGCGAAGGCCGCTACTTCGCGCACATGTGCCTGTTCACCTTCTCCATGCTCGGGCTCGTCCTCGCGGACAACCTCTTCCAGATCTTCATCTTCTGGGAGCTGGTCGGCCTTTGTTCCTACCTGCTCATCGGCTTCTGGTTCCACAAGCCGAGCGCTGCCGCCGCCGCCAAGAAGGCGTTCATCGTCACTCGTATTGGCGACCTCGGCTTGCTCGCGGCGCTCTTGCTGGTCTTCCGGGAAGTCCCCGAAGCAGCCTTCGACATCGCCGAGATCCAGCACTGGGCCGGCGGTCACCTCGAAGGTAACGTCCCGACAACGACGGTCGTCACCCTCTTCGCCCTGGGCATCTTCGCCGGCGCCGCGGGCAAGTCCGCACAGTTCCCGTTGCACGTCTGGCTTCCCGATGCCATGGAAGGCCCGACTCCCGTCTCCGCTCTCATTCATGCGGCCACCATGGTCGCGGCGGGCGTCTACCTGGTCGCCCGCTTCTTCCCCGTCTTCGAGGCTTCCGGAGATGCCCGCGACGTCGTCGCCTGGATCGGCGCCATCACCGCCATCGTCGCGGCGACCATCGCTCTCGTACAGACCGACTTCAAACGCGTGATGGCCTATTCAACCGTCAGCCAGCTCGGCTACATGATGATGGCTCTCGGCCTCCTCGGGTATGTCGCGGCCATCTTCCACCTGTTCACGCACGCCTTCTTCAAGGCACTCCTCTTCCTCGGCAGCGGTTCCGTCAATCACAGCACGAACACTTTCGACATGCGGAAGATGGGCGGCCTGAAGGAGTTCATGCCCATCACCTTCTGGACGTTCCTGATCGGCTCACTCAGCCTCGCCGGCATCTTCCCGCTGGCAGGCTTCTGGTCCAAGGACGAAATCCTGCTGGATGCCTGGCGCGAGAACCGGGCGCTCTGGGTGATCGGCCTCTGCGTCGCCTTCATGACGGCGTTCTACATGTTCCGGGCCATCTTCCTCACCTTCTTCGGGACGTACAAAGGCGGCGAGCCGGTCGACCACCACGACGAGGACTCCCACTTCCACGGCGACCCGGGCCACCCGCACGAGTCCCCGTGGGTGATGACGCTACCGCTGGTGCTGCTCGCCATCCCGGCAGTGGCCGCTGGCTGGCTCGCATACGACCACATGTTCAAGGACTTCATCGAAGCTGCGCTCCCCGAGCTTCCCCACGAAGGCCATAGCACCTTCGAAATTGGCATCGCCATCAGTTCGTCCGTCGTCGCCCTTGCCGGCATCGGCGCCGCGTACGCCATCTACATGAAGAAGTGGGTCACCTCGGAGTCGATCCGCGCGACCTTCGCGCCCTTCGCAATCATCTTCGAAAACAAGTACTACCTCGACCGGCTCTACGAAGACCTCTTCGTGACCCGCATCATGCAGGGTGGCTGGAACCGCCTCCTGCAGGCCAACGACAAGTACGTGGTCGACGGGATCGTCAACGGGTCCGGCCGCCTGGCCCGGGAGGCCAGTTCGCGGCTAAGAGTCATCCAAACCGGGCAGGTGCAGGGCTACGGCCTTGGTATCGTGGCCGGAATCCTCGTCATCGTCGTCGCGGTTTACGCGGCGAACCCGCTGTAGGAGGGCGCCATGGAACTGACTATCCTCGTCTTCCTACCCGCGGCGGCGGCCGCTGCCATCATGGTGCTCCCCCGGTCGATGGAACAAAACGCGAAGTGGCTTGCCCTCACCGCGACGGTCGCCATGCTCGCGCTTTCGGTCCAGATGTTCTTCGCCTTCGACCTCAACGCCTCGGGCTACCAGATGGTGGTCGACAAGAAGTGGGTCACCATCGACCAGTTCGAACTTCGCTACGCGCTCGGCGTAGACGGGCTCAGCATGCCACTGGTCTTGCTGACAACCTGTCTTTCCGTCGCCTCGGTCCTCGTCTCGTTCAGCATCACGAAGCGGCCGCGCGCCTACTTCGCCTGCCTCATGCTGCTGGTCAGTTCGGTGGTGGGCGTCTTCGTTTCGCTCGATTTCCTCCTGTTCTTCCTCTTCTGGGAACTCGAACTCTTCCCGATGTTCTTGCTCATCGCCGTCTGGGGATCGGGCCGCAAAGAGTATTCCGCTACCAAGTTCGTCCTCTACACGATCGCCGGCTCGGCTTTCATGCTCGTCGGCATCCTGACCCTCGCCTTCGCTGGTGACACCTTCGATATACGCCTGTTGAGTGAGGAGGGCCGCATCGCCGACCCGCTCATTCCCCTCGGCTGGGTCTTCTTCTTCCTCTTCATCGGGTTTGCCGTGAAGCTCCCGATCGTGCCCCTCCATACCTGGCTGCCGGATGCCCACGGCGACGCTCCCACGGCCGTCTCAGTCATGCTCGCGGGGGTCCTGCTGAAGATGGGCGGATACGGCCTCATCCGCATGTGCGTGACGATGCTGCCCGACCAGGCCGCCGAATGGGATGTTTGGTTCGCCGCTATTGGCGCCTTCAGCGTGCTTTACGGGGCGTTCATCACCCTCCGCCAGACAGATGTGAAGCGACTCATCGCCTACTCTTCCGTTAGCCATATGGGGCTCGTCCTCCTTGGCATCGGTGCGCTCGGCGATACCGGACTTACGGGCGCGGCCTACCAGATGCTCGCCCACGGCCTTATCACGGGGCTCATGTTCGTGATGGTCGGGTTGATGTACGAACGCACGCACACCCGCGAAATCGCCCGCCTCGGCGGTCTCGCCCGGCAGATGCCACTGATTACGACCGGACTGGTTTTCGCCGGGTTCGGGAGCCTTGGCCTGCCCGCTATGGCCGGCTTCATCGCCGAAGTGACGGTCTTCCTCGGCGCATTCGAGAAGTTCGAGTGGGCGGTGCTCGCATCGATCCTCGGCGTCGTACTCTCCGCTGGATATGTGCTCTGGACGCTGCAGCGAGTTGTCTTCGGTCCCGTGAAACACGACTGGGACGGCGTCACCGACGCCCACCACTGGTGGGAACACACCGTCGTTGTCGGCCTCGTTGCGCTCGTTATCCTGCTGGGGGTCTACCCGGCGATCATGATGGATATGCTCGAGCCAGCGATTGACTCGATCATGCTAAGGGTGGAATCGTGAACGGAATCGACCTCGTAGGTCCCCAGTTCTCGGTCCTCGCGACCGCGGGTATTGTGCTGCTCGTCGACGGCCTCATGCCCGGGCACCGCCGCCACCTCCCGTTCATCGCCCTGCTCGGCCTCACGCTCTCCGCGCTCTGGACACTCTCCTGGGTAAGCCGGGATAGCTTCCCGCAGAAGGACGTGTTCGGCGGCACGCTCTCGCTGGATGAGTACGCAGTCTTTTTCTACTTTCTCTTCGCCGGCATTGGCGCCACGGTCGTCCTCGCGTCGATCGACTGGGTGAACCGCGAAGGCCGCGGCCAGGGCGAGTACTACGCACTGCTGCTCACCACCTGCGCAGGACTCATGTTCCTTTCCGCCGCGCGCGACTTGATCACGATCTTCCTCGCCCTCGAACTGTCCTCCATCCCCCAGTACATCCTGGCGGGCTGGGGCAAGGACAAGCGATCGAGCGAGGCCGGGTTGAAGTACCTCCTCCTCGGTGCGATTGCTTCCGCGATGCTGCTCTACGGCATGGCCCTGCTCTACGGCGTGACCGGCACGACTATGCTGAGCGAGATATCGGCGAGCCTGCAGGCAAATGGCGAACAGTACCGTGCCCTGCTCGTGCTCGCCATGGTCCTCCTCATCGCAGGCTTCGGCTTCAAGATGGCCGTAGTCCCCTTCCAGATGTGGGTGCCCGACGTCTACCAGGGGGCGCCCACGCCGGTGGCTGCCTTCCTCTCCGTCGGCTCGAAAGCGGCGGCCTTCGCCGTCGTTACGCGCATCTTCTTCGAAGGCCTCGGCGCCGACTTCCTGAGCGACGACTGGTCGATGATCTTCGCCATCATCGCCGCCGTCTCGATGACGCTCGGGAACCTGATGGCGGTGGTGCAGACCGACATCAAGCGCATGCTCGGGTATTCGTCGGTCGCCCAGGCCGGCACCTTCCTCATCGGCCTTGCCGCGATTTCCGTCCCGGGCGAGCGCTTCGACCTCGGCGGCAGCGGCATCTTGCTTTTCACCGCTTCCTACGCCTTCACGAACCTCGGCGCGTTTGTCGCGATCATCGCCATTTCGCAGAAGATCGGCAGCGACCAGATCCGCGATTACGCCGGGATGTGGAAGCGCTCGCCGCTCCTCACCGTCGGGCTCGCCTTCTGCCTGGTGTCGCTCACGGGAATCCCACCAACAGCGGGGTTCTGGGCGAAGATCTACATCTTCAACGCGGGCGTCCGTGCCGACCTCCTCTGGCTCGTCGTGATCGGCGTACTCAACAGCGTCGTCTCCGGCTTCTACTACCTTTCGGTTGCGCGCCAGATGTTCCTCGGCGAGGCCGAAGACGAGAAGACGATTTCCACGTCCCCTTCGATCGCGGTCGCTCTCGGCGCGGCGACGCTTGGAGTGCTGGTCTTCGGGCTCATCCCGACACCGCTGATCTCCGCGGCTGAGTCGGCGGTCGATGCCCTGCGCACGGTAAGCTGACCGGCGTGTACGACGAGCTCCCTTACGAGATTTCCATCGAAGTCGCCATCGACGCTGCCGGCCTGGATGTCGAAGCGCTCCATCACCTCGCCGCCCGCGTGATGGCCGGCGAAAGCGTTGAACCCGGGACGGCGCTGGCAATCCTGATCATCGACGATGAGGAAATCAGGGCGATGAATCTCCAGTTCCTGGGCATCGATGAGCCGACCGATGTGCTCTCGTTTCCCGATGAAGCCGACGACTTCGTCCAGGGACTCTCCGAGGAGAACCTACTCGGTGATATCGCGATTTCGCTTCCGACGGCCACGCGCCAGGCGGAAGCCGCCGGCCATCCGCTCGCGTCCGAGCTGGCGCATCTGCTAACTCACGGGATTCTCCACCTCTGCGGCTACGACCATGTAACCAACGCCGAAGATGAGGCGCGTATGCGCACGCGCGAGGAGCACTACCTCGGCGACCTGAAGCTGGTCCACCAGCACTGATTCACTGCCTCCCTCGGCACATCTGTTCTATACTTGCGGTATTCGTTCTGGTTCCGGGGTGCGAGTGCTTTACGGGAAATGGCGCCCACGCGGCTTCGATGAGGTCGCCGGGCAGGATCACATCGTGCGGACGCTGCGCAACGCCCTTGCCACCGGCCAGGTGGCTCACGCGTATCTCTTTAGCGGGCCGCGAGGGACCGGGAAGACGACAACAGCGCGCATCCTCGCCCGTGCCCTCAACTGCGCGAACCTGACCGAAGGCGAGCCCTGCAACCAGTGCGCCGCCTGCAAGGCCATCCTCAACGGTTCCGCGCTCGACCTCATCGAGATGGACGCCGCCAGCAACCGCGGTATCGAGGACATCCGCGAACTGCGCGAGAAGATCGCGTTCGCCCCTTCGGACCTGAAGCGCAAGGTCTATCTCCTCGATGAAGTCCACATGCTGACGGATGGCGCCTTCAATGCCCTCCTGAAGACGCTTGAAGAGCCACCGCCGCACGCCGTCTTCATCCTCGCGACGACTGAGTTGCACAAGATGCCCGCGACGATCATCTCGCGCTGCCAGCGGCACGACTTCCACCGCATCAACAACGAGGCCAGCGTCGCACGCCTCGACTACATCGCGCGCGAAGAAGGCTTCGAGTTCCCGAAGGAAGGCCTCGCCGCCATTGCCGTGCAGTCCCGCGGCGGTCTCCGGGACGCGATCACCATGATGGAACAGGTGGCCGCCCGCTACGGGAATCAGCCGTCGGTGGATGACGTGCTCGCGGCGATGGGCCAGGTCCATGACGCACGGACGGCCGGACTCGTCCGTGCCATCCTCGAAGACGACCTCGGCGCCGCGCTCGAAATCGCTCGCTCGGTGGCCGACGACGGCGTGGATATCGCCCGGTTCACCCGCGCGACGATCGATCTCATCCGTGACATCCTCCCGGATGTCCTCAAGAAAGCGGCGAGGCCAGAACACC
Source organism: Candidatus Amarobacter glycogenicus (assembly GCF_016704105.1). NCBI lineage: Bacteria > Bacillati > Chloroflexota > Tepidiformia > Tepidiformales > Tepidiformaceae > Candidatus Amarobacter > Candidatus Amarobacter glycogenicus. The sequence continues at coordinate 116,923 of NZ_JADJAT010000006.1, read as the reverse complement.
CTCACGCGGGCCTCGTTGAGGAAGCCATCGCCGCCAACGGCGTGCGCAAGCTGACCGGAGCGATGGCTGAGCTGGCGCGCGCTGATTTCCGGCTCGATCCGGCCAGCCCGATCCCGCTCGAAGTCGCCTGTGCGACGGCCATCCTCGGTGGCGGGCTCGCCCCGGCAGCGGCGGCGCTGCCGGCGGTGCCGGGAACCGTGCCCGCGGGTACCAGGCCACCGCGGACGGCGGCGCCGCAACCGGCCACAATCCCCGGGAACACCCCCTTCAGCCCCCAGGAGCGCTTCCTGCGCGACCTGTACGACCACTGCAAGATGATCAATCCGACGCTTGCGATGTGGCTGAACAACACCTGCGATGTCATCCAGATGGATGGCGATGTGCTCGAACTCGGCTTCCAGCGCAAGATGCCAATGGAGAAGGTCGATACAGCCTGCCGGGCGATGGTCGAAGAGCAAGCCGCGGCCATCCTTGGTCATCCCGTCACCCTCACGGTGACGCTGATCGACGGCTCGTCTCAGCCCAAGCGCGAAACACCGAAGGGCCACCTCGCCGAAGCGGCGCGAGCGATAGGCGCCACACCAGTTGGGAAGGACCAGTAAATGGCGAAGAGCAGCGGCAACAACCGGTACCTCCGGCGCGGCGGCAGCGGCGGCGGCCTGCCCGGGCGCAGTTCCATGGGTGGCGGCGCCAGCCCCAACGCCCTCGCGCAGGCCCAGGAGATGCTCGCGAAGGCGCAGGCCGAACTCGCAGCCACCAACATCGAAGGGTCAGCGGGTGGCGGCGCAGTCCGCGTCATCATGTCCGGGGAACAGAAGATCACGGGCATCACCCTCTCCCCCGATGTCGTCGACCCGGACGACGTGGAGATGCTCCAGGACCTCATCATGGCGGCGATAACGGACGCTTCGGAGAAGGCTTCCGAGATGCAGTCGAAGTCATTTGGCGCGATAACCGGCGGGCTCGGCATCCCGGGTCTCGGCTAGGGCACGGGCGTGGCCGAGGCTCCATCCACCCCCGAGCCCATCCAGCGGCTCATCGAGGCGTTTCATCGTCTCCCCGGCATCGGCCCGAAGTCCGCGCAACGTCTCGCTTACCACATCCTCCGCACGAGCGAACAGGAAGCGCTAGCGCTGACCGAGGCCGTCACGGATGTGAAACGCCGGATCCGCCTCTGTTCCGTCTGTCTGAACATCACCGAAGCCGATCCCTGCGCATACTGCTCCGATGACCGCCGCGACAAAGCCGTAGTCTGCGTGGTGGAACAACCGCTGGATGTGCTCGCGATCGAGCGCTCCGGCGGGTACAAGGGCCAGTACCATGTGCTCCATGGCATCCTCAACCCGATCGACGGCGTTGGCCCCGAGGACATCCACGTTCGGGAGCTGGTTGTCCGGCTCCAGGCCGGCGAGATCCAGGAAGTCATCATGGCGACGAACCCCAGCCTCGAAGGCGAGGCCACGGCCATGTACATCCAGCGTTTGCTCAGCCCCGCCGGAGTCCGTGTCACCCGGCTGGCGCGCGGCCTCCCCAGCGGTGCGGATCTCGAATATACCGACGACGTCACGCTCGCGCGCGCCCTCGAAGGCAGGCGCGAGCTCTAGGTCATGAGCACCCGCCCGCGAAGCTACAACACCGAAGGCGTGATACTCCGCCGGAGGAACCTCGGCGAGGCTGATTCCATCTTCACCGTGTTCAGTCCCACCGAGGGGAAGTTCGACGCGATAGCGCGCGCGGTGCGCAAACCCAAGAGCCGCATGCGCGGCCACCTCGAACCCCTGACCCGCAGCCAGATGCACCTCGCCCACGGCCGCAACCTCGACGTCTTCACCCAGGCGGAAACCATCGCCGCCTACCTGGCTGTCCGCGACGACCTCGACCGCCTCACGCTCGCGATCTACTGCTGCGAACTCGTGGACCGCTTCACCGCCGACCGTGCCGCACAGTCCGAGCTGTACGACCTGCTCGTCGACCTGCTCGAAGCGCTCGACGCGGGAGCGTCTCCCACCGTGGCGCGCTACTTCGAACTGCGGGTACTGGCCAACACCGGCTACGAAATCCGGCTCTCTCACTGCGCGATCTGCGACGGTCCGATCGCCGAGGAAGACACGCTCTTCTCGGTTGCTTCCGGTGGCCTGGTTTGTGGTGGATGCAGGAGTCGCGGCGGCTCCGGGCGGCTCATCAGCGTCCGTGCCATCAAGGCAATGCGGTTCGCCGCCAATGCGACCATGGGGCAGTTCGCCGGCCTTCGCCTGGAGGCGGAACTCGAAGCCGAGCTGCAGCGCGTCCTCGGCGAGGCGATCCGCTCAGTTCTCGAACGCGAGACGAATTCAGGGCGCTACGTCGAGGCGTTAGCCGTCCCTTTACGGCCGCCCGTCCACGAATCTCCGGGAGATGTACAATAACCGGCACTCCACCGAACTGAACGGGACGAACCAGATGCCCCTGTACGAGTACTTTTGCCAGCCCTGCAACGGGATTTTCGAAGAGCTCCGGCCCATCCGCGAGGCGACTGAGCCGGTGCCTTGCCCGCAGTGCTTCAAGGATGCCGCCCGCATCATGCCCACCTCATTCGCGGCATTCACTTATCGCGACGGCTACCCGCGCCGCATCCCGGACGATGGCAAGTTCTACCACCTCGGACAGAAGGTAACGAAGCTCGTCACCAGCGCCCGCCCGAACGAGCACCCGGAGATCAACAAGCCCGAGCCCAAGCGCCGCCGCTCCAAGGGCGAGAAGGCCGATCTCCGCGACATGCGCGCCGCAGCCGCCAAAGGCGACCTTGTGGATGCCTACCGGAACCCTGTCGCGCCCAGCGCCGTGACCGAGATGGTGGATACCGGGCGCGTGGTGCGAAAGGGTAGTCCTACCCACGCACCCGATCACCTCGGCAGCTAAGTCCGGCTAGCTTCTCCGGTTCAAGACGTACTCGCCGAGGTCCGCCAGGCAATCCTTCGCGTCCGAGGCGGGAAGCACATCGAGGGCGGCGTTCGCCCGTCGGATGTAGTCCCGGGCGATGTCCATCGAAGCTTCGATGACGTCTGATGCAAGGATCGCTCCGATCGCTTCCTGCAGTCGCAGGTGGCGTTCGCGCCGGGCGGTGAAGAACCGCTTGATCGGGTTGTTCCGGGGGTATCGCTCCAGGAATAGCAGGCCGGGGAGGGTCACGGTCCCCTCGAGAAGGTCGCTGCCGACAGGCTTGCCCATCAATTCTTCATCACCCGTGTAGTCGAGGATATCGTCGACAATCTGGAAGGCCATGCCCAGGCTGTAGCCGTAGGTGCGAAGGGCTTCCACCGTCTTTTCATCGAGCCCGCCGAGGACGGCGCCGCCCTCCGTGGCATTCGCAATGAGCGCAGCGGTCTTCCCACCGATCCGCCAGAGGTACTGCTGGACGTCCTTCCCCATGTCGAAGGCGGCCGCATCCTGGTCCAGTTCACCGCTCGTCATCTTCATCAGGGCGAGAGCGAAAAGGCGCGTCACCGAGAGGCTGCCCGTCCGCGTCACCATCTCCGCGGCGTTCGCAAACATGTAGTCGCCCAGGAGGACGGTGATGGCGTTGTCGAAGACCGCGTTGGTGGTGGGCCTTCCTCGCCGGCTCAGTGCACCATCGACGACATCGTCGTGGACGAGGCTGGCAGTGTGCAGCAACTCGATCGCTGCCCCAAGCGGGACAAGCTTGTTCAGGTTGTAGTCGCCAAGGTTGCCCGTCAGCAACACCAGCGCCGGCCGCAGCCGCTTGCCGCGGGCCTCGAGGGCGTGGTCCAGCATCCGCTTGAGTGGCGCCAACTCGACCTGCTTGATCGATTCGAGGACGTCCTCGACGAGGATCATGTCTTCGGCCACGGGACCGTACAGCGGCTTCAGCGGGGTCTGCGTCATCCGCCCACCGCCGTTGCCCCTACCGGCAGGCGAAACAGGCGTCCCGCGTTCCGCGTCGTCACGTCGAGTACCCGTTCGAGCGGCTCTCTCCGCAGCGCGGCTATTGCGCGCGCCGCCGCGACCACGTGTGCTGGCTCGTTCAGTTGGCCCCTCCTTGTCTGTGGCGGAAGGTACGGGCTATCCGTCTCGATGACCAGCGACTCAAGCGGCACGCCCTGGGCGAGCCGTGCCGTCACCTCGTTCTTCGGATAGGTCACCGAGCAGGCGACGGAGATCAGGAAGCCCATCTCGAGGTACTGCTGGGCCTGTTCGCAGGTCCCGCCGAAACAGTGCATCACGCCCGGAATGGCGAGGCCGGCCGCGCGGGCCTTCTCGGCGTACGGTCCAAGGTGGACCGCAATGGCGTCTTCGGCAGAACGAGAATGCACCGACACCGGCTTCCCCACGCGCAAAGCCATCTCGAGTTGTGCATCGATCAACGTTCGCTGGTTCGCCGGCGTCGAGTGGTGACGATACGCATCGAGGCCGATCTCCCCGACCGCGACGACTTCCGGCAACCGCGCGAGCGATTCCAGTTCGGCCAGCATTCCTGGGGTCACGTGGTCGGCTTCGTGCGGGTGGAAGCCGACCGCCGGAAAGAGCAGCGGAGAGCGCGCGGCCAGTTCAAGGGCCAGCTGGTTCGAAGAAGGGTCGTAGCCGAGGACCGCGATGCCTTCGAGACCGGCGGCACGGGCGCGGTCGATGATGCCATCGAAGTTCGCGAGGAGCTGCGGGTCCTGGATGTGGCTGTGCGTATCGAACGCCCCGGTCATGCGCTCGCACCCGCAAGCTCGGTCTCGATCTTCGCGTAAAGCGGACGAGCCGGCGCCAGTGTCGTCCCGCCCGGCACGGCCTGGTACTCCCATCCGTGTTGGCGGAGGTCGCCGTCGAGGCCGAGGTCCTCGTGCAACTGGGCGGTCGAAAACGGCAGGACGGGGTGAAGGAGCACCTTGAGTGCGTTGATGACGTTCAAGGCCGTGGCGAGCGTCTCCGCGGCGTGCGGGGTGTCGGTCTTGACCGCCTTCCACGGCGCGCGTTCGTCGAGGTACTTGTTGGCCGATTGCGCCAGCCGAAGCGCTTCCTGGAGTCCGCCGCGGAAGTGGCAGGCTCCGAACTCGCCGCCAACGGCGCCGAACGCCGCCCGAGCATCGTTCAGGATAGCCTCGGATTCCGGAGAGAGCGCACCCACCGGTGGCACGATGCCGCCGAAGTTCCGGTGAATCATGGAGATGACGCGGTTTGCCAGGTTGCCCCACGTCGCGATCAGCACGTCATTGTTCGCGCGCACTAGGTCTTCTTCCCGGAACTCGGTGTCGTTCGTTTCCGGGAGCACCGTTGTCAGGTAAAAGCGGACGACATCGGGCGCGTAGCTGTCCAGCAGGTCCAGCATCCAGTTCCCGGTGCCCTTGGACTTGCTTTGCTTCTGGGTCGCGGAGAAGTTCACGTACTGGTTGGCGGGCACATCGTAAGGGACGTTTAGGCCCTCATAGCCCATCAGCATCATCGGCCAGATGACCGTGTGGAACGGGATATTGTCCTTGCCGATGAAGTAGTACGAACGGACCGAGGGATCCTCCCAGTACGGCCGCCAGGCCTCGGGATCACCCTTCCTCGCCGCCCACTCCTTGCTTGCAGAAAGGTACCCAATCACTGCGTCGAACCAGACGTAGATGCGCTTGTTCTCGTAGCCATCCACCGGGACCGGCACTCCCCATGCGATGTCCCGTGTGATCGCCCGGTCCTTCAGCCCCTCGTTCAGCATCCCGAGCGTGAAGTTGAGGACGTTCCGCCTCCAGTGCGACTGCTTCCCCGCCCACTCTTTCAGCCGTTCTTCCATCGCGGTCAGGCGCAGGAAGTAGTGCTCCGACGGTTTCAGGACGGGAGTCGCGCCGGAGATCTTGCTCCGTGGGTTGATGAGTTCGACAGCGTCCAGGGTCTTGCCGCAGTTGTCGCACTGGTCGCCGCGCGCCTCGGGGTACGCGCAGTTCGGACAGGTGCCCTCGACATAACGGTCAGGGAGGAAGCGGTCCGCCTGCGGGTCGTACAGGTACTCTTCGGTCCGCGGGTAGAGGAGTCCGTTCTCCTTCAGCTTGAGGAAGACATCCTGCGTGACCTGGTAATGGTTCTCGGTCAGCGTTGTCGTGTACAGATCGTAGGAAATGCCGAAACGTTCCCAGACCTCGAGGATCTTCGCGTGGTAGCGGTCGACGATGACCTGGGGTTCAACGCCCTCCTTGTCGGCCGCGACCGTGATCGGTGTCCCGTGGCAATCGGAGCCGGAAACCATCAGGACATCGTTGCCTTTGAGCCGCTGGTAACGCGCGAAAATGTCCGAAGGCAGATATGCGCCTGCGGCCTGGCCTACGTGCAGCAGGTAGTTCGCGTAGGGCCATGCCACGCAGACAAGGATTCGTTCGGGCACGGAATAACCTGGTCGAAAAGGATCGCTTCGAGTCTAGCACAGGGGGCAGCGTGGGGCCGTCAGAGTGCTTCCCATGCCTCGTAGAGCTCGTCCCGCCGGGCCCCGGTGAGCCTGGCAACCTCCGCCGCCGCCGCGGGACGCCGCGCTCCGGCGCGCTTCATGGCGGCGAGCAGCGTGGAGGCTTCCGCAGTGTCCGCTTGCGCATTCGCGGCCGGGGGGCACCGGACAACGACGGTGCACTCTCCCCGCGCCGTCTGGAACCGCGGCGCCAACTCCGAAGCGGCCCCTCGGACCACCTCTTCGTGGAGCTTGGTCAACTCCCGGCAGACGACCGTTTCCGGGTCGCCGAGTTCGGCCACCAGTTCGAGGAGCGTCTTGCCCAGCCGTTGAGGACTTTCGAAGAACACCAGCACCGGCGCCGAAAGTGCAGCAGCACGCAGCCGGGCGATGCGTTCGCCCCGGGTCTTTGGCAGGAAGCCCAGGAAGTGGACATCGGAACCTTCGAACCCCGAGGCCGAAACAGCGGCCGCCAGCGCGGACGGGCCAGGGATCGGCACAACCCGCACACCGCCGGCGTGGGCTGCTTCTACCAGCCGGGCGCCCGGGTCGGCGATGACCGGCGTGCCTGCATCCGAGACAAGGGCGACGATGCCCGTTCGAGCCGCCTCGAGCAGCGCCGGAATGCGCTGCCCCACGTTGTGTTCGGTCAGGCTCAGCATGCGGCCGCTTCCACCGGCCCGTTTCACCAGCATTCCGCTCGTGCGCGTGTCTTCCGCCGCCACGGTCGTCGCTGAGCGTAGTGTCGCTATGGCCCGCTCAGAGAGGTCGCCAAGGTTCCCGATTGGCGTCGCCACGATGTACAGGCCCGGTTCGATTGATGTGGTCATTGATGGAATCCATAATCGGCATTGCACATAACCGAATAAACGACACGATTTTGTGTTGACCCCCCGGCAGGCAGTTTCCTACACTCGTACGAACACCTTCCCCGGGATTGCGCTGACTTGAGTACTGCTCTCAACTTTTCCTCCGCCGCCTCCGACATTCCGGAGAGCGGCCTTGCGCCGTTTGCCGAAAACGACCTCGCCGCGCCCAAGTTCAAGCAACTCCGCCGTGCCTATGGCTTCGATGAAGTCGCCATAGTACCCGGCGATGTCACCATCAATCCCGAACTCACCGAACTGGGGCTCGACATTGGGCCCCATCATTTTGCCATCCCGTTCCTCGCCTCGGCCATGGATGCGGTGGTAGACCCGAGTTTCGCGATCGCCATGCAGAAGGCCGGCGGGTTGGCTGTCCTCAACCTCGAAGGCGTCTGGACCAAGTACGACGACCCGACGAGCATCCTCGAAGAGGTCGCCTCGGCCAGCAGGGATGAAGCAACCCGCCTCCTCCAGGAAGCCTACCAGCAGCCCATCCGCGAGGAATACATCGCTAAGCGGATCGGCGAGATGCGCGCCGGCGGCGCCGTCGCGGCCGTCTCGCTCACGCCCATGAACACGAAGAAGTACGCCGCTCTCATCCAGGAAGCAGGCGCCGATATCCTCGTCGTCCAGAGCACGGTGACCACCGCCCGGCACGAGTCCAACAGCGCCGAGGGTCTCCGCTTCGACAAGCTCTTCAAGGACATCCACATCCCCGTGGTCGTCGGCAACACTGTCGGCTTCAAGGCCACCCTCGAGATCATGCGCACCGGCGTCGCCGGCGTCCTTGTGGGCGTTGGCCCCGGCGCCGCCTGCACGAGCCGCGAAGTGCTCGGCATCGGCGTCCCCCAGGTAACTGCCACGATCGATTGCGCCGCCGCCCGCGACTTCTACCTCAAGGAGAGCGGACGTTACGTGCCAATCATCACCGATGGCGGGATCCGCACCGGCGGTGACGTCTGCAAGTGCTTCGCCAGTGGCGCCGATGCAGTCATGATGGGCTCGCCCTTCGCCGCCACGGTGGAAGCGCCTGGGCGCGGCTACCACTGGGGCATGGCCACACCTCATGCAAACCTGCCGCGAGGCACCCGTGTCGCCGTCGGCGTCAGCACCACCATCCAGAAGGCGCTCTACGGGCCTACCAGCCGCACCGACGGCACGGAAAACCTGGTGGGCGCTCTCCGGACGGCGATGGGGATGTGCGGAGCACACACTGTCCGCGAGTTCCAGCAGGCCGAGATGGTCATCGCTCCCGCGATCAAGACCGAAGGGAAGATCTACCAGTTTGCGCAGTCGCAGGCTTAGGCTTCTCGCTCTCGTAGCATTCCTGACAGCGGCTCTCGTTCCGGGGGCCGCTGTTTTCGTCCGTCCGGCCTACGCCTGTTCGCTTTACCAGGTCGATTCCCCCGGGCAGCTCGTTCCCGACTCGGAAGTCATCGTCATCGGCCGCGTCGTCTCCACTGCCGGCGGCAGCCTGGTCCTGCGCCCGGAGGCGTTCCTGAAGGGCCCTGCATCCGCGGAAGACATCGCCCTGGCACCCAACCGGACAGACTGTCCGACGGCGGCGCTAAACGACGGCGACCGCGCGCTTATCTACATCGCCGATGCCGCGAAGCCGGCCTTCCCGCTGATCACCGAGGCATACCTGTTGGTTGATGGCCACGCCACCATGACCGGTGCGAAGACACGGAGCGAGAGCGAGGTCGTGGCTGAGATCCGGGGTCTCACCGGCCAGTACGCCGTTCCCGCTGCCACCGCGGCCGAGGGTGCCGGGATCGACTGGGGCAGCACCATTATCCCGCTCGGGATCGCGCTCGCCATCATTTTTGGGATCGGGCTCATCCTGATGCGCGTCTGGCACCGTATCGATCCGAGCTAGGCCGTTGTCCCCGGTGCGGCGCCGAAACCGCCCGGCACTTCGGCTGTCCCTCGTCCGGACCGGGCTATCCGGCCGGCGCCGAGCGGACGAGATCTTCCAGGAAGGCTGCGAGCATGTCCTCGCCGGGCTCCAGCACCTCGTCCGCCGCATCCATCGCGTAGGCGTCACTGTGCGGCATGGCAATGCCTCTACCCGCCCATGCGAGCATCGCGGCGTCGTTCACGCTGTCCCCAATCGCGATCACCTGGGCCCGGCCGATTCCCAGGTCGTCACAGACAAGCGAGAGCGCATGGCCTTTGTTCGCATCCTGGGCGACCGCCACCGTTACTTCCGGGAAGTCGAGCACGTGTAGTTCGTGTCCATGCCGGGCAACGAGTTCGCGGTGGATCCCGTTCGCGTCGGCGTGAGTCGAGATGATGCCAACGCCCGTTGGACGCACCCCGGAGTTCTCGGGGTCCCGCCGGTACTCCGGCTCGATGCCCGAGACGATGCCGTACTGTTCCGTCGCCCGCGAACGGGCCGAGACGACGTAGCGCAGCGGATTGAACCACTCGTATGCCCGTTCGATCTCGCGCGCGTACCCACAGATCTCGATCGCCAGGCCCCGGTCGATGAGGAACTCATGCGTCATCGTGCCGTCCGGGAGGTGGACCGAACACCCTTGCTGGCAGATCACCGGGGTGGTCAGCCCGAAGTGCCGCGCGATCTGGCTGGTCCCCGGAAACATGCGGCCCGAAGCGAGCAGGATGTGGATGCCGGAATCGACGCAAGCCCGTACCGCTCTGGTCAATCGCTCGGTCGGCTCATGGGTCGCACCGTACCCGTGCGGCGGGATCACCGTGCCGTCGATGTCGAGAGCGACCAGCTTCACTGCCACCGTGCGCTCCCCATGCCACTTTCGACTGCATCTGTTCGCACGATCACGAAATTCATGCCGCTCAGCTTAAAGGGCGCACCCCAGGGGGCCAGATGTGACGGGCGGGAGCGTTCGGTTAGGTCCGCCAGGGCTCGAGGCATAGTCGAAGATGCATGTAAGCGGCTTCGATCAGCGCGCCGAGAGCGCCAGGGTCGACTTCGCTGCCGGGCCGCAGCTGCACATGGCGCATCCGCCGGCCCCTGCCTTCCAACAGGCCCGCCGGGTCGCCCAGGTCCGCGCCGTGGAAGAACCCCACGTTGACGTGGGCCGTGAAGACGTTCACATAGCCGAACGGCGCGTCATCGATGCAGGCGGTGGGACAACCGTCGTGCATCAACTCGCGCAGGTCGCCGTCACCACACTGGCGCATCCGGCCGAACCAGTGCCGGGCGATGGCGCCGAGTTCCGGAGTCCGCTCGTCCAGCCATTTGTCGATGGCCGGGTCCCGCTCGAGCGCTCCCGAGAAGCGGAGGATCTGGTCCATCTCTGACGCCTCACTTCCAACGGCAGCAGACGATGCGGTCGATGCCGGCCAGGTCCTTCACGAACCATGGCTCCACGCCTGCCGCCCGGAGGATCCCCGCCACGTCCTCGGCCTGTCCGAATCCGACCTCCAGGGCCAGCAGGCGAGGCTTCAGCCGGCTCGCGCAGTCAAGGATGAGCTTCCGGATGAGTTCGTAACCATCTACGCCGCCATCGAGTGCGACCCGGGGCTCCCACTTGCTCACTTCCGGCTCCAGCGCGTCAATCTCCCAGCGCGGGATGTACGGCAGGTTCGCGAGGACGACCGATGCGTGCGCCACTGGTGCCGCGAGATCTCCGAGCAATAGCAGCAGCCCAGGGGCATGGCGGGTCGCATTGGAGCGGGCGAAGGCGATCGCCTCCACGCTGACCTCCGTGGCGATGACGGTCGCTGCGGGTCGCTCGGCAGCGATCGAGACGGCGACAGCGCCGCTGCCCGTGCCTACCTCCAGGACGATTGCCCGGGGGTCGGTATCCAGCTCAACGATCCCGAGCTCGACCAGGAGTTCGGTTTCCGGCCGTGGCACGAGTACGCCCCGGCCCACACCGAACTCCCGCCCGAAGAACTCGCGGTGGCCCGTGATGTAGGTCGCCGGTTCGCGGGACTCGCGGCGTTCTGCCCAGTTTGCGAGTGTCTCGGTTGCTTCCGGCGTCAGTTGGGAACCTGCGAAGTACTGTGCGCGGGAGATGCCGCCCGCTTCACGGGCGAGGAGTTCGGCCTCGAATCGGGCATCTTCGATACCCGCTGCCGCAAGCCGGCTCGCAACCTCCGAAGCCGCGGCACGAGCGTTCACTCCCCGAGCCCCTCCAGCCGTGCCGCCTCGTCCGCAGTAGCGACCGCATCGATGAGGTCGTCGAGGTTGCCGTCCAGCCGGTCAGGGATGTTGTGGACCGTCAGTCCGATGCGGTGGTCGGTGATCCGATCCTGGGGGAAGTTGTAGGTGCGAATCTTCTCGCTCCGGTCCCCGCTTCCCACCTGCAGCTTGCGGACCTCGCTCATTTCCGCCGTTGCCTTGCTCTGTTCCAGGTCGAACAGGCGCGAGCGAAGGACGGTCATCGCCTTTATCCGGTTCTTCAGCTGGGAACGTTCGTCCTGGCAGACGACGACCATTCCGGTCGGAAGGTGCGTGAGCCGCACCGCTGTCGCGACCTTATTGACGTTCTGGCCCCCCGCCCCGGAGGCATGGTAGATATCGACCCGGACGTCCTTCTCCTCGATAGCGACATCGACTTCTTCGGCTTCGGGGAGGACGGCGACGGTTGCGGTGGAAGTGTGGATGCGCCCCTGTGCTTCGGTCTCCGGGACACGCTGCACGCGGTGGACCCCGCTCTCGAACTTCAGGCGGGAGTAGGCGCCGTCGCCTCGCACTTCGAACACGACTTCCTTGAAGCCGCCCTTCTCCGATTCCGATGCATTGAGGATCTCGGTCGCCCAATGCTTCCGCTCCGCGTAACGGGCATATGCACGGTAGAGTTCGAAGCCGAACAGAGCGGCTTCCTCGCCCCCGGCGCCGGCCCGGATCTCGACGATGACGTTGCGGGAATCGCGTGGGTCCCGTGGAAGCAGCCCGCGCCGGATCTTCTCGGTCAGCGCCTCCATCACAGCGTTCGCCTCGGCGAGCTCCACTTCGGCGAGCTCTTTCATCTCGGCATCGCCGTCAGCCATGAGTGCCTGCGCTTCGTCGGCCGCCTTTCGGGCAGCTTCGTAGTCCGCGAACATGTGGACTACGTCTTCGACCTCGGCGCGCTCACGAGCGAGCTTGTTGCTCTGTTCGAAGTCGGCGGCGATTTCGGGGCGCGCCATCTCGTCCGTCAGTTCGTTGAACCGGCCCCGGATGCGTTCGAGCTGGGCGATGATTGCGTTGTCCATGGTGAAAAAGAGGGCCCGCACCGGGCGGACCGAGCCCAGCATAGCACCGGTAGAGGCTACGCTCTGAGCTTCGCCGCGAGTAAGGCCGGCAGCCGGCCCAGTTCGACGGACTCCTGTTCGCCTTCTCCGGTGAGGTCTTTCACCGTCCCGGCGCCCCTGGCGAGTTCATCGTCGCCGATGATGACCGCGAACTTTGCGCCCGAGTGGTTGGCTCCCCGCATCTGCGCTTTAAACGACTTGTTCGACTCTCCGAGGACGGCCGCCACACCCGCGCTGCGGAGTCGCGATGCCAGGCCGAACACCATGGCTGCGGCGCCTTCGGCCTTGTGGACGATGTAGACATCCGCAGCCGCTTCGTTCTCGAAGACGACTCCGCTGCGCTGCATCTCGAGGATGATCCGTTCGATTCCGCTGCCGAAGCCCATTCCCGGCGTTGGCGGACCCCCGAGGATCTCCATCAGGCCGTCATACCGTCCTCCACCGCCGATCGTCCCCTGCGCCCGCGCGTCGTCGGTCGGGACGATTTCGAATACCGTCCGGTTGTAGTAGTCGAGTCCGCGGACGAGCAGCGGGTCGATCTCCACCGGGATCTCCGTCGCTTCAAGGGCGCCGAGGACGGTCTCGTGGTGTGCCCGCGCTTCGGGACTGAGGTTGTCGACGAGCTTCGGGGCCGCTTCCTTGTAGGGCAGGTCGCGCTCGTCTTTGCTGTCCAGGAGGCGCAGCGGGTTGCGTTCGAACCGTCGCTGGCTGTCTTCGGAGAGCTTTGGCAAGTGCGGACGGTAGTAGTCCTTGAGGCGCTCGACGTATGCACGGCGCGGTGCGATGTCGTCGAGCGACCCGAGCCGCACACCGGCGTTTCGGATTCCAAGCATGGTGTACAGGCGCCAGAGGACCGCGATTACTTCAGCATCGACGAGCGGGTCGGTGGAGCCGAAGATCTCGCAGTCGAACTGGGTGTGTTGCCGGTAGCGGCCCTTCTGCGGCCGGTCGTACCGGAACATCTGGTGCGTTGTATACAGGCGCACGGGCTGGGGCCAGCTGGCCATCCCGTGTTCCAGGTACGCGCGGCAGATCGCGGGTGTGCCCTCGGGCGTCAGTGCCAGCTTCTCGCCGCCACGGTCTTCGAAGGTGTACATCTCCTTCTCGACGATGTCGGTGGTGTCGCCACTCCCCTTTTCGAACACCCCGGCATACTCGAACGCGGGCGTATCGATGCGCCGGAACCCGTGCAGCCGGGTGACCACTCGGATGGCGTCGTTGACGGCCTGCCAGTATGGCTGCATGTCCGGGAGCACGTCTTGTGTGCCCCGCGGCGCCTGGAATCGTGTGGTCATGAAGGAGTTTCTTCCGGCGAAGGGGATGCATGGTAGGATAGGGTTCCACTCGTCCGGGGCAAAGAGGTTCGCTGTTTGTCGGTACGCACCGAGGAGCCCGTAACCAAGGACGCCGACTTCGGCGCGGTGGTCAGCCGTGCTTCGGACTACCTCCCCGCGGAACGCCTGGACGCCATCCGCGAGGCATACGAGTACGCCGCCAGCTGCCACGAAGGCCAGCTCCGCAAGACAGGCGACCCGTACATCACCCACCCGGTCTCCGTCGCGTACATGGTCGCGAACCTGGAACTCGACCACCAGGCGATCATCGCCGCCCTCCTCCATGACGTGCAGGAAGACTGCGGGATCGCCAACGAGACGCTCGTCGAGATGTTCGGGGCGCGGGTGGGCCGCCTCGTCGATGGCCTGACAAAGCTCGACAAGCTCCAGATGAACATCGGCGGCGTCGACCCGTCGCGCGGCACCGCACAGGCCCAGAACCTCCGCAAGATGTTCCTCGCCATGGCGGAAGACATCACGGTCGTCCTCATCAAGCTCTGCGACCGCCTCCACAACATGCGCACCCTCTGGGCGTTCCCGCCCGACAAGCAGCGGCGCATCGCACTCGAGACCCAGGAGATCTTCGCGCCACTCGCGAACCGCCTCGGCGTCTGGCAGATCAAGTGGGAACTCGAAGACCTCTCGTTCCGTTACCTCGAGCCGGAGAAGTACCGAGAGATCGCCGAACTGCTCTCTTCCAAGCGCATCACGCGGGAACGCTACATCCGCGAGGCATCCGAGATCCTCAAGGAACATCTCGACGCCGCCGGCATCAGTTCCGAAATCAGTGGCCGCGCGAAGCACATCGCCAGCATCTACCACAAGATGGGCCGCTACTCCGCCCAGTCCAAGACGTTCGACCAGATCTACGACTTGCTCGCCGTGCGCGTGTTCGTCGATAGCGTTTCGGAGTGCTACCACGCGCTCGGCATCATCCACGCGCTCTGGCGCCCGATACCGGGGCAGTTCGATGACTACATCGGCAATCCGAAGGATTCGATGTACCAGTCGCTCCATACCACCGTTGTCGGACCCGGCGGCAGACCCCTCGAAATCCAGATCCGCACCCACGACATGCATCGCGTCGCCGAATACGGAGTCGCCGCCCACTGGCGGTACAAAGAAGGCGGCAAGCAGTCCGGCAAGGATGAAGACCGCATAGCGTGGCTACGCCAGCTGCTCGATTGGCAGCGCGACCTCGCCGGCGCCGATGAGTTCGTCGAAAGCGTCAAAACGGACATCTTCCACGACCAGGTCTTCGTCTACACCCCAAAGGGCGACGTGCTCGACCTCCCGGCCGGAGCGACCCCCCTCGACTTTGCCTATCGCATCCATACGGACCTGGGCCACCAGACGGTCGGCGCGAAGGTCAACGGTCGGATGGTCTCGCTCAATTTGCAGATCAAGAACGGCGATGTCGTCGATATCATGCGCAGCCGCACCAGCAAGGGCCCCTCGCGCGACTGGCTGAACGGCAACCTCGGGTACGTCCGCACGACCCACTCGAAAGAAAAGATCCGCCAGTGGTTCCGTAAGCAAGAGCGCGCCGAGAACATCGATCGCGGGCGCGAACTCATCGAAAAAGAGATGCGCCGGCTGGGACTCGATCTCAGCGAACGCCAGGAACAGATCCTGGCATTCTTCCCGTACCCGTCATGGGAGGACTTCCTCGCGGCGCTGGGCTACGGCGGGGTCTCCACCAACTCCATCGCCCGGAAGTTCCAGGCGCTCATCGCCGAAGAAGAGGCAGTCGCAGAGACTCCGGCGCCCCTACCCGAGAAACTCGCCCCGGCCACACTCGGGGGCCCCGGCATGCGCGTCCTCGGCGTCGGCAACCTGCTGACGACGATGGCCCGCTGCTGTAACCCCCTCCCCGGCGACCAGATCGTCGGCTACGTCACCCGCACCCGCGGCGTCACCGTCCACAGGGCCGACTGCCTGAACGTCCTCAACGAAGAAGAGCACGAGCGCATTGTCGAAGTCGAATGGGGCACTGTGGCCAGGCTCTACCCGGTGCAGATCCTGATCGAAGCGTGGGACCGGGTCGGTCTCCTCCGCGATATCACCACCGTCGTGACCGAGGACAAGGTCAACATGGTCGGCGTGCGCACCATCGAGAATGGCGACGGTTCCGTCACCATCCAGGCGACACTCGAGACCACTGGCATCGAACAACTCTCACGCTTGCTCTCCCGGCTGGAGATCATCCGCGGCGTCCGCGCCGTCGACCGTGTGCAGGAAAAGAAGCGCAAGGGCGGCCAGGCCGAGCCAATCCCAATCCGCCGGGCAGCAAACCAGTCCTAGGCGGCACGCCGGCGCTGCGCGGGCAGCCGGTGCACGGTCGCTCGCCGGCGTGAATTCGCAGGGGAGGCTTGCCGCGACCTCTTCATCCCGCCGACGTGAGGCTCTCGCGTCGTGAAGTACTCCGTGGCCATTGCGGCGGTCACGGCGAGCGCGGAACCGATGAGGAAAAGGTCGAAGAGGATCGTGAGGAGCGGGTTCACCATTGCAGTCGTACATCCGTTCGAAAGTCCTGTGAGACTATGCGAACGACTGTTCGCATGTCAAGACAAATGTTCTAAAGTCGACAGTACATGTCGTGATGCCAGCCTGCCGTATACTCGCCGGGGCGGCACTGCGGGGAGGCAACATGGCGCGTGCGCGTGGGTTCTTCGGTCCGTCCGAACGGGCACTCGAATTCGGCAAGCAGTACGCCGAAGTGCTCCAGTACTGGGGCGAGTTCTTCGCGTCTGGCAGCAAGCTCGTCGGCGCCAACGTCAAGCTGGGCGAGTTGGCGAGCGATGCGGCGAAGGAGTGGGACCAGTGGGTGAAGGAGACCGCCAACGCCCCCTGGAACTGGATGAACCCCGATGTGATGAAGCGGATGATGGGTGGTGTGCCTCCTACTCCGAAGGCGCAATGATCGGACCTGGCTCCTAGAACACGTCGAACAGGTTGAACCGCGGGCCGTCCTTGCAGCAGAGCTTCACGCCGTGGTGCTTGGTGAAGACCGCGCAGCCGTAGCACATCCCCCACCCGCAGGGCATGTTCTCCTCCATCAAGATCTGGGGAGATTGGCGCCGTCCATTGTTCCGCAAAACGTCCGCCAGCGACTGGAACATCGGGTTCGGCCCACAGGCATAAATGCGGTTCGCCCACTCCTGGTACTTGCCCAGGTGCTGCGTGACGAAGCCCCGCGCGCCGGTCGAGCCGTCTTCCGTCACCACGATGTACTCCACTTCCTTCGGCCACGCGGATGCGGCGAGGAGGTGACTCGAGGTGCGGCCGCCCATCATCGCGACCACGTGGTGCCCGGCGTTGATCGCCCGTTCGGCGGTATCGACGAGGGGTGCGATGCCAACGCCACCGCCGATGAGGAGCAGGTTCGCCGGGCTCTCGGGGAAGGTGAAGCCGTTGCCGAGCGGACCGTACATGCGCACCGGCGCGCCGGGGGGTTGTTCGCTCAGCCACCCCGAACCGCGTCCCACACGGGCATAGAGCAGTGCGAACCGGTCGCCATCGATTCGGTAATAGCTGAAGGCGCGGGCGAACATCGGGTCAAGGCCCTCGGTGCTGCAATGCACCATCACGAACTGCCCGGCTTCCACTCCGCGCGTCATCGCAGGTGCGTGGAACCAGGTGATGTACGCGCCGTCCCAGGCCCGCTCGGTCGAAATGATCCGCGCCTCTTCGATGTTCATTCCACGTACTCGCGCAACGTGGCGATTTCGTACTCGGAAGCGGTCGCGAGCGCCTGCACCGCCGCCCGCATGGTGTCGATCGAGGTGAAGCACGGAATACGCTTCTCGGCGGCTGCCCGGCGGATGTGGAAGCCATCGCGCAGCGAACCGGTGAACCGGTTTTCCGATGTATTGAGCACGCACTTCACCGAACCGTTCATGATCACGTCCACCACGTTCGGGTGCTGCCCGCTCAGGACCTTCGTCACCGGAGTCACCGGCAGGTCCAGGGCCTCGATCATCTTCGCTGTGCCTTCAGTCGCGTACAGCTCGTAGCCAGAAGCAACCAGCTGCCTCACGAGGGGCAATGCATCTGCCTTGGTGCGGTCGCTTATGCTCAGCAGGATGCTGCTCCCGGGCTTCAGCGCCAGGTCAGAAGCCATCAACGCCTTCGCCAACGCAGCCTCGAAGGTCCGGTCGATGCCCATCACTTCGCCGGTACTCTTCATTTCCGGGCCGAGGTACGTATCGACGCCGGTTAGCTTCGACATCGAGAAGACCGGGGCCTTGATCGCGACCAGGTTGCGCTCGGGCCAGAGCCCGTCCGGGTATCCCTGGGCGGCGATCTTCTTGCCCAGCATCGCGCCCACCGCGAGCTGGACCATCGGCACACCAGTCACCTTGGAGAGGAACGGCACGGTCCGGCTCGCGCGCGGGTTCACTTCGAGGACGAAGACGCGCGGGCCTTCTCCCGCGATGCGCGGTAGCACCACGTACTGGATGTTCGTCAGCCCGATCGCTCCCAGCCCGAGCACGATGCGGCGCGTGTAATCGACGATCGTCGCGCGTTCCGCCTCATCCAGGTGGCGCGGCGGATAGACCGCCATCGAATCGCCCGAGTGGACGCCTGCCTTCTCGATGTGCTCCATGATCCCGGGGATGAGCACCTGCTGGCCGTCGCAGATCGCATCGACCTCGACTTCGCGGCCATCGAGGAACTTGTCGATCAGGATGGGTTTGCCCTGCGCCACCTCGGCTGCTTGAGCCACGAACGTCACGAGTTCGGTCGCGTTCTGGACGATCTCCATCGCCCGGCCACCGAGCACGTAGGAAGGGCGCACCAGCACCGGGTAGCCGATCGCCTGGGCCGTCTTCATCGCCTCTTCGAGGGTGAGGATTGCGGCTCCCGGGGGCTGAGGGATGCCAAGGTCCTGGAGGAAGCGCTCGAACAGCCGCCGGTCTTCCGCGGTGTCGATCGTCTCGGCGCTGGACCCGATGATCGGCAGGCTGGCGCGGCGCAGGGCCTCGGCGAGGTTGATCGCCGTCTGCCCGCCGAACTGGACGATCGACGCGGGGGGTTCGTCGCTCGACCCGGTCTCGTTTTCGATGATGTCTCGGACGCCTTCCTCATCGAGCGGTTCGAAGTAAAGGCGGTCGGAGGTGTCGAAGTCGGTCGAGACGGTCTCCGGGTTGGAGTTTGCCATGATCGACCGGATACCGGCGTCCTGGAGCGCCCAGGCGGCATGCACGCTCGCGTAGTCGAACTCGATCCCCTGGCCAATTCGGATCGGGCCGCTGCCAATGACGATCGCCGTCGCACCGTCATGCGGCAGCGCTTCGTTCTCGGTCTCATAGGTGCTGTAGAAGTACGGTGTGGCCGCTTCGAACTCGGCCGCGCAGGTATCCACCATCTTGTAGACGGGCCGGATCCCCCATTCGTGGCGTTGCGCCCGGATCTGCTCCGGCAAACGGTCGGCGAGCTGGCCCACCATCTCGTCGCTGAAGCCCATGCGCTTGGCTTCGCGGAGAAGGTCCGGAGTGAGGGCTTCGTTCAGGAGTCGCTTTTCCATCGTGACGATGTTTTCGAGGCGTTCGGTGAACCACGGGTCGATGGCCGTCTGGCGCGAAAGGTCGAACGGCTTCGCGCCCCGCCGCAGCGCGGCCATCAGGGCCCACAGGCGCTCATCGGTGGCGTGCAACGGGAACTCGCCGCCGCCTTTCCACTCCGCGCGTTCCCAGAGCAGGCTGTGACCGCCAACTTCGAGCGACCGCACCGCCTTGTTCAGTGCCGCTTCGAACGACCGGTCGATGGCCATCACCTCGCCGGTCGCTTTCATCTGCGTCCCGAGCAGGCGGTCGCCCAGGGCGAACTTGTCGAACGGCCACCGCGGGATCTTCACGACGCAGTAGTCCAGCGCCGGCTCGAAGGCGGCCGTCGTCTTCCGGGTGACCGCGTTCGGGATCTGGTCGAGGGTCTTGCCGCAGGCGATCTTCGCCGCTACCCGGGCGATCGGGTAACCGGTTGCTTTCGAGGCCAACGCCGAAGAGCGCGAGACCCGGGGGTTCACTTCGATGACGTAGTAGGGCAGCGGCGCATAGGGGTCGCCGGGCCAATCCGTGATGTCTTTGCGCGGCGCCAGCGAGAACTGCACGTTGCAGCCGCCTTCTATGCCGAGTTCGTCGATGATCCGCAGCGCTGCCGACCGCAGCATCTGGTAGTCCTTGTCGCTGAGCGATTGCGACGGCGCGACGACGATGGAATCCCCCGTGTGGACGCCCATCGGGTCGAAGTTCTCCATGTTGCAGATGGTGATGCAGTTGCCCGCGCCGTCCCGCATCACCTCGTATTCGACTTCTTTCCAGCCGAGGAGGTTCTTCTCGACGAGCACCTGGGTGATCGGGCTCGCGGCCAATCCGCTCGCAGCGGTGGTGCGGAGCTGCTCCATCGTGAACGCCATGCCACCGCCCGTGCCGCCCAGCGTGTAAGCCGGCCGGATTACCACTGGCAGGCCGATCTTCGCGGCCGCCGCTACGCATTCTTCGAGGGTGTGGCAGATCTCGCTTTCGAGGACCGGCTCGTCGAGCTTGGTGAGCATGTCGCGGAAGAGCTCCCGGTCCTCCGCGCGGCGGATGGCTTCCAGCGGTGTGCCGAGCAATCTGACGTTGTACTTTTCGAGGATCCCGGCCTTCGCCAGTTCCACGGCGAGGTTGAGACCAGTCTGGCCGCCGAGCGTTGGCAGGAGGCCCTCCGGCTTCTCCCTGGCAATGATTCGTTCGAGCACCGGGACGGTCAGCGGCTCGATGTACACGGCATCCGCCACGTCGAGGTCCGTCATGATCGTGGCCGGATTCGAGTTCACGAGGATGCTGCGCACGCCCTCTTCGCGCATCGCCTTGCAGGCCTGTGTGCCGGCGTAGTCGAATTCCGCCGCCTGGCCGATCACGATCGGGCCCGAGCCAATGATCAGGACGCTGGCAGGTTTCAAACGTTGCCTCCGTGGCTCGTGAGGCGCCGTTCGGGCCAGCGAAGGCCCTCCCGGCGCGTGTTCGGGATGCAGTCCGGCGCGTTCATCCCTCGGTTACCTCCGCCCGCGCGCGCCGAACAACCCGGCGAGGCCGCGGCGTACCGGGCGAAGCGCAAAGACGAGCAGCAGTAGCGGCCCGAGCAGAAACACCGGCGCCTGCGGGTCAAGAAACATCGCCCCTTCCAGCCCGCCGATGAGGCCCCCCACCGGGATCGGCACACGATAGTGGTCCGCCCGTCCGCGTTCGTCCCGCAACAGCAGGAACCCCATCAGTGCCAACAGGATCCCGGAAAGGGCGAGCGTCGCCGCGAAGATCCGCGCGAGGTCGGTCCCCGCGTCCCCGTTCGAGAGGTCCTCGTCCATGAACGATGCCGCCACGAAGATTGCCGCCATCGTCAGCAACGCCGTTGCGATGGCGAACAGGAGGTCCGGTACACCGGTGGCGGGGCGGCGCGGACGGACGGGCGCGTTATTGCGCCGGCGCTTCTGGGCCGTCACTGGCATTCCCCGTGCACTGCTGTACTCCACCTCAGAGTGGGAGCTCGAAGGTCATGCTGGGATTCCTGAGCGGGACCATCGCCCCGATCTCGGAGAGGAAGCTGAGCGCCGGTTCGTTTCCTTCCGGCAGCCGCCCGCGGATCCGCCGGTAGCCCTTCTCACGCGCGAACGCCAGCAGTTCGTCCGCCAGGTCGGTCGCGAGCCCTCGGCGCCGGTGGTCGGGCGAGACCCAGACTCCGAGCAGGCCGGTATCCGGCTGGGCCGTATCGAAGTCCAACGAGCCGAAGGCCACCGGGATGCTGCCATCCAGTGCGACGAAGATCGCGCCGTCGCTGCCCAGGCGGCCGAGCCACGCGCGGATACGGTCGGCATCAAACGTGCCCTGCAGGCCCACGTTCTCCTTCCCCATCCCCCGGAGGATTGCCGCCAGTCCTTCGGCGTCCGCTTCGGTCGCCCTGCGGATTTCTGTTTCTCGTGTCATCGAACCCCTCCACTGACCGTTGCCATCATCGCTACAAACCGGTCGAAGATATACGCGTTGTCGAGCGGCCCCGGGCAGGCCTCGGAATGATACTGGATAGTCATCAGCGGTTCGTTTCTGAGCGCGATGCCCTCCACTGTCTGGTCGTTGAGGTTGAGGTGACTGACGTACGCCGCCGCGTCCAGCCCGTCAGCATCGACTGCGTAGCCGTGGTTCTGGGCAGTGATCGTCACCTTGCCCGTCACCAGGTCCTTCACCGGATGGTTCCCCCCGCGATGACCAAAGGGAAGCTTGAACGTGCCCGCGCCCAGGGCCCGCGCGGCAACCTGGTGGCCGAGACAGATGCCCAGGATCGGCGCCTTCCCGATGAGCTTCGCCACTTCGGTCACCATGCCATCCAGGAGACGCGGATCTCCAGGGCCCGGCGAGAGGACGATGCCATC
Organism: Candidatus Amarobacter glycogenicus; assembly: GCF_016704105.1. Classification (NCBI taxonomy): domain Bacteria; kingdom Bacillati; phylum Chloroflexota; class Tepidiformia; order Tepidiformales; family Tepidiformaceae; genus Candidatus Amarobacter; species Candidatus Amarobacter glycogenicus. Next base: position 94,690 of record NZ_JADJAT010000006.1, on the reverse strand, counting down.
AGGGCGGGCCTCCAGCAGGTCGCCGGCCGGCGTGTTCGATGGGAACACCCTCACCGAACACCCGCGGGCCTCCAGCGAACGCATGATGTTCCGCTTCACCCCGCCGTCGAGAAGGACCACTTTGTGGCGGCCCTCACCGGTCGGCGTGTTCCAGTCGAAGACATGGTCCGTGGTCACTGTGTCGACCCAGTTCACGTCGTCGTAGCCGGGAAGTGCCCGGACGCGCGCGAGCGCTTCCTCGGCCGTCTCGGTCGTCGTGATCGTGCCCGGCATGACGCCCGAGCGGCGGATCCGGCGCGTCACCGCCCGCGTGTCGACCCCGTCGATCGCGACGACGCCGCGATCGATCAGGAATTCGCGCAGCGTCTGCCTGGAACGCAGATGGCTCGGCCGCAGGGAAGCTTCGCGGACAACCAGACCTGCAGGCTGGATCCGTGACGACTCCTCGACCGTCTCGTCGATGCCGTAGTTGCCGATGAGCGGGTAGGTGAGTGTCAGGAGCTGCCCTGCGTAAGAAGGATCGGTCAGCATCTCCTGGTAGCCGGTCATCGAAGTGTTGAAGACCACTTCGCCGTCGGCCGTGCCGGGCGCGCCCACGCTCCGCCCCGGGAACACCGAACCATCAGCGAGCACAAGCAGGGCATCAGGCACCGGCGGGCTCCATTTCGTAGGCGACTGTTCCGTCGAAAATCACGGCGCGCACGGCGCCGCTGAGGGTGAACCCGCCGAGCGGAGTGTTCCGGCCCTTCGAGGCGAAGCGGCGCGGGTCGACGGTCCAACGGTGGGCTGGATCGATGACGGTGATGTCGCGAGCTCCGGTCTTGAGGCTTCCCAGGTCCGGCGGGAACGGGAAGACCCCCGCCGGACCGCTGGTGAGCGCCCGGATTGCGGCGCCCAGTTCCAGTTCGCCGCGCTCGATAAGCGTCGTCACGGTAGCGAGCGCGGTTTCGATACAGCTGATGCCGAACGCGGCGTCGTCGAACTCGCAGAGCTTGTCCTCGACCGCGTGTGGGGCGTGGTCCGTCGCGATGGCATCGATGATGCCCGCGTTTACTCCCGCGACCAGCGCGCGGCGGTCGGCCTCAGTCCGCAACGGCGGGTTGATCTTCGCGTTGGTGTCATAGGCGGGTTCCGCTCCTGGGCCGAACACCGCCTCCTCGGTCAGGAAGAGGTGGCTGGGCGTAACCTCACAGGTGATCGCGAGCCCCCGCCGCTTGGCATCGGCGACAAGTTCGAGGCCGCGAGCAGTGGTCACGTGCGCGATGTGCAGCCGCGCTCCCGTGGCTTCGCAGAGCGCGATGTTGCGTGCGATCGCGCTCGTCTCGGCCGCCTCCGGTTGGCCGAGCAGCCCGAGGCGCTCACTCACACGGCCCTCGTTCATCGACCCGCCGTGGCTCAGCTCTGGCTCGTCGCAATGCTCCGAGATCGGCATGCCCATGGCTGCCGCCAGCTCCATCGCGTTCCGCATCAGCCTGGCGTTGGCGACCGGGTTGCCGTCGTCGCTTAGCGCGACGCAGCCGCCCGCGGCCAGTTCCGCCAGTTCGGCCAGTTCTTTGCCGGCACGTCCACGAGTCACGCATCCGATCGGCAGCACCCGCACCCTGGCATCGCGTTCGATGCGTTCACGCAGCGAGCGGAGCACGTCGGCGGCATCCGGCGCCGGGTTGGTGTTGGGCATCGCACAAATGGTCGTGAAGCCGCCGCGCAGGGCGGCCAGCGTCTCCGTCGCAATCGTCCCCTTCTGCTCGAATCCCGGTTCACGCAGGTGCGTATGAAGGTCGATGAAACCCGGCGTCACGATGCAGCCGCTCACATCGAGCGTGCGGCCCATCGCCTCAAGTCCTGCCCCGATCTTCGTCACTGCCCCGTCGACGACCTGGATATCGAGCGTCCCGTCGATGCCCTGCGCCGGGTCGATGATTCGGCCGCCGCGGAGGAGAAGCGTCTCGTTCATGCGTGCCTCCCGGTCGCCATCAGGTAAAGGATGGCCATCCGCACGGCTACGCCGTTCGCCACCTGTTCTTCGATGACCGAGTCCAGCCCGTGCGCGACTTCGGGTGCGATTTCGATGCCTTCGTTCATCGGCCCCGGGTGCATCACGAGGGCGCCCGGTTTCGCCAGCGCGAGCCGCCGGCTATTCACCTGGTAGCTCGCGATGTATTCGCGCAGCGATGGGATGAGCCCCCTGTCCTGGCGTTCCTTCTGCATCCTTAGCGCCATGACGATGTCCGCTCCTTCGATCGCGTCTTCCATGCGCGTCGTCACGGTGCAGCGAGCTCCTTCTCCGGCACTCGCCGCGAGCGTCTTCGGCAGGAGGGTGGCGGGTCCGCACAGTGTGACGTCCGCGCCCGAGGCCAGCAGCGTCCAGAGGTTCGAGCGAGCCACGCGGCTGTGGAGGATGTCTCCCACGATGGCGACCTTCTTGCCAGCGAGATCGCCGACATGCCGCCGCATCGTGAAGAGGTCGAGCAGTGCCTGCGTCGGGTGCGCATGCGTGCCATCCCCCCCGTTGATGATCCCGGCAGCGGTATTGCGCGCCGCCAGGTAGGGCGCCCCGGACTTTGGGTGGCGCATCACCACGAGGTCGGCGCCAATTGCTTCCAGCGTCCGCACTGTGTCGATCAGGGTCTCGCCTTTTTCGACCGAGCTTCCAGAGGCAGTGAGGTTCACGACGTCCGCCCCAAGCGCCTTGGCCGCCACTTCGAAACTTGCCCGCGTGCGTGTGCTTTGCTCATAGAAGAGCGTGATGACGGTGAACCCGCGCAGCGTCGCCACCTTGCCGACCGGGCGTGCGCGCACTTCGCGCATCGCCTCGGCGGTTTCCATGATGAGGTGGAGTTCGGCCTCGCTTAGCGTGTCGGTATCCAGCAGGTCCTTCCGCTTCCAGGCGGTCGCCTCGCCCGGGACAGCGGGAGCGTCCGGGTTGCGCAGTTCAAGCATGGGATGCCTCCTCGCCGAAGACGAAGACTCCGTCCAATCCGTCGACTTCGTGCAGCCGTACCTGCACTTTCTGGATGAGCGCCGTCGGGATGTTCTTCCCCACGAAGTCCGGGCGGATTGGCAGTTCGCGATGCCCGCGGTCGATTAGGACAGCCAGGCGTACCCGTGCCGGCCGCCCGTAGTCGAGCAGCGCATCGAGGGCCGCGCGGATGCTGCGGCCCGTGAACAACACGTCATCCACGAGGACGATGGTCTTGCCATCGATCGGCACGGGGATTTCGCTGGGCCGCACCGGTGGTGGCGCCGGGCGCCGGGTCACATCGTCACGGTAGAGGCCGATATCGAGCGCTCCGACCGGGACCGCCACGTTCTCAAACTCGCGGATGGCTTCGGCCAGGCGGCGGGCAAGCGTGTAACCGCGGGAGAGCAGTCCCACGAGGACGAGCCCGTCGGTGCCGCGGTTGTTCTCCACGATCTCGTGTGCCAGCCGGCGGACAGTGCGGGAGATCTCGTCTGGGCCGAGGTAAGGCGAGGCGGGAGAAGTCATGAAAAACGCCTCCCCCGGTTATCGGGACAGGCGCGCGGAAGGTGTTGCTTGCCGGCCATGCCGGCACCTCCTCCCTTGGCAGCCTCACGGGACCACCTTAAAGGGTTTCGATGAGCGTAGATCAGCCCGAGGCCGCGGGCAATGTAGTTAACCGTAACGCCGCCGCCGGTATACTCCCCGGTAAGTCGAACGTCCCTGCCGCGGGGTGTTGCGCCTTTCCGGAGCCATCGTTGAGTTCATCGCCGTCCAGCCGAGGTGGCCGCGAGGCCGACGTTCGCGAACGCATTTTCGCGAGCGCGCTTCACCACTTCTCCCGGAAGGGCTTCGCCGCGACTTCGCTCCGGGAAGTCTCCGAAGACGCCCAGACGACGAAGCCGATGATCTACTACTACTTCGGTTCGAAAGAAGGGCTCTACGCCAGCATCGTCCGCCAGATCCTCGAGGAGATGGCCGACACCATCCGCTCGAACCTCCCTGCCGAAGCACCCGTGAAACAACAGGTGATGGCCTTCTCCCAGAGCTACCTGGAGCACTTCCTCCAGCAGGAGGAGATCATCGCGCTTGTCCTCCGCGAAGTGTTTGGCCTCGGCGGCGTTTCCATGGCCGAGTTCTCCCAGGGCCTCGGCGACCGCGTCCGCCAGCCGCTCGATGCGATCATCCTTCGCGGCATGGATACCGGGGTCTTCCGCCAGGACCACGTGCCCACCTGCTCCACCGCCGTGACCGGCATCCTCAACATGTTCATCCTCGTCCACGTCTTCGGGGGCGCCGAGATCGACCGCGATTCGCCCCTGAGGCAGGTCGGCTACTACATCGATGGGCTCTGCGCGCGCTGAGCGGTTTACCGCCCGACCCTCATCTTTTCGTCCCGGCTGCCGTTCTTACTCTGTAGGGGAGGAGCGTACGTGGCTGAGACCAAGCTCATCGACTACTACCAGGTCCTGAACCTGCCGACTCGCGCTGACCTCTCGGGCATCGAGACTGCCTACGCGCGCCTCTCGGACGACCTCATGAAGCAGTCCGAGGACGACGAGACCTATCGCGAGGCCATGCAAAAGCTGAACGAGGCCTATGCCGTGCTTTCGAAGCCGGAGCTGCGCCGCGATTACGACCGCGCCTTCTTCAAGGGCGAACTCGAACGGCTCGAGCGCGAAGCGCGCGCCGCGGCCCGCCGCAAGAACATGGCCGGCAACGTCCTCGTCGGCGCCCTGGGGCTGGTGGTCGCCGTCCAGGCGGGCGCCCTGCTCTATCTCGGCGGCGATGCGGTAGCGGGGCTCCCGGGAGCGATCTTCGGGAAGTTCTTCTAAGACCGCCCACTCCCGGAATCAGCGTTCACTCACACCGGATGAGCAGTCGGTCCGGGACGCGCAGTTCGATGCTCGGCCCGTATTCGGGGGCCGCTGCGAGTTCGATGCGGGTGAACCGGCGAACCAGGCCGCTCAGCGCCGACTCCAGGATCGCGAGCGCGAGCGGTGCGCCCAGGCAGATGTGCTCACCCTGGCCGAACCCGAGCTGGCGCCGAGCATCCCGCTCGATGTCGATCTCGTCCGGCCGCGGGAACGCTGCCGGGTCGCGGTTCGCGGCGCCGACCATCGCCAGGACGGCATCGCCTCTCCGAACCCGTTTGCCGGCGAGTTCCGTGTCCACGGCCGCAAACCGCGGTGTGATGTGCGCCGGGCTGTCGTAGCGGAGCAGTTCATGCGTGGCGTTTCGCATCTGTCGCGGTTCCCGGCGCAGCCTCTCTTGCGTCTCGCCATCGGTCGCCAGTGCCGCCACGGCGTTCGCGATCGCCCCAGAGGTTGGGTCCGACCCCACCGTCGCGATGTGCGCCGCCACCGACAGGACCTCGTCGATCCCCATTCCGCCACCGTTGTCCCAGGAGCGGGCGAGGGCGCCGAGGACCGTCTCCCCGGAAGGCCCACCCGCAAGGTGAGGTTCCAGGATCGCTGCCGCCTCAGCTTGCGCCGACCGCGCTGCGGCCATCGTTGCCGGCACGGATCGGGGGTTCGAGCGAGCCACCTCGATATTCGAGAGGAGTCGTTGAAGGTGGTCTGCTTCTGTTTCCGGGAAGCCCATCACACCGAGCATGACCTGCTTCGGCAGGGGGTTCGCGAAGGTTTCCATGAGGTCGAACGCTTCGCCGGTGGGCAGTCGTTCGAGTAGCCGCCCGACCGCCGACACGATGTCCGGCGTCGCCTTCCGCACCGCGGCCGGCGCGAAGACCGGGTTCACGATCCGGCGCAGTTCCCGGTGGGCTTCGCCAGAGGTTGTCCCCAGCGTTGGCACGGTCCCGAGGGGCGCCGATGCCCGGTGTGCAATGATCGCTTCCGCGCGGGCTCCCTCCGTCAGGGCTGGGTCGGTGGTGAAACGCCGGCCGTCGTGGAGCACCTCGGAGCACTCGGCGTAGCGCGTGGGCACCCATGCCTTGAGCCCTGCGCTCCAATGGACGGGGTCGTCTCTCCGCAACTGTGCAAGGGCGGGGTATGGGTTCGCCCGGTAACTCGGCCGGGTAGGGTCGAAGAATGCCATCGCTTCACCGGAGCGCCGCCCGTTTCCGCATCGGGGCTCTCGCTACACCGGGGTGACTCTACGCGGCGTGTCAACTGCTCCCCCGTAGACCCCTTCCAGCGGATCTCCGGTCAGGGCCTGACGTCCGGACCCGGTGGCGGAGGGTTGTGGTGGGCGCCCGGAATCCCGATGATTCCGGGGCACCGATTCGTGCCGCGAGTCTTCCGTGGTCTCCTTTGTCGACGTCATCAGCAGCGAGGATGCGCTGCGCGAAATCATTCCGCCCCCGCGTGGCTCAGGCGCGTGGGATAAGTCGCTCACGTTCATCGACCCACATGCCGCCGCATTCATCGCGAAGAGCCCCTTCGCGATGATCGCTACCACCAGCGCCGGCGGAAAAATGGATATCTCGCCCAAGGGCGACCCGGCGGGCTTCATCCGTGTCCTCGATGAGCACACCCTCGCCATCCCTGACCGGCCCGGCAATGGCCGCGCGGATACGTTTCGGAACCTCCTGGAGAACCCGCGCGTCTCCGTCTACTTCCTCGTCCCCGGCCGCTCCGAAACGCTCCGCGTCAACGGCTTTGCCCGTCTCGTGAAGGACCAGTGGCTCCTCGAAGAAATGGCCGTGAAAGCCCACCCCGTCCGGCTCGCCATCGCCGTGACTGTTGAAGAAGCGTTCTTCCACTGCGCCAAGTGCGTCGTACGCTCGAACCTGTGGGACGCCGGCGCATGGGGCGATGCCTCCGAACTCGCATCCCTCGGGGCCGTCATGCGCGACCAGCTCAAGCTCCAGGTGCCGGCCGAGGCGATCGAAGCGGGCCTGCAGAAGGACATCGAAACCCGGCTGTACTGAGGATGAGGTGCGAGGCGAGGCCCCAGTAGGCAGCCCCTAACGCCGGAACTGCTTGCTCAGCCCCAGCCCCTGGTCCTGGTAGGAGGAGCCGGCGTTCACGCCGTACAAACGCTCCGGCACGGCCAGCATGCGCTCGTACATCAGCCGCCCAATGCGCTGGCCGTCCTTCAGCGCGTAAGGAATCTCGTGCGAACGCACCTCGAGGATGGCCCGCGTCCCCTGCAGTTCACCTGTGCCGTAACCGAATCCGGGGTCGAAGAACCCCGCGTAGTGCACGCGGAACTCGCCCATCGCCTGGTCGTACGGGAGCATTTCGGCCGCGTAGGTCGGAGGAACGCGCACGCGCTCCTTCGAGCCGAGGATGTAGAACGCGTCCGGAGTCAGGATGAGTTGCCGCGAAGGGCGCACGGCTTCCCAGAAGTCACCCGGGTCGTAGTAACCGATGCGGTCCAGGTCGATGACGGGCGTCTCGGTTCGCGCCTTCCAGCCGATTGTGGCATCGCCGCTTCGGCCCGAGAGGTCCACTGAGAACCAGATGCCGCTATCTATGGTGGCCTTCATCGGCTCGCCGTTTTCATCGAAGACCAGCGCTTCGTCTTCGGCCGCCTTCCGGCTCGCGTGTGACGAGACGGAACGGCCGCGCACGAAGCGCAGCTGGTTCAGGCGGGTGCCGGTCTTCGCCCGCACATTGAATGTCTTCGGCGAGACCTCGGCGAAGAGCGGCCCAACGTAGCCGCGCTCGATGACGTCAAACTGGTCGGCACGGTCGCTGATCAGGCGCGCGAATACGTCGAGCCGGCCCGTCGTGCTCTTGGGGTTCGCTTTCGCAAGCAGGCCGGGGTTTGCCGAGAGGTCGAGCGTTTCCAGCAAGGGGATGATGTAGACGGCGCCTTTCTGGAGGACCGCGCCGCACTCCAGGTCGATGCGCTGGATCAGCAGGTCCTCGACCGCCTCGAGCACCGTCGTCCCGCGCCCGGGGAGGAAGCTCGCCCGCACCTGGAGCGCGTAACTGCCAAGCCGAAGGTCGATGCTTGCAGGCTGGAGCTGAGCCTCGTCGATTCCATCTTCCGCAGCCAGGACGCCTTCGCGCACGAGCTCGCGCAGGTGCTCGAAGGGCAGAACGCCGCGGTCGTGCGCGCGCAGTTCGCGCCCGGATTCCGGGAAGAGACGGGGGCCCGAAGGCGAAGTCATGGTCGGCGCAGTCTACGCACGAGCGCCGCCAGCTTCATCCCGCCGCGTCGCCCTGCGTCATCTCCAGCAGCTTCTGCGCCTGCTCTTCGGCGTACGGCGTGATCGTCCCCACCATGTCCACCCGGCTGTCGAGGCGCTTCTGGAGCCCGCTCATCAGCCCGAGCACGCGGAAGATCAGGAGGATGTCGCCGGGAATTTCCGTCACCGGGTTCGCCTGCAGGATGCGCGAGAGCCGTTCGTTCACTTCGGGCATTACGTCCGCATCGACGTACGGCTTGTTGTCCATGCCTCCGTAGTCGAAGAACGACTGGCCCAGCGCCACCAACGATTCCGGGTCGTCGCTCTTCGTCTTGAAGCCGATAGCCCGGAAGGCGCTCACCATTCGCTCATTATCCTGTGCGATGAGGGCGGTGATCAGCTTCGCGTAGTTCAACCGGAAAGACTCCGGCAGCTCCTTCGAAAGCCCGAAGTCCAGGAAGACGACCACGGGCCCGGGCAGCACGAACAAGTTCCCGGGGTGCGGGTCGGCATGGAAGAAGCCATGCACCAGGATCTGCTCGCAGTACGCCTCGGTCATGATCAGGGCGACCTGGTTCGGGTCGATCCCCTCGGCCAGCAGCGCCTCGATGTCGGAGATCTTCGTCGCCTCGATGAACTCGGTGGTGAGGACTCGCCGGCGTGTCTCCGCCCAGTGCACCTTCGGGATACGGATGTCGTGGCGGTGGGCCAGGTCCTTCGCTACCCGCTCGGAGCTTCGTCCCTCAAGCTCGAAGTCGAGTTCGCGCGGCATGTCCTTGTTCAGTTCCCTCATCATGATGCGGAAGTCGAAGTTCTTCTCGATGCGAGCGAGGATCTTCACGAGGATCGCGATGTTCCGGAGGTCCGTCTCGAGGATGCGATCGATCCCCGGATACTGCACCTTCACCGCGACATCGTGACCGTCCTTGGTGCGTGCCCGGTGGACCTGCGCCAGCGAAGCGGATGCGATCGGTGCCCGCGTGAACCCGTCGAAGAGCTCGTCCGGGTGTTTGCCGAACTCGCCCCGTATCACCGCCACCACCTGGGAGTACGGCCTTGCCGGGACGCTGTCCTGAAGGCGGCTGAGTACCGCGATGTACTCCGTCGGCGCAACGTCCGCACGCGAGCTGATGAACTGGCACGTCTTGATCAGCATCCCCTCAAGCCGCGTCGCCAGGCCGTAGATCCGCTCCGCGTTCTTCGTGTGTGCCTGCGAAAGGCGCCTCTCGCGCTGGGCGGGAGTCAGCTTCTTGTTTCGCTGGATGCGCTTGTACGTGAGGTAGATGACGAGGAAGGTCCATCCCACGTCGAGGAAGCGCTTGACGCGCTGGTGGGGAGGGAGGGGTTTGGACCCGGTCAGTGACTTGGCCATGGACTGCGATCGTAGCCCGAACGTGGTTCAGGTGCGAAGAAGCCGGGCCATACCGGCCCGGCTTCTCGTTTCATCGTTGAGTGGCGCGCCTATGCCTTGCGAGAGATGCCGTCGACCTTCCAGGCGCCCGCCACATCCTTCCACCGCGTCGCGACCGTGACGGTCTCCGCGTTGCCTTCAGAGCCCATGACGAGGTCGACGAGGTGGTCTTCGCCTTCTACAGCGCCCATTTCGATCTTGAGCGTCGGGGCGCCGCTCGGTTGAGGGCCACCGGCCATCTGGGACTGGAGGGCCATAGCCTGGCCCATGCCGTTCGGGGTAAAGGCCATCATGAGGCCGGCGAGGTTCTGATTCATCAGGTCCTTCCCGAACTGTTCCGCGCTGTCCTTGAGTTCCGCCATTTCGTGACTTCTCCTTGATGTCCGCGGTGGGTGTAGTCCACGGGCGAGGATAGGGTAGGGTGCCGCGGGGGCGTGTCAAGTTAAGGCGGTGGCCCCAGTCTCTACAGGCGAGCGACCCGATCCGCTGCCGCCAGCAGTTCGCGCGCCATCGGCTGGTAATCCATCGTCGCGCAAACCAGGCCCGTCGATAGCCGTTCGACGACCGCCCACTCCCAGATCGCCGTTTCATCGCAGCCGGTGCGCCCGGCAAGCCAGCGGGCACGTGATCGAGGGTTTGGGTCACCGACTAGCACCGGGTCTTCGCGGATGATCACCCCGAGGTCGTACTCCGCCTCCGCGAGCAACCCGTCAGGATCGACGAGTTTGTAGCCGTCGTCGGCCTGGAGCGTGTTCCACTCGTGGATATCCCCGTGAACGAGGACCGCGCGTGCGTCGTCGTGCGCGGCGATGCGGCGCTCAACGCACTCCAGTGCATAGTCCACGGCCCGTTTCGAGCAGGGGTGCCCCAGACGCTCCCACGACGCGACGATGAATTCGGCGAGCCAGCGCCCCTTCTCCGCGCCTGTCGGCAGGCCGCAATCCGGCGCCGGCCGCCAGAGGCGCATCGCCGTGTCGCAAAGCACTTCCAGGCGCTTGGGAGCCGGGAGACCGCTCTCGGAAAGCGGCGGGCCCAGCCGTTCGACGAGCAGCGCCCCTCGCGTGATGTCGGCGCGGAACAGGCGGGCACAACCAATCCCGTTGGCGATCCGCAGGGCGGAGATCTCGTTCCATGCGGTGTCGTCGTCGCGCGGGAGGAGCAGCTTCAGGACTGCCCTCGTCTGATCTTCAAGGGTGGCTTCGGCAACGAACGCCTCGCTCCCTCCGGAGAGCACACGCCCGACCTCGATCGACCAGCCGCGCTCGATTGCTTCGACGAGCGCCGGCAGGCCGTCGAGCCAGGCCTCGGCTCCCGCCGCGATGGCTCTCTTCCGGACGTTCTCGGGGACCTCGCGGTCCATCGTCAGGGCACCCCGCAGAAATCGCTCGCCGTGGCCACGCGGACCATGTCTCAGCGTTCTTCCGGCAGGAACTGGCGGAATTGCGGCAGCAGGTTCGGCCCCTGCCGCAGGTGGTGGCCGCCGTCAGTCGGCAGCACCAGGCCGGTCACCCATGCCGCCTCGTCGCTGAGCAGGAACGCGGCGGAGTTCGCGATGTCCTCGGTCGTGCCGAGGCGCGAGACCGGCATGCGGTTGAGGTATTCCTGGACCGTGGTTTCGTTGCCGACGAGCCCGGCGGCGAGGTCCGTTGGCACGAGCCCCGGAGCCACCGCGTTCACCCGGATCCCGTGTTCGCCCAGGTCGTCGGCCGCGCACTTTGTCAGCATGTTCAGTCCCGCTTTCGAGACGCAGTAGGCCGTCATCCAGTGGTGCGTGTGCGAACCCGCAATCGAACTGATGCTGACAATGCTCCCACCGCCCGAAGTCTTCATCAGCTTCGCTTCCGCCCGGATGCACCGGTATGCCCCGGTCAGGTTCGTCTGGAGCGTCCGTTCGAAGTCCTCGACCGGTCCGTTGAGGACACTTCCGATGCCCCCGGTGCCGGCCGCGTTGACGGCGAGGTGGAGCGCCCCGTGCCTCTGGCGCACCGTCTCGAGAGCGGCCTCGACATCGGCGTCTCTCGCCACATCACACTGGACGAAGCTTGCCGCGCTCCCGAGCAATTCGGCCGCGGACTGAAGCGGCGCCTCCCGCCGTCCGGCGATGACAACCTTCCCACCGCCTTCGACGATCGCCGCGGCACAGGCGAATCCGATGCCGGTCCCGCCGCCCGTGACGAATCCCACCTTCCCGACGAACCTTTCCATGGTTGGGTCTCCTCCTTCCGCTCTCCTGGCTCACTAGTAGCCCCGGCTATCCCAAAGCAGGTCGCCCTTGCCCGAGAGCTTGGCCTGGTAGCGCGATGCTACGAACAGCAGGTCGCTCAGCCGGTTGAGGTACGCAATCACGTTCGGGCCGACCGGTTCCTCCCGCGAAAGCGCGATCGTGCAGCGCTCTGCCCGCCTGCAGACGGTGCGCGCGACGTGGAGTTGGGCGGCGGCCATGTCGCCGCCCGGCAGGATGAAGCTCTTCAGCGGCTCCAGCTGCTCGTTCCATCCATCCATCCACGTTTCCAGGTCGGTCACGTGGTGCTCTTCGATCCCGGGCACGGCGAACCGCGTCTTGTCCTCTTCCGTGATGCAAAGGTCGGACCCGAGGTTGAACAGAACCTGCTGGATGACGAAGAACGTCGCCTGCATCGATTGGTGCAGCCCGGCCGCGACGGCCACACCGATCGTCGAGTTCAACTCGTCGACGGTGCCGTAGGCCTCGATGCGCAGGCTGTCCTTTCTCACTCGCTGGCCGCCGCCGAGCGCCGTCGTACCGTCATCGCCGGCACGGGTGTAGACGCGGTTGATGTGGACCATGCGGGTATCGTGCCTCAGCGCCAGCCGCGGCGCGAGTCGTCGAGCTGAAGCCCGCTGGCGAAGGATTGCCGTTTTGTGGCTCAAGGTAGGACAATATGACATCCTGGCAATCGAGTAGGCAGTCATGCAGATTGAAGACAGCATCGTCGTTGCGGCCCCGCTGAACGAAGTGTTCGCGTATGCCTCCGATTGGCAACACTGGGCCGAATGGTTTAAGGGGGTGTCTGACTTCCGGCCGACGACGGCGATCGAGCGCGGCAACGGAGCGCGGTATGCCTACCGCGCGAGTCTCATGGGCATCCCGGCGTCCGTTGAGACGGAAATAGCGGACTTTGCGGAGAATGGCGGTTGGACCGGGGTCTCCGTCCGTGGCATGGCACACCGCACGTCCTGGCGTTTTGAGCCGCACGCAGAAGGCACGAGGTTCAGCTATGGGATGGAGTATCAGCTGCCCTTGCCGCTGCTCGGTCCAGCACTTGACGCCCTGCTTCTCAGGCGGCACTGGCGGCGGACGATCAAGCAGTCACTTTCCAACCTCCAGGCGCACTTCGCCGGCACGGGCGGCGAGCCTGGAGGACCGTCAGCGGCAACGGCTCATCCCGCCGGATGACACTCCGCTGCCCTCCTGTATGACCCGGATGGTGTGCATAATAGGGCCGAACCGAACCGTCCCCGAGGAATCGCCCGATGTCTAACGAGGTCCAGCGCTGCAGCCGGTGCCACGCGGCGTGCTCTTCCCCCTACCTCATGGCCGGCCGCAAGTTCTGCTGCCAGAGTTGCTCCGTCGGGTCCGCCTGCGAACACCAGGGCATCCACCGCGCCACGAATGTCCGGCGGTACGACACCAACTTCGACCGCTTTCGCCAGGTCGCCCGCGAAAGCAACCCCTACGAAGTCGGCAAGGCGCCCCACGCCGGCTGATCCAAAAGTTTACGAATCCCGTCGTCATAAGAATCCCCGCTCCAATGCGCCTGCTGCCTATAGTCCGGCCGAGGGTTCGGCGCCTCTCCCAGGACAGGTGCTCGACCCGCCGGCCTACCGACTGGGTGGAGGAGGCGCGCCCGCCCGCGTCCTTCAGACACCCGGCGCCGACCCTCATTTTTCTCCTCTGATAACCCAGTTGCGCCGTTCGTCGAAGCTGGAACGGCCGAGCTGCTCTTGCCAGGCGACGTGCTGGCCGGTGGGCATCGTTCGCGTCATGACTCGATGAAGACAACAACCACGAAGACAACAACCACGCTCAAGACCCACCGCCTGCAGTTACGGCCCATGCAGGCCGACGACTTCGACGCGCTACACGAGATCTTCAGCGATCCCCGGGTGATGGCCTCCTTCGACAGCGAGCCGCTCACGCCGGCGCAGATGCAACGATGGCTGCAGCGCAACCTGGACCACCAGTCGCAGTTCGGCTACGGCCTGTTCTCCGTCGTCGAGACGGCCAGCGGCCGCCTGGTTGGCGACTGCGGGCTGGAGCGGATGGAGATCGAGGGCCAGACCGTGGCCGAACTCGGCTATGACTTCCGTAGCGACGTGTGGGACCAGGGCTTCGCCACCGAAGCAGCAGCCGCGGTGCGCGATTACGCCTTCGAGGTCTTGTGCTTGCCGCGGCTGGTCAGCCTGATGCGCGTCGGCAACGTCGCCTCTCAGCGAGTGGCCGAAAAGGTCGGCATGCGGCGGGAGGCCGAGTTCGAGCGTTATGGCGCCCGCTACTTCCGCTACGGCATCGAGGCGCCGGCAGCCTGAATCAGGCGCGCCGCACGCACTGGCTCGCCTTCATCGCACAACCGAAGGCTCCACGGCCCCGTGCCTGGAGGACCGAAACCTGGGCGAGAATGGTGCTCCGACCGCGCCGCTCGGCTAGGATGCTGTGATGCCCCTCGACTCGCGTTACGAAGTGAACAAACCCGATGTCGTCGATGAGAGCGTCGATGGCGAAGTGCTGATCGTCCACCTTGGCACCGGCGCCTACTACAGCTCCCGCGGTGTCGGCGACGCCGCGTGGCAACTCATCGCAGCCGGCTCCACCGCTCTCGAGACGTCCGGCTTGCTCCAGGCCGCTAGGCCCGCCGTCGCGGACTTCGTGGAACACCTCCTCGCCGAGAGCCTCATCCGCCCGCGGACGAAGCCCGTCGAACCGCCGCCGTTCGTGACCGTGGTCCCGGGAGAGCCGGTGCTCGAAAAATACACCGATATGCAGGAACTCCTCCTCCTCGACCCCATCCACGATGTCGAAGAGGCCGGTTGGCCGAAGGCGAAGCCCGGCGCCGCCGCGGAGTGATGCCGTGAAAGGCCAGCCGTCGCCGTTTCCGGGCGATCCCTATCCGGTCTTTGGGGAAGCTTCGAGCGAGCTGTCGCGGCGGCGGGCGGGATTGTGCCCATGCCCGTTGTCCTTGGTGGCGTGCGCCTGCTCTTCGAATTTGCCGGTTCGGCCCTTTTTGCCGCGCCTCGGCGCACCGTTCGAACACCTCCGCACCGCCGGTGGCCCTGCCGCCACCACGGTGCGCGCCTGGGACAGCGAGTCGACAGGCATCGGGCTCCCGAAGGAACTCCCCACGCCGGGCACGGTCTACGCCCAGAGCCTCCCGGCCATGAGCGAAGGGGGCGGCCAACGCTGGACCTACTTTCGCCCTGATCCCGGCCTGACGGTGTTCGACTCGCGAACTCAGGCCGGGATCTACTGGGTCCCGGCCGCCTCCAGCCTGACATACGGCGATATCGCGGGCGGCTTCCGCGCGATCATCGCCTGGGCGATGGCCGAGCGCGGCATGGTCTTCCTCCATTCGGCCGCGGTCGCATGGGCGGGTCACGCTGCGCTCATCGTCGGCGCCAGCGGTTCCGGTAAGTCCAGCACGGCTCTTTCCTGCCTCCTCGCAGGGCTGGAGTACCTCGGCGACGATCACTGCTTGCTCGAACTCGGTGATGAGCCGCGGGTGCACTCGGTCTACGCGGCCGCCAAGCTCCATGACGCCCAACTTGCGCGCTTCCCCGAACTCGACGCCTTCGTCGTGAACCGGGATCGCGTGGCGCCCGAGAAGGGAGTCGCCATCCTCTACCCGGCATTTCGAGACCTGCTGCCAATGAGCCGCACCCTCTCGGCGGTGTTCGTGCCGCGAATAACGGGCGAGAAGCGGACGGTCATAGCCCCGGCTGGCCCGGCAGCTGCCCTGGCGGCCCTCGCCCCGAGCACGCTGCTCCAGATGGCCTCGGCCGACCGTGAGGGGCTGGCAACGATGGGCCGGCTCGTTCGCCAAATCCCATGCTTCTCGCTTCAGCTGGGGACGGAGCGACGCGAAATAGCGGAGACTATCCGGGACTTCCTTGCCGAGAGGTCGACCGCCCTCGAATGAACCCCCTCGTCTCCGTCATCATCCCGGTGCACAACGGAGCGCACTTCCTGCCCGATTCGCTCGCGTCCGTCTTCGCCCAGGAGTACCGCCCGATCGAGGTCATCGTCGCTGACGACGGGTCGACCGATGGCTCCGCTGAGGTGGCCGAGTCGTTCCCTGGCGTCCGCTGCCTGCGCCTGGAAAAAGGGGGCGTCTCTCGCGCCAGGAATCTGGCGGTGGCAGCTTCCGCGGGCGAGTGGCTCGCCTTCCTCGATGCGGATGACCGCTGGTTCCCGCGGAAGCTTACTGAACAGGTCGCGCTCGGCGAGGCATGTCCCGAGGCGGGCCTTGTCCTCTGTCGCGTGATACACCGCTTCTCCGTCGACATCCCGGAGTGGTTTTATGGCCCGACCGACGGCTCGGCGGTCACCGCGTACGAGCCTTCCGCCTGGCTTGTGCGCCGGGCGGTCTTCGAACGGGTCGGCGGGTTCGACGAAGCGCGTTCCCTCGGCGAGGACACCCAATGGCTGTCACGCGCCTGGGACCTTGGGATCAGCCATCTGGTGGCCGAGGAAATAGGCCTCGAGCGCCACATCCATGGCGCCAACGCAACCGGCCTGATCCAGAACAGGCGCGTGGTATTCGACATTCTCCGAGAGTCCGTTGAGCGCAAGCGCGCCCGGAGGGCGATCAGATGACCGGTGAAACCGTCTCGGTCGTCATTCCCGCCTACAACGCCGCGCGATTTCTCGCTGAGGCCATAGAGAGCGTATTCGCCCAGACGGTCGCCCCAGGCGAGGTCATCGTGGTCGACGATGGTTCGACCGATGAAACTGCCGCCGTCGCCCTGCAGTACCCCGACGTTGCCCTCTTGCGGCGAGAGAACGGCGGCATCGGTGTCGCACGCAACACCGGCATCGCTGCGGCTCGTGGTGAATTCCTCGCCTTCCTGGATGCCGATGACATCTGGCCCGCGGGCCGCCTCGCTGCTTTGCTCGCCCGGTCCGGCGAATCCGGCGCCGACGTGGTCTTCGGCGAGGTCATCGAGTTTGGCGAACGCACCGGAGAACGAGAGCCGACGCCAGGCTTCGTCGCCGGCTCCGGCCTGTTCCGCAGGGCCGGCTTCGATCGCGTCGGCCCTTTCCGCGAAGACATCAAAGTCGGCGAGTTCATCGACTGGTGGGCCCGCGCGCAGGAAGCGGGCCTGCGTGTCGAGACGATCCCGGACGTGACCCTGCGGCGGCGCATCCACACGTCCAACACCGGCATCACGGAGTCAGGCTCGCGAGTGGACTACGCCCGCGTGCTCCGCGCAGCCCTTGAAAGGCGACGCGGCTCGTGAAGCTGCGCGAGCCGACGCCAACGCAGCGGGCGGCGCTCGGCGCGGCGCTGCTCCCCGCGCCCGCCGCATTTGAAGCATGGCGGCGGCTCCAGGATCTCACCGGCAGCCTGGACGCGATGGACGCCGCGACCTTCCGCAACCTGCCCATGGTCTACCGGAATCTGAAGGATGCCGGCCTGGGCGAGGACGAGCTCGGCCAGTTGAAGGGGATCTATCGCCAGGCGTGGTACCGCAACCGCCTCGCGGTCAGCGCAGCGTTGCGCGCGGTAGCGACGCTTCGCGCAGCCGGTGTGGAGCCTATCGCGCTCAAAGGCCTCGGGCTGATCGCCACCGCCTATCCCGAACCCGCACTCCGCCCGATGCACGACGTCGATCTGCTCATCCGTCCGCCGGGCTTCATGAAGGCTGCCGGCGCGCTCCTCAATGCCGGATGGCAACCCCTGCGCGGAGACCGAGAAGACTACTTTCGCCGGATCAGGGTTTTCCACGCGCTGCCCCTGGCCAGCCCCGACAGCGTCGAAGTCGACCTCCACCGGTATATGCTCGAGGAGAACTGCTGGCCAGATGTCGACTCCAGCCTCTTCGAGCATCTCGCGAAGGGACGCGTCGGCGACGACGCTCTCACGACTCTTCGTTCGGAAGACCACGTCATCAACGCCTGTGTCCACGGCACGCGTTGGGACCCGGTGCCTTCGTTACGCTGGGTCGTCGACACCGTGGTCGTCGTGCGCGCGGCGGGACGCGCTTTCGACTGGGAGTACCTGGTCCGCCAGTCAGTCCGACGCAGCGTCACTCTGTCGATGGCCGCGGCACTCGAGTTCGCCGCTGACTACGAACCTTCGATCCCTGGACCAACAATTGAGGAGCTCCGGAGAGTGCCGCCGGGCCGCCTCCAGCGGCTCGATTTCCGGGCCCAGCAAGCTGGATACGGCGCTGGCTTCCAGGTCCTCCGGTACCTAACCCGCTACGCTCGTCTCTCTTCCGGTCGCAGCCTGTACCGCAAGGCCGCCGATTTTCCGACATACCTCGAGTGCATGTGGGAACTGGATCGTCCACGGCAGGTTCCACTCGAAGGACTTCGCCGTGTATTCAGGCGCCTCCGCCGCCGTCTGGCGGCCCCGCGAGATGACTTCACGGCCGTTCGATCCGGGCACTGAGCCGCGGATTCGCTTCCGTCTGGCACTTCTGCGCCTCCAGGTGGTACCGGGGGAGGGATTCGAACCCACACGCCTTGCGGCCGCCGGGTTTAAGCCAGCTGCGTCTGCCATTCCGCCACCCCGGCCCGGTGAGAAGCCTACCTGAGCCGTGCATCGGCGGGGAACTCCCTACCGTCGCCGGCAGTCCCGACAGCGCCCGTAGAGCTCAAGGCTGTGGCCCTGCAGCGCGAACCCGTGGGTGCTCGCCTGTTCCTGGATCCGGGTGTCGATCTCCAGGTCGCTGAACTCCGCGACGGCGCCGCATGTCCGGCAGACCAGGTGATGATGGTGCCCGCCTTCCGAGAGTTGATAGCGGGCCGTCCCGTCCTCAAGCGGTACGCGGCAGACCAGTTCGAGTTCCTGCAAGAGCTTGATCGTCCGAAACACCGTCGCCCGGCCAACCGACGGGAGTTCGGCCAGGAGGTCCTCGATCGTGAATGGCCCCGGGGCGTCCTGGATGGCGGAGAGCACCGCCCGCCGCGGCGCCGTCGAGCGAAAACCGATCGTTTCCAGGCGCTGCGTTGCCGCCTCGGCGAAGCTCACGCCCTCATAGTAACAAAGTGCCTCACGCGCTAAGCGAGAGACATCCGCCGGCCGATGATCTCGGTACTACTTGGAGGAACCCATGGCTGAAGTCGCAGTCCTGCGCCCGCCCAGGCAACTCGTCTTGTTCCGCGTCGGCGAAACGCACTACGGCCTCGATATCGAGTCGGTCGACGAAATCTTGCCGATCCTTCCCGTGACCGCCGCTCCCGGCGCGCCCGGGGGTGTCCTGGGTTTCGCCGATGTCCGCAAGCACGTGGTGCCGGTGTTCGACCTGCACTGGAAGTTCGGCGTCCCGGTCCCCGAGTCCAATCCCGAGGCGCGGTTCATCCTCGTGGAGTCCGCTGAAGGGCCGGTGGCCTTGCTCGTCGATGCCGTCGAAGAGGTAGTCACCGTCTCACGCGAGGACTTTCAGCCGGTCGCGGCGCCCGGGAAGACCTCGGAACTGGCGTACCTCAACGGCGTCCTCCGTCGCGGCGACAGGCTCACGCTCTGGGTCGACCACAGGCGGCTCGTGCCCGAGACGGGGCTGGCCGCGGCCTGACGCTCAGGTCGACCACCGGCCCTCCGCGTATGCAGCCTGGCCGGCTTCCTCCAGCAAGTCGAGCTGTCCCTGGATCGTCGCGACGATCTGCCAGAAGCGCCGGCGGAGGGCGCGAGGGTACATTCGCTCGGCCAGCCCATAGAGCGTGATCGCTCCATCCTGGCGCAATTCCTCGATCAACCGGGTAGAGCGCTGTTCAGCCTGCTCGAGGTTCGCCCGAATCACCTCGTCGACATTCGCAAATGGCTCGCCATGGCCCGGGAAGCCGTGCGCGTTCCCCGGTAACTCCGCTCGCAAGGTCCGCAGCGATTCGAGGAAGCGCGGCAGGCTCGCGAACCGCGCACCCGCGTGGAACTGGATCGCCGGCGTCGGTGTGATCTCCGGGAGGAGCTGGTCCCCGGAAAACAGCCATCCCTCCTCCGCCTGGACGACAACGAGGTTCCCAGGCGTATGCCCGGGACTTGGCTGCGCGGTCAGACCGCAGGCCAAACTCGTCGGCTCAGTGATGGTCCTCAGCGGCTCAAACGGCTCGTACCGAAGGGCGGTCGGCCAGCGGCCGTCGCGTGCGTCGATGTACGCCTTCGATGTACGCATCTCGGAGGCCCAGCGGCGCCGCGCATCCAACGCGGCAATCGCCTCCGCTTTGATGGCCTCCGGCGCGCCGATGTGCTCGAGGTACGCCGCCATCAGGTCGATGTCGCGGTCGCTCTGTCCCATCGTCTGCGGCATGTCGTCCCGCCCCAGGAGGACGGCGCAACCGCGTTCCTGCCACCACTTTCCCAGTCCCGCGTGGTCCAGGTGGCCGTGCGTTGCAACGACGATGTCGGGTGTTCGGCCGCGAAGCGCATCGCTGATCGCTTCGCGGGCGCCGCGGTAGTCCGGGCCAGTGTCGATGACGACCAGCGAACTCCCGTCGCTCACGAAGTAGACGTTGTTGTAGGCGAGTTCGACCCGTTCGACGGTGGTCATCGGGGCGAGTGTACGGAGGCCGCGCCGTTCACCCTAGCTCGCGCTGTCCGGCTCCCTACCGGTACCATCCGCCGGTGACAATCGCCGACCGCCTCTCCATCGAAGACGTCGCTCTCATCAAATCCACGGCCGAGCGCCTCCAGGCGAGCGTCGAAGCTGTGATCGTTGGCAAGCCCGATGTCGTCAGGCTCGCCCTCGTTGCCCTTCTCTGCGAAGGCCACATCCTGCTCGAAGACGTCCCGGGCCTGGGGAAGACTACCCTCGCCAAGTCTATCGCCAGGTCCCTCGGCTGCACGTTCAAGCGCATCCAGTTCACGCCCGACCTCATGCCGTCCGACATCACCGGCATCAACTACTACAACCAGAAGTTGGGCGAGTTCGTATTTCGCGAAGGCCCACTCATCGCCCAGGTCGTGCTCGCCGATGAGATCAACCGCGCCACCCCACGCACCCAGGCGGCGCTCCTCGAAGCCATGGAAGAGCACCAGCTCACCGTTGAGGGAGTCACCACAATGCTCCCGAGCCCCTTCCTCGTCGTGGCGACGCAGAACCCGGTCGAGCTCGAAGGGACCTTTCCGCTTCCCGAGGCCCAGCTGGACCGTTTCCTCGTCCGGCTCAAGCTCGGCTACCCCGGCGAGGACGAGGAGGACGAGATCCTGCGCCGTTTCGAAGGCGAGAACCCGATGGATACCCTCAAGCCGGTCATCACCGGCGAGGAACTGACGCGCCTGGCGCACGCCCTCCGCCACCTGCACGTTGAACCCGCCGTCCGCCGCTATGCTGTCCGCATCGTCCAGGCCACGCGCGAAGACCCCGCCTTCGAACTCGGCGCCAGCCCGCGCGGCAGCCTTGCGTTGTTCCGAACCGCTCGTGCCCTCGCCGCCGTCTCCGGCCGTGACTACGTCCTTCCCGATGACGTCAAGACCATGGCTCCTTACGTCCTTCCCCACCGTCTCATCCTCTCCACCCAGGCGCGCCTGCGGGGACGCAACGCCGATGAAGTGCTCGCCGAAGTCCTTCAGCGCGTCCCCGTCCCGATCGAGGGGTAGCGATGCCCTTTCGCGACGCCTGGCTCGCGGTCGGCATCCTCCTCATCTTCGTGGGGTTTGGCGCCTCCGAGTCTTCGATCGGGCTGATTGGGACAGTCATCGTGGTCCTCGGCGCGGTCGCCCGGTATTGGAGCAAACACCTCTTCGACCGCGTCACGCTCACGCGTCACCCGAGCGAACGCCGGGCCTTCATCGGCGAGGAAATCGGCCTCGATATCGAACTCAGCAACAAGAAGCCGCTGCCGCTCCCCTGGTATGAATGGCGTTTCGCCCTCGGCGAAGCGCTCCCCGTCGAGGGCGAAACGCTAGGGGCGGCGGCCGTCCCCGGCCTCAAGTGGCTGCATCGCCGTGGTTCCCTTGGCTGGTACCAGCAACATCGCTGGCACTTCACCCTCCGGCCAACCGAACGCGGCTACCACGCCTTCGGGCCTGGCACGGTCAAGTCCGCCGACCTCCTGGGCGCATTTCCGCGCACCATGGATGATGGCCGGCGCGAGAGCATCACCGTCTTTCCACGGGTCCTGCCGATGGCCGACCTCGGCCTGCCATCCGACCGCCCTTTCGGAGAGCGCAAAGGCGGTAACCGCGTCTTCGAAGACCCGCTCCGCATCGCCGGGCTCCGCGAGTACCGCCCCGGAGACCCGCTCCGCCGGATCGATTGGAAGGCGACCGCCCGCTCCGGTGACCTCCGCTCCCGTGTCTACGAACCGTCCGCCACCCAGCAGATCTACCTGCTCGTCAACATCGACACGATGGAGCACTCCTGGGAGGGTTACCTCAAGGAGGAACTTGAGCGAATCGTCTCGGTCGCGGCGTCCGTGGCGGCCTGGGCGGCCGGGGCGCGCTACGCCGTCGGTATCCTCGCAAATGGCGCCTTCCCCGATGCGGACCGGCCGATCCGGCTCCCTCCGTCCCGTTCCCGCGACCAGATCACCCGCATCCTCGAATCACTCGCCGTCATCCAGCCGCTCACCATGGGCGACCTCGCCGGCGCAATCCAGCGGGAGAGCGGCAAGCTCCCGGCGGGTTCGACCCTCGTCGTCATTGCCTCGCTCATGCCGCCCGCGCTGGCAGGCGTCCTCGCGCGCCTGCGTGACGAGGGGCATCACCTCTTCGTCATCGCCACCTCGGACCGGGTGCGTGCCCAGCTCCCGGCCGGGATCGCCATGCGCGAGGTCGGTGGGGCCTTCGAACGTGAGGGGGTGTTCAATTGATCGCCGGCCTCGCCATCCTCGCCTCTCTCCTCGCCGATGCCTTCATCTTCGCGACGATCGCCGAACTCATCGCCGCGGGGTATGCGCCTTCGGACCCGGACGCCTTCGGTGCATGGTCATTCTGCATCGTCGCCGTCGCGGGTTACGGCCTGCCACGGCTCGTGGAAGGCTTCGAGCTAACCAGCCGCAAGGCCTACATCCTGACGGCGCTGGGCGGCCTCGGTCTCATCTACTTGCTCGTGCGGGTCCAATCGGCCGGCGACGTGGCTGTCTGGGACTTCGCGTGGGCCGGCAACTTCCTCACGGAGACATCGCAAACGACGGAGCAAGGCGGCCACGCGCTTACGGGCTCTATCCTCCTCTTGGCGACCTGGGCGCGCGCCACGCTGCGCTCCGGTGATGAAATCGAGATGGAGGCTATCCCCCGCTCTTTCGCCATTCCTTTCGCGCTGGTCACGACGGTGGTCGTCGTCGGGGCAGCGACCGACCGTTCGGGCGAAGTCGGCCGCGCCGGCGCGGCTTTCTACGTGATGGCGATCCTCTCGCTCGTTTCGGCGCAGCTCTCGCTCAGCGGCGCCACCTTCGGCGAACTGCGCGCCGGCAGCACAGCGGGCATCCTGCTCGCCGGCACCGCTGCCGTCGCGACGGTCGGGCTTATTGTCATCGGCATCTTCACCGCCTTCGTGGGGCCGATCATCGGACCCATCATCGGGAGTGCCGTCGAGTGGACGCTCACGATCATCCTCACGCCGTTCGCCTGGCTCCTCGAAAAGTTCTTCGCGGCGATGTTCGGCGATGCCAACCCGTTCCCCCAGCTAGGGGAGGGCGTCAGCGACCTCAGTCGGGAGGCCGCTAACCCGGACGACACGGACAAGCCCCCCGCGAGCCGCACGGGCGTCTTCATCCTCCGGACCTTCGCGCTTCTCGTCTTCCTCGCCGTCGCCGGGCTGCTCGTCAGCGTGTTCCTGCGCCTTCGCAAACGCGCCGCCGTGCGCCTGGACGATGACCGCCAGGCAGTCGCCGTCGGCGACCTTCGCCAGGATGTCGGCGCCTTCTTCCGCTCGCTCTTCCGCCGCGGGGGCCATCGCGAACCGGGCTATGCCACCACCGAGGCAACTCGGCTCTATCTTGAAGTCCTCGAACGGGCCGAACGCGCCGGCCACTCCCGTCCGGATGGCGAGACCGCGCGCGAGTTCGCCCCGGAACTGAGGACCACCTTCGCATCGCCAGTCACAGACGACATAACACGCGCTTTCGAAGCCGCTCGCTACGCCGGTCGCGAACCTGATGTGCGGACGATCGAGGATCTTCGCCGCCGCTGGCAGCACGAAGCCAACCAGCCTCAGCCCTGAGTGTCAGGATCCGGGCGCCTCGAGCACGGCCCAGCCTTCGCCGTGTTCCACTATCAGCGGCACGCACGGCGCCCGGTCCACGCTCATGACGAACGCGAGGTCACGGTCGAACTGCAGGCGGCGCATCACGTCCGCATGCTCCGACCGAGTGATGAGGCGTGCCGGGTCCTTCATCTCGATGGCGAGCAGTGCCGCGTCTCCCAGCCGGGCAGCCGGGTGCCGCTGATGAAGGAGCTGGACGATGCACGCGCCCGCCGCGAAGTCCTCAAGCGAGAACGTCCGCGCTCCGGCGTTTCCCGAGCAGACCACCACCACGCGCCGGTGCGTTTCCGCGAATGCCGCTATCGCCGTCAGGTTCACGAGCGCTCCTGCCGCCGTCAGTCCCAGGTTGGCCACCGCGCACAGGGCCTTCGTCCCGTTCGAAGTCATCAGGATCGCCTCACGGCCCTCCAAATCGAGCGTCGCAGCTTCGGCAGGCGAGTTCCCGTAGTCGAAGCCCCAAGGGCGAAGGCCGCCTTCTTCGCCGAACAGGATCACGTCACCCGCGGCCCGCAACCGCCGTGCTTCGTCGATCCCCCCACAACTCGCAGGCGCCGCAATCCCCGGTGGAAGAGCGCAGCGATCGTCGTCGTCGCCCGTACCGCGTCGACGACGATGTAGGTGGCGCCCGGTTCCTTCGCCTCCGCTTCCGCCGGAGTCATCGCAATATCAATCTGTTCAACCATCCCCGCAGCATCGCGTCGCGGGGCCTTTCGCGCACCGCCCGTGGTATCGTTCTCAGCCGATGGATAACCGCCCGGTGGGGATGTTCGATTCAGGCGTTGGCGGCCTGAGCGTCCTCCGGGCCTTCCGGGACATCACACCGGAAGAGGATGTCGTCTACCTGGCCGATACAGCCTGGTTTCCGTACGGCCCGCGCCCCGCGGCGGAAGTCCGGAAGCGTTCGTTCGCACTCACGCGCCGCCTGCTCGAGAGCAACGTCAAGCTCATCGTCGTGGCCTGCAACACGGCCTCCGCGGCCGCCATCAGCGATCTTCGCAAGGCCTTCCCGGTGCCGTTTGTCGGCATGGTCCCCGGCGTGAAACCCGCTGCCCTTCGCTCCCGTTCCGGGCGCGTCGTCATCCTCGCCACCGAGGGAACGTTCGATGGCGAGTTGTATGCCCGCGTGGTCGATGAGTTTGCCCGGGGGACGACCGTCACGGCCGTCACCGGTACAGGGCTTGCCGCGCTGGTCGAAGCCGGACAAGCCGGCACAGCCCGGGCGAGGGAGACGCTCGAACGGCTGCTCGGCCCCCAGGTGAAAGCCGGCGCCGATACCGTCGTCCTCGGTTGCACCCATTACCACTTCCTTGCCGCCGATATCGCGGCGCTCTTCCCGGGAGTCGAAATCATCGACACGAGCGAGGCTGTAGCCCGCCGTTCGGCGCAGGTCCTGGAAGAGACCGAGATGCGGGCGGAGCCCGGCCGATCGGGTGCGCTGAACCTGATTGTCACCGGCGATAGGGACGCGTTCGAGGCCGCGATGCAACGCCTCGGTTTCGAACACACGGTCATGGAGGCGACGAGATGAGGTTCTTTGAACGACTGGAAGCCCGCAGCCGGGCCGTGGACTCCCTCGTCTGCGTCGGCCTCGACCCGGACTTCCGCAAGCACCGGGTGGAAGACGTCGCAGCCTTCAACACAGCTATCGTCGAGGCCACCGCCGAGTTCGCCGCCTGTTTCAAGCCGAACATCGCCTTCTACGAGCAGTGGGGCATCCCGGGGCTGCACGCCCTCGAACAGACGTTGAAGGCCATCCCGGCGGGCATCCCGGTGATCTGCGATGCCAAGCGCGGCGACATGGGCAATACGGCCGAAGCCTACGCTCGCGCCCTTTTCGAGTCATGGGGATTCGATTGCGCCACGGTGAACGGCTACCAGGGCAGCGACGCCATCGCCCCGTTCCTCGCCTACCCCGAGAAGGCCGTCTTCGTGCTTTGCCGAACGTCCAATCCCGGTGCTCGCGAATTCCAGGAGCAGCGCCTGGAGAACGGCCGCCTGCTCTACCAGCAGGTTGCTCTCACAGCCACGAGCTGGTCCCCGAACGTCGGCCTCGTCGTCGGAGCCACGGCCCCGGCGGAACTGGCCGATGTGCGGCGCCTCGTGCCCGGGACACCGTTGCTCGTCCCTGGCGTCGGTGCGCAGGGCGGCAAACCGGATGACGTGGTCCGGGCCGCCGGATACGTGCCGGGCTTGATGGTGGTGAATGCCAGCCGCTCGATTCTTTACGCCGGCGAGGGAGTCGGCTTTGCCGACGCTGCCGGAGCCGCTGCCCGCGAGCTGCGAGATGAGCTCCGCGCCGCTGCCGCCACTTCCCCATGATCCCCGAGATTTCCGAAGGCGAGGTGTACCGTATGCGGCGGCAACACCCGTGTGGAGGTTGGGAGTGGAAGGTCTTCCGCGCCGGCGCGGATATCGGCATCGAGTGCCTCACCTGCCAGCGCCGCGTCGTCCTCGAGCGCCGCAAGTTCGAATCCCGGATGAAGGCGCTCGTCCCGCGTGAATCCTGAAGCCGCCCCGGTTCGTCCGGTCCCCCTCCTCCAGCAGCGCCCGTTCCGGGTCCTCAACTACACGCGCTTCTCCTCTCGCGTCGCCCAGAATGCCATCAACTTCGCCCTGGTCCTCCTCATCGTCGAGGAGACTGGCAAGGCGTTCCTCAGTTCACTCCTCGTGCTCGCCCTCGTCGTCCCCGCCACGGTGGCCGGGATCGTGGCCGGGACCGCCGCCGACGTGCTCCCCAAGCGCCTCCTCGTCTCCCTGGGCGACCTCGTCCGCGCGGGCATCTGCCTCTACTTCCTCCGGAACCAGGGAGGCGTCGCCTCGTACTACGTGGTCGCGGTCCTGCTCGCCACGGCCACCCAGTTCGCCTCCAGCGCCGAAGGCGCCATCCTCCCGTCGATCGTCGCCCGGCACGAACTGGCGAGGGCGAACGCCATCGCCCAGGGCGTGGGCGGAGCGGCGCAGCTCGTCGGGCTGGCAGTGCTCACCCCGGTCGTCCTCCGCCTCTTCGATAGCCCGCGCGCGTTGTTCGCTATCTGTGCCGGTCTCTTCACTCTCGCCGCCGTCCAGGTCTGGTGGATCGGGCGGACGAGTTCGTCTCACCGCCAGGAAATTGGCGGGGACGTGCCCGGTTCGTGGTGGCTTACCGGCTGGCGGGCCATGCGGGCCGACCCTCGGGTAATGCACGCCGCCATCGAACTGACGCTCCTGTCTACCGCCATCATCATCCTCAGCGGCCTCATCCCCGCCTATATCAGTGAAATCCTCGATTTGCCGGTCGATATCGGCGCCGTCATCCTCATGCCGGGGGCCATCGGTGTCGTCCTTGGGCTCCGCGTCGCCGGTTTCCTGGCCCACCGCGTGCCTCACGCCTTTCTCAGCTCGGTGGGTTTCTTCTCGTTCGTTGTGCTCCTCGCCCTGCTCGCCTTCGTGAACACCGAAGCCGACTTCCTCGGCGGCTACGCCTACTTCTCCTGGCTGAACGACGTCCAGATCGGCAAGTTCGATGGCGGCGGGGTGATGGCCATGGTGTTGATGTTGCCTCTCGGCTTTTCTTACTCCGTCGTCAACGTCGCGGGCCAGACCGTGATGGACGACCGCGTACCGATTCACCTGCGCGGCCGGGTCGGCGCTACGCAGGCGGCGATGGCGGCCCTCGCCTCGTCCTTGCCCGTCCTGGCTGCGGGTGCGCTGAGCGATGTCATCGGGGTACCGCCGGTAATGGCGCTCGTCGCGGGCGTCACTGGCGCCATCGCCTTCATGAATCTCCGGCAGCCGAAGGAAACCGGTCTTTCCGGGCGCGGCACGCCGGCCTGATTCACTTCATTGACTCCCTGATCCGGCCGAACCTATCATCCATCCAAGGGAGCCCAACTTCCCCGGAGGACAAGGCTGTGAAAGAGCTGAGCATCGAGAGCATCCGGCTCAGCCTGATGAACTACCAGCGCGTCGTCATCCTTCGCGAAAAGGATTCAGATCGCTACCTCCCCATCTGGATCGGCCCCGCCGAAGCCGACGCCATCGCCGTCCGCCTCCAGGATGTGTCTGTCGCCCGCCCGCTCACTCACGACCTCCTTCGCAACCTCATTGAGCAGCTCGGCGCGCGCGTCGCCTACATCGTCGTGAGCGACCTTTCGAACGATACGTTCTATGCGCGCATCGTCCTCGAAGTGAACGGCGAAACCATGGAGGTCGATTCCCGCCCCTCCGATGCCATCGCGCTCGCGGTCAGGACCGAGGCGTCGATCTTCGTCGAGGATTCCGTCCTCGACCGCGCAGGAGTCGTCCTCGAAGAAGAGAACCAGCCTGCCGGTGTCGGCGGATCCCGTCCCGAACGTGGGCGTCCCGTCGATCCCGCCGAACTCGAACGCCTCGGTGCATTCAAGGATTTCATCGAAGGATTAGATCTCGATGATTTCGACCAGCCCAGGGGCTAATCCCGATTCCAAAAAGGCGTAACATTGGGGCCGAAAGGGTCCCGGTTCCGCTTGCGCATTCCGTCACAATCCTCCTATGATGCGCGGGGTCTGGAGTCCGGGCGCCCCCGGGGAGGCGCACGTGGGCAGTTGGATAGTGCCATCTGCTTCACTGCTCGGCGCAGGGTGGTTTTTCGCCATCGCGCTCATCCTCGGAGTCCTTATCGGCCAGTGGGCCGATGAGAAAACCGGTCTCGAGCCCACATGCACACTGATTGGGATCGTCGTTGGGCTGGCTGTTGCGGCGGTCGGTGGCTACCGAATGTTGCTGCCGTTCATCCGCAAAGTGAGTTACACAGATCCAGAGCAGGGCTGATTTGAAAGCTGTCTACATCGCTGGTGGTGCAATCGCCGTCATCGCTTTCCTGGCGGTAGGCCTCTTCATCGCGCAAGGGCCGCAGCCGGAAATCATCGTCCCCGCCGAGAAACTCTGGGCCATCGGCCCGCTGAACATCACGAATACCCTGCTCACTTCGTGGATCGTGCTCGCCCTGATCGTGCTCATCGCATGGCTCTGCACGCGCTCCATTACGCTCATGCCCGGAAGTGCCCAGAACTTCATCGAAGCCGTTTTCGGCTTCCTCCTTGGCCAGGTCGAAGAAATCGCAGGCGAGAAGAACGGCCGAAAGTTCTTCATGGTCATCGCCACGATCTTCATCTGGGTGATCATGAACAACTGGTTCGGCCTCTTCCCGTTCTTCAATGCGGTCGGCAAGACCGAAGACGTGAACCACCACATCTTCGAGACGATCGCCGAACAGGACGAAATTGGCACGCCCTTCGAGGATCGCGACAAGCAGGGCGCATGGCTCATGGAAGACAGCGGCGGCATGACCGTCGCGATGCCACGCACCACGGCCGTTGAGTTCGAAGTCGAGGCAGGTGACACCGCCGGCATCGCCACCGACCGGTACATCATCTTCCTTGCCGAGACATTCACGGATTTCGAGCCCCACGCGGCTGAAGGCGCCGAGCACGGCGCGCCCGCGAAAGAAGACGTCGAGGCGGCCATCGCTGCTCTCGAAGCTGCCCCGAAAGCCCCTAAGGTCCATCTTGCCGACGCTTCACACGGTGAAGGCGAAGCCCACGCCGGCGGCCACCATGCCATCCCGAGCGAGGCCCTCCACGCCAGCGTCGAAAGTATCGAGTTCCCCGGCAAGAAGCTCGGTCTCGTCATCCCGTTCTTCCGCGGCACCTTCAGTGACGTGAACAACACCCTCGCCATGGGCATCATCGCCTTCCTCTGCATCGAGTTCTGGGGTTTCCAGGCCCTCGGGCCGGGTTACCTCAAGAAGTTCTTCAACCTCAACGGCATCATGTCGTTCGTCGGTATTCTCGAACTCCTCTCCGAGTTCATCCGCGTCATCAGCTTCTGCTTCCGCCTCTTCGGCAACATCTTCGCGGGCGAAGTGCTCGTGTTGATGCTTACCTTCCTCATGCCGTTCCTCTTCGTGGACGTCATCTATGGGCTGGAGCTATTCGTCGGTTTCATCCAGGCGTCAGTCTTTGCGCTGCTGACGCTCGTCTTCGCGGTCGGTGCGGTCGAGCACCACGGCGAAGAAGAACACCACGATGGGCACGAAGGCGGCGAAGCCGACGCCCATCACACTCCGGCGCACCAATCAGGGGCAGTCCAGGCCCACTAAGGCCTGTTCGCAATAGTCATTCGAAATCGCACCCGCAGGGGTGCAACGGAGGCAAGTCAGTCATGGACCTTCTGAGCATTCTGCCGTTCCTGGTCATCCTCGAGACCGACGGCGCCAAGGCAATTGGCGCAGCCATCGCCATGGCCGTCGGCGGCATCGGGCCGGCCCTCGCCATCGGCATGCTGGTTGGCAAGGCAATGGAAGCCCTCGGCCGCAACCCCGAGGCCCGCGCCGCCATCCAGACCAACATGATCCTCGGCGTCGCCTTCGCGGAAGCCATCGGCATTTACGCCCTGCTTTCCGCCCTCATCATCGCATTCGTCATCTAGTCCCGGCCTATGCCGGCAGGGGTTCCGCATGGACAAGGCAGTCGAAGCACTGGGTCTCAACCTTCCGCAGCTGATTGCGCAGGTCGTGAACTTCTTCGTCCTGCTCTTCGTGCTCAGGCTGGTGGCCTACAAGCCCATCCTGAAGATGCTCGATGAGCGGAAGCAGAAGATCGCTGAAGGGTTGAACGCCGCGGAAATCGCTCGCGCCGAGGCTGCCTCGGCTCAGGCGAACATCCAGGCGCAACTCGATACCGCGCGCAAGGAAGGCCAGGAGATCGTGGCTGGTGCCCAGGGCATTGCCACGCGCATCCAGGCCGATGCCCGCGAGCAATCGGCGAAGGATCGTGATGCCGCCCTCGAACGGGCCCGCATCGAGATCCAGCAAGAGCGCGACCGCGCCATCTCGGACCTCCGGGGCGAATTTGCCGATATCACGGTGAAAGCAGCCGAAAAGGTCATCAACCAGTCGCTCGACCGGCAGTCTCATCAGCGCGTCATCGATGAGACCCTCGCCGAGTCGAACTTCAGCGGGAACTAACGATGGCAGACGTCGCCGCGGCCAAACGCTACGCACAGGCAGCCTTCGGCATCGCCAGGGATTCGGGTACCCTCGCCACCTGGCGGGCCGAACTCGCGGATGTCGCGGCAGTCCTGGCGGATTCGCAGCTCGCGCCGGTGTTGGCCAACGCCAGCCTCCCTATCGAGACGCGATTGGCCATGGTCGAAAGGACGCTCGCCGTCTCGCCGATGGTCTTGAACCTGGCGAAGCTGCTCGTCCAGAAGGGGCGCTCGCTCGATGCCGCCGCAGTGGCCAGTGCGTTCACGCGCATGGCCGATGAGAACGAAGGCATCGCCCACGCCCAGGTGACCACCGCGGTGGAGCTCTCGTCCGACCAACTGAACGCGATCGCTTCGCGCCTGAGTTCATCGCTCGGCAAAGACGTTCGCGCCACCAGCGTGGTCGACCCCGGCATCATCGGGGGCGTCGTCGTCAAAGTCGGAGACCGGTTGGTCGATGGCAGCGTCAAATCCCGGCTCAAGCGGCTCCGCCGCGAGCTGGAGGGCGCCCGCTAAGGCGGGCGGACTCATTGAGTTGGAAGAAGAGGTAGGCCGGAATGGCAGTACGCGCTGAAGAGATTGCGTCCATCCTGCGGGAGCAGATTGAGGGCTTTGGCACCTCCGTCGCCGCCACCGATGTCGGTACCGTCATCGAAGCGGGCGACGGCGTTGCCCGCATCCACGGCCTGTCTGGCGCCATGCTCTCCGAACTCCTTGAGTTCGGAAACGGCTCCATGGGTATCGCGCTGAACCTCGAAGAGGAATCCGTCAGCGCCGTGGTCCTTGGCGATTACTCCGACATCAAGGAAGGCGATGAGGTCCGCTCCACCGGCCGCGTCATCGAAGTCCCCGTCGGTGACGCCATGATCGGCCGCGTGGTTGACCCGCTCGGCAACCCGATCGACGGCAAAGGCCCCATCAACACGACGCGGACCCGGCCGATCGAACGCATCGCTCCCGGCGTCACCCTCCGCAAGAGCGTGAACCAGCCCGTCCAGACGGGCATCAAGTCAATCGACGCGATGTTCCCAATCGGGCGCGGCCAGCGCGAACTCATCATCGGCGACCGCTCGACCGGCAAGACCGCCATCGCCCTCGACACCATCATCAACCAGAAGGGCGGCGACCTCGTCTGCATCTACGTCGCCATCGGCCAGAAGGCCGCCAAGGTTGCGCAGGTCGTCGGTATCCTCGAGGAAAACGGGGCGATGGAACACACCATCGTCGTGGCCGCCAATGCCTCCGATTCGGCAGCCCTCCAGTACCTCGCTCCCTACACTGGCTGCACCATGGGCGAAGAGATCATGGAGTCTGGGCGCGACGCCCTCATTGTCTACGACGACCTGAGCAAGCACGCCTGGGCCTACCGCCAGATGTCCCTCCTCCTCCGCCGCCCTCCCGGGCGCGAGGCCTACCCGGGCGACGTCTTCTACCTCCACAGCCGCCTTCTCGAACGCGCCGCCCGCCTCGAAGCCGGCGGTTCCCTCAGCGCACTCCCCATCATCGAGACGCAGGCGAACGACGTTTCGGCCTACATCCCGACGAACGTCATCTCCATCACCGACGGCCAGATCTACCTGGAGTCGGACCTCTTTAACAGCGGTATCCGCCCGGCAATCAACACCGGCCTCTCCGTCAGCCGCGTGGGTTCTTCGGCCCAGACCAAGGCGATGAAGTCGGTCTCCGGCGGACTCAAAGGCGACATGTCCCAGTATCGAGAACTCGCCGCCTTCGCCCAGTTCGGCACCAGTGACCTCGACGCCGCCACCCGGCGCCAGCTCGAACGTGGCCAGCGCGCGACCGAAGTGCTGAAGCAGGACCAGTTCACCCCGCTCAGCCTCGCCGAGGAAGTGGTCGTCATCAACGCTCTCACCGGCGGCGCCCTCGACGACGTGCCGGTGAGCAAGGTCCGTGCCTTCGAAAACGAACTCCGCAAGTACCTCGGCAGCAATGAACGCGACCTGATGGCCGAAATCCAGGCGACCCCGGTGATGACGCCGGAACTCTCAGAGCGCGTGAAAAAGGTCCTCCAGACCTTCAAGGACACCGTCCCCTACTAGGACGCATCGAACACCCACACGGCCGGCATTTCCGCCGGCCGGCCGCACTGACGGTCCTGCCGTCGCCACCACCGGGGTCGGGAACGGGCTATGCCAACCATCCGCCAGCTGAAGCGCCGCATCCAGAGCGTGAAGAACACGGCGAAGATCACGAACGCCCTGCAGTTGGTGGCGGCATCGAAGATGCGGCGCGCCCAGGACCGTGCCGGTCAGGCCAAGCCGTACGCAGAGAAACTTCGCGTCGTGCTCGCCGGGCTCGCAAGCCAGTCGCAGGGCGAAGGCGACGAGGTCCTCCATCCGCTCCTCGAGAAGCGCCCCGTGCGAAACATCGCCGTCCTGCACATTACCCCGGATCGCGGGCTCTGCGGCGGCCTGAACTCCAACATCAACCGCAGCGGCGGCACGTTTGTCGCCATGCAGCACGAACCGGTGCAGGTTGTCGCCGTCGGAAAGAAGGGCCGTGAGTTCTTCACCCGCGCTCACGTCCACATCTCCGCGGAATTCACCGATCTCGGCGACTATCCGGCGCAGGCAGACACGCTCGCGATCGCGCGCCTCATCATCGAGGACTACCTCAACGGCGTGGTCGACCGCGTCTACGTTAGCTTCGCCCAATTCGTTTCCACCGCCACTCAGCGCCCTACCGTGCGCCAGCTCCTCCCGATCGAGCCGCCGGAGATGGAAGGCGATTCCGAGGCCTTTCTCTCCGACTACATCTTCGAGCCCGCCCCAGGCGTTGTCCTCGCACGCCTGCTCCCGCGCTACATCGAAATGCAGATCTACGAGGCCATTCTCCAGAACGCGGCGAGCTTCCAATCGGCCCAGATGGTCGCGATGAAGAACGCCACAGACAACGCGAACGACATCACGCGCGAACTGACTTTGACCTACAACAAGGCGCGCCAGGAACAGATCACCAAGGAACTGCTCGATATCGTCGGCGGCGCCGCCGCACTGGAGGGCTAGCCTGGCCGGGTTTGCAGCGGTCATCTTTGATATGGACGGCGTCCTTGTGGACGGCGAGCCGCTGCATTTCGAGACCGTCAACGAACTCCTCGGCCGCGAAGGCAAGTCCATCTCCCTTGAGCAGTACAAACCCTACATGGGTACCAAGACCGGCTGGGCCGACATGATCGAGGACTTCCAGCTCTCCCAGCCCCGCGAGCACTATTCGCCTATCTACCGCGACCTTGTGCTCGCCCGCTACCGCGAACGATCAGAAGCCCTGCCCGGCGCCCTCTCCGTCGTGACGGCCCTCCGCCTGAGCGGCCAGCGCCTGGCTGTGGCGTCCTCTTCCATTCGCCCGTGGGTCGAAGCGTGCCTCGACAAGATCGGCCTTGGCTCGGCATTCGAACTGCTCATCACGGGCAGCGAAATCGAAAACGGCAAGCCAGACCCAGAGATCTACCTGCTCGCGGCCGAGCGCCTCGGGGTCGACCCGAAGGCATGCCTCGCGTTCGAAGATGCCCCTGCCGGAATCGAGTCCGCCAGGGCTGCCGGCATGACTGTCTGGGCAGTACGCACTGAGTACACGCGCGGGCTGGCCCTTCCAGGACCGGACCGCGAGTTCGAATCGCTCGCTGACGTGGACATCACGGACATTCTGGGGGTGGCCGCATGACCGCACTCGTCACCCGCACTGACGTGGACGGCGTCGCGACGCTGACCCTGAATCGTCCCGAGTCCCTGAACGCGCTCAGCCCCTCGATGTTCGTCGAGCTCCGAGCTCACGTGGATTCCATTTCCGGCGCCACGGACACGATCGGCTGCGTGGTCCTTCGTGGCGCCGGGCGGTCTTTTTCTGCGGGGAACGACATCAAGGCCATCCAGGGCGGCGACCGCGCTCCCTCGGCTCACTTCCAGGCCGAGACGATCGATGCTATCGAAGCGCTGCCCCAGCCGGTCATCGCCCAGGTGCAGGGCCATTGCTACACCGGCGCGCTCGAACTCGCGCTGGGTTGCGACTTCATCGTCGCAGGCGAATCGGCACGCTTCGCCGATACCCACGGCAAATGGTCCATGACTCCCACCTGGGGCATGAGCCAGCGTTTGCCCCGCCGGGTTGGCGCGGCTCGCGCCAAGCAGATGATGTTCACCGGCACGCCTCTCAGCGGCCGCGAAGCAGTCGAGGCCGGCCTGGCCAACCTGTGTGTCGCCGATGATGGGCTCGAAAGCACGGTGGCCGGCATGGCCGCCACGATCATCGCGAACTCGTGGCACACGCTGCGGGCGGATAAACAACTGGTGAACGAAGGCCAGCAGTTCACGCTCCGCGAGGGGCTGGCTTACGAACGTCGAACAAGCCCGGGCGCAGGCCCGGACATGGCCGAACGCCTCAAGGCGTTCGGATCACGGTAACCCGGAGGTTCTCCAATGGTCATGACTGCCACTAACACGGGACGCGTCGTCCAGATCATCGGTACGGTGCTCGATATCGAGTTCCCGCCAGGCCAGCTTCCGGCGATCAACAACGCGGTCAACGTCATCCGCGATGACGGCACCCCGCTGGTCACCGAAGTCCAGCAGCACCTCGGCAACAACTGGGTGCGCTGCCTCGCGATGGACAGCACCGACGGCCTCCGCCGGAACACGACCGCGGTCGATACCGGCGCCGCCATCGCCGTCCCCGTCGGCGAGCTCTCGCTCGGACGGATGTTTAACGTCCTCGGAAACCCGATCGACAACCTGCCCGCGCCGGAAGGTGGCCCGAAGTGGGGAATCCACCGCAAGCCGCCCTCCTTCGAAGAACAGGAGACCGCTCCTTCCGTCCTCGAAACGGGTATCAAGGTCATCGACCTCATCGCTCCGCTCGTGCGCGGCGGTAAGGTCGGCCTCTACGGTGGCGCCGGCGTTGGCAAGACGGTCGTCATCCAGGAGCTCATTTCCAACATCGCCCGCGAACACGGCGGTTACTCCGTCTTCGCCGGCGTGGGCGAGCGCTCCCGTGAGGGCAACGACCTCTGGCACGAGATGAAGGACTCGGGAGTGCTCCCGAAGATGGCCATGGTCTTCGGCCAGATGAACGAGCCCCCCGGAGTGCGTCTCCGCGTTGCGCTCACCGGCCTCACCATGGCCGAGTACTTCCGCGATGAAGAAGGCCGCGACGTCCTCTTCTTCGTCGACAACATCTATCGCTACACCCTTGCCGGCATGGAAGTCTCCGCGCTCCTCGGGCGCATGCCCTCGGCCGTTGGCTACCAGCCGACCCTCGCGACGGAAATGGGCGACCTGGAAGAGCGGATCACTTCCACCAGGAAGGGCTCGATCACCTCGTTCCAGGCCATTTACGTCCCCGCCGACGACTACACCGACCCGGGCGTCGCCACCACTTTCGGCCACCTCGATGCGGTCGTCGCCCTCGAACGCGCCCTCGCCGAGCAGGCGCTCTTCCCGGCCATGGACCCGCTGACCTCATTCTCCCGCGCCCTCGAACCTCGCATCGTTGGCCAGGAGCACTACGAGGTTGCCCGCGGCGTCCAGAGCGTTCTCCAGCGCTACAAGGACCTCCAGGACATCATCGCGATCCTCGGTATCGATGAACTCTCGGATGACGACAAACTGGCCGTCGCCCGCGCTCGCAAGATCCAGCGCTTCCTCACCCAGCCCATGTTCGTTGCTGAGCAGTTCACCGGCACCCCGGGCGCCTACGTTGCCGTCCGCGAAACGGTCCGCGGATTTAAGGAAATCCTCGATGGCCAGCACGACGGCCTCCC
Source organism: Candidatus Amarobacter glycogenicus (assembly GCF_016704105.1). Taxonomy (NCBI): domain Bacteria; kingdom Bacillati; phylum Chloroflexota; class Tepidiformia; order Tepidiformales; family Tepidiformaceae; genus Candidatus Amarobacter; species Candidatus Amarobacter glycogenicus. Next base: position 58,059 of record NZ_JADJAT010000006.1, on the reverse strand, counting down.
CGAGCAGGCCTTCTACATGGTCGGCAATATCGAGAGCGCGGTCGAAAAGGGCCGTCAGCTGGCGGAGGGCTAAGCCATGCCGCTCACGGTCGAAGTTGTGACCGCCGAGCGCGTTGTCCGCGTCGAACAAGGCGTGGATGTCCTCGTCGCGCCCGGTAGCGAAGGCCAACTCGCCATCCTCCCGAAGCACGCGGCCTTGATGACGACGCTCGACCACGGCGAACTCATCATTCGGCGCGCGCAACAGGAAGACACGTTCGCACTCACGGGTGGCTTCATGGAAGTCTCCCGCGACAAGGTGACCATCCTCGCCGATACCGCGGAGGCGGCCGAAGAGATCGACATCGCCCGCGCAGAAGCTGCCCGGGCTCGTGCCGAGGAGCGCCTCAAGCGCGGTCGCGAGCAGTCTGCCCGTGACGTCGACATGGCGCGTGCGGCAGGCGCGCTCCAGCGGTCACTCCTGCGCTTGCGCGTCGCCCAGCGACGTCGGCGTCCCGGCCCGCCCCGGGTGTAGTCCCCGAGTTCACGTCAAAGGCCCGCCATCTGGCGGGCCTTTTGCTTGGCTGTTCTCACGGGCGTTGAGCGTCACGCATGGCTCTCAAGTTCGGCAAGGTGTTCGCGGTGGTGTTCGCCGAGACTGCCGAAGTAGTCGGCGTGCGCGGCCAGTTCGCCATCGGTCACGGTTGTCAGGAACTCCACCATCCGCGTGTGTGCCGCTGCAGAGCGTTCGAGTACTGCTTCGGCAGTCTGGCTCCGCGCCCAGGCCGCTTCTCTCGCATTGTGAACCTCAAAGTGCGGCCATTCGCCGTCAGGCGCATATCCGCTGCCGAAGCTCCAGCCCCGGGGACTCCTGGTGGCGGAACAGTCCGGTGACTGCGCCTTCGACGGCTTCGTCCCAGAAGGCTACGTGTGCCACGAGCTCCTTCGCCGTCCACCCCTGCCGTAGCCGCGTCTCAAGTCCAGTAACGCCCAGCGTATCCACTGCCGCCCGGAACAGCGCCCATGCGGCCTCAATCCGGTCGAGCATTCGTTCGTTCGTCTCACTCATGCACTTTCGCCCACGTTCAAGTCTCGCTCCAAAGCCTAACACCAGGCGCAGTGACCTCAGGTCGTCTCCTGTCGCGTGTTCGCCCGATGCCGATGCACGCCATAGACTGGCCAGAGAGATGACTACCCGTGTACGCGGTGCCAGGCTCGTGGTGGAAGGGGGCGTTGTCCTCAGCGGTTCCATCGGCATCTCCGGCGCCAAGAACCATGCCCTCGCGGCAATGTGCGCTGCGCTCCTGACCGATGAAGACCTCATCCTGGAGAACGTCCCGGATATCAGCGACGTCGAATCCCTCGGCGCACTCCTTGTAAGCCTCGGTGCAGAGGTTGACCGTCTCCCGAATGGTTCGCTGCGACTGAACTGCAGCCGGGTGAATATGTTCGAGGCGCCGACCGACCTCATCAGCGAGAACCGTGCGTCGTTCCAGGTGATGGGCCCACTCCTCGGCCGCCACGGTTACGCTGCATCCGCTCCTCCGGGGGGCGATGTCATCGGCCAGCGCCCGATCGATGTCCATCTCTCCGGCTTCGAAGCCATGGGCGCCGTCGTTACCCGCGAAGGCGAACGCTACGTCACCAGCGCACCGCAAGGTCTGCGCGGCGCGCGCGTCTTCATGGACTATCCCTCCGTCTCCGGTACGCAGAACGTGATGATGGCGGCCACCCTCGCGAGGGGGCACACCACCATCGTCAACGCCGCGACCGAACCCGAAGTGCAGGAGCTCGCGAACCTCCTGAACGGCATGGGCGCCAGGATATCCGGGATCGGCAGCCAGATGCTGGAAGTCGAAGGCGTCGAAGCCGTCCACGGCACCAATGCCCGCGTTATGCCGGACCGGATCGAGACCGGCACCTGGGCGATCGCTGCGGTGATGACTGGCGGCGACGTCGAGCTCAACGATGTACCCACCGGGTGCCTTGATGCACTCCTCACGAAACTTCGGGCCGCCGGCGCCGACATCGAGGAGCACGGCAACTCCCTCCGCGTACGCCGGGCCGGGCCGATTCGGGCCATCAGCTTCCAGGCTTTACCGTATCCGGGCCTCGCCACGGACCTCCACGCGCCGATGGCCGCCTTGCTAACCCAGGCGAATGGTGTTTCCATAATTCATGAGCGGGTGTTCGACAACCGCATGCTGTATGTGAGCGAACTGCGAAAGATGGGGGCCGAGATCGTCAGCACCGGGTCCTCAGCTATCGTTTCGGGCCCAACGCCGTTGCATGGCGCTCGGGTCCGCGCTCTTGATGTTCGCGCCGGCGCGGCGGTGCTCCTCGCGGCCCTCGTCGCGACGGGCACAACCATCATCGATGACGTGTACCACCTTGACCGGGGGTACGAACGCCTTACGGAGAAACTCCGCGGGCTGGGTGTGGAAGTAGAACGGAACTGAAATGGCGATGGAGTTTCTGACGCCGAAACGCGCGGGGATCGACCTCGGCACGGCGAATATCCTGGTCTATGTGAAAGGCCACGGCATCGTGGTCAACGAACCATCGGTGGTCGCGCGGCACAACCGGGACAATGCCATCGTGGCTGTCGGCAACGAGGCCCGCGCGATGCAGGGCCGCACGCCAGGCTCGATTAGCGTCATTCGCCCCATGCGCGACGGCGTCATCGCCGACTACCTGACCACCGAGGCCATGCTCCGCTACTTCATCGGCGTCATTACCGGCCGGTTCAACCTGATCCGGCCGGAAGTCATGGTCACCGTCCCTGCTGGAGTCACCAGCGTGGAACAACGCGCCGTCCGCGATGCCTCTGAGCAGGCAGGCGCGCGTAAGCCGGCGCACCTGGTCCCGGAACCGCTCGCCGCAGCCATCGGCGCGAGAATCCCGATCGGCACGGCCCGCGGCAATATGGTTGTGAATATCGGTGGGGGGCGCGCCGAAGCCGCGGTCATTTCCCTCTACGGCATCGTGGTCAGCGAGTCGGTGCGAATGGCCGGCGACCGCATCGATGAGGCCATCATGGCCTACATCCGCCGCCGCCATAACCTCATCATCGGCGAGCGCACGGCCGAGGAAATCAAGATCGCTATCGGGAGCGCCCTCCCGGTGGATGAGGGTCTCGCCACCCAGGTCCGCGGGCGAGACCAGCTGAGCGGTCTCCCGAAGACCATTTCGCTCAACAGCATCGAGGTCGCCCAGGCCATCCAGGACTGCCTCGGTACCATCGTCCAGACCGTGCGGGCGGTCCTCGAAAAGACGCCGCCCGAACTTGCGGCCGATGTCATCGATCGGGGCATCGTGCTCACCGGGGGCGGCGCCTTGCTCCGCCACATGGACGAACTCCTCACCCAGGAAACGGGTGTCCCCTGCTACGTCGCCGACAACCCGCTCGAATGCGTCGCCATTGGCGCGGGCATCGCCCTCGACCACCTCGACGTGATCAAGCGCTCGCTCCCAACCGAAGAAGAGAACCTGGTAGGACTCTTCCCGGGGCCCGACTTCCGCTAACCCTGCACGTGGGCCTGATTCGCCCTCCGGCCGCCGTTCAGCCACAGCAGCGCCTCCCGCTTCGAAAGCCCCGATAGCTCCGCTTCGTGCCCGGCAACGAACGCCCGCACGCTGCCCGCGTTCGTCTTCGAGTACTCCCGCAACGCCCAGCCGATGGCTTTGCGGATGAAGAATTCGGTGTCGGGGGCTCGCAGCTCGCAGTATGCGTAGAGCCTTACCGCGTCGGTCGCCTGGCGGAACTTCAATTGGTGCAGGATCGCCGCCCGCGCGACCCAGAAGTCGTTGTCGCGGATCCAGCGGTCCATCTCCTCTCTGAGCCCGGGATGCCGCTGGACGACCGGTCCGACGACGTTCGATGCCAGTGTGTCGACGGTATCCCACCACGACTTTGCCTGGATCAGCCCCTTCAGGAACTCCAGCGAATCCGCGTCCAGCGTCCGGGCATGGCGCCTGAGCAGATCGCAGGCTGCGTATTGGTACTCGCGCTCCGGCAGCGACCACAGCGAGCGGACCAACGCTTCCAGGTCGTCCCGGGATGGTCTCGGCATCCCTGCCAGCGCCTCTCGTTGGAACGTGGCTCGCGCGGGGCCGTTGATCCCGAGAAACGGGAAGAGGTTCCGCATGTAAGCCGACATCGCGGCGCCCGCCGCGGGGTCTCTCGCCGCTTCGAACGCCTCACGCAGCCTTTGGATCGCCTCGTCCGACCACTCCGTCATGCTGCACAGTGTACCGCCGCCTACTTCGCCCCCGGCTCAGCCCGCTTGATGTAGAAGGTCATGCTCTGCATCGCCAGCACCGGGTCGATGTGGCGAATGGTGACGTCCCGCGGGACGTGTGCCGTGATTGGCGCGTAGTTCAGGATCGCCCGTATTCCGGCCGCTACCAGCTTGTCCACCACGGGCTGGGCATCGCCCGCAGGTACTGCCACGATGCCGATATCCACCCGCGTTGTCTTCAAGAACCGCTCAAGCTCGTCGATTTCCAGCACCGGCGCCCCGCCGATTGTTCGGCCCACCAGTGCCGGGTTCGCATCGAACGCCGCGACGATTTCGAAGCCCTGTGGCCCAAAGCCCCCGTACTCAGCGATCGCCTGGCCGAGCCGGCCCACTCCGACCAGGATCAATCGCCACTGCCGGTCGATCCCCAGGATTTCACGAAGCTTCGAGAGCAGACTGTTGACGTTGTAGCCTCGCCCCTGCTTCCCGAACCGTCCGAAATAGCTGAGGTCCTTGCGGATCTGTGCAGGTGTCACATCCAGCAACTCGCCCAGCGCCTGGGAGCTCACAACCGACTCGCCGCGCAGCTGAAGTTCGGTCAATGCTCGGGCATAAACCGGGAGGCGGTTGATAACAACTTCTGGGATTTCTAGGCTCATAGCAGGGGTTGTGAAATCCGTAACTTTCGCTGGACTATAGTCCCGGCCCCCGCGTCGGGTCAATTTGCCTGAGTGATGCGTACCACTGCATTGGCCTATCTGGAAAGCTGGCTTAACGCATTCGTAATGGCTTCGGCGACCGACCGGTCATCAGATGGGTCCACCGTCCGCGGGTCCAGGAGGACGCCCTCGCGCTCGATGCGCCCGATGACTGGCACGGGTTGGTCGCGCAGGCATCCCGCAAGGTCGCTCGCGCCCTGCGGCGACCGCAATTCGGTGCACCACGTTGCTGCTCCCTGGCCCGGCAACGAACCGCCGCCGACGATCGTGGTTGCCGGGACTGCCCGTGCGCCTTCGCCGCCGGCCTTCGCCCAACGGCCGGCACGCCGCTTCAGCCCCACCTCACTCGCGCGAAGCATCCGCCAGAGGGGAACTTCGGTGTCCTGACGCTCGAACACGTAGGAAAGCAAGGTGGCGTTCAGTGCCGCGATTGCGAACTTGTCGAGCCGGAGCGCCCGGGGCGAGGGATGCCGCCGCAGTTCGCCGACCAGTCCGGCATCGCCCGCGATGATGCCCGCCTGCGGCCCCCCGAGCAGCTTGTCGCCGCTGAACAGTGCCAGGTCCACTCCGGCCGCCAGGCTCTCCTGCACCGTCTGCTCGTGTTCGAGGCCGTAGTCTTCCCGTGTTGACGAGGCACCCGCTGCCCAGGTCATCGAAGAGCCGGACGCCGTGGCGACGGGCGACTTCCGCCAGTTCGGCCGACGACGGTTCGGCCGAACCCGATGACTTTGAAGTTCGATGCGTGGACCCTCAGGATGGCAGCCGTCTCCGGCGTTATCGCCGCCGCATAGTCTTCCCGCATAGGTCCTGTTGGTTGTGCCGACCTCGACCAGCCTGGCGCCACTCTGGCGAAGGACGTCGGGGATGCGAAAGCCACCCCAATCTCGACCGCCTGCCCGCGCGAGACGATTACCTCGCGGCCCTGGCAGAACGCCTGCAGGACCATGAACAGCGCCGCCGCGTTGTTGTTCACTGCGATACCGTCCGCGTAGCGCCCGTCGTCCGCCGGATGAGCTCGCGGACATGTTCGTGGCGGCTGCCCCCGCCCGGCACTCTCCAGGTCGTATTCCAGGTTCGAAGCGGCCGCGACGTCTGCCATCGCTTCGAGTGCTTTCCGGCCGAGCGGTGCCCGCCCCAGGTTCGTTTGCAAGAGCACCCCGAGGCGTTGATAACCCGCCTCAACGATGGCGTGACTCCGCGATCGAGTTCCGCCGCGAGTCGCCGCACGAGTGCCTCCGGATCGGGCGCCTGTCCCGCTGCGGCAGCCGTCCGCGCCCCTTCGAGCACGCGCCGGGCAGCCTCGGTGACCATGCCGTGAGGCTCGGGCCGCACGCCGAGCCTGGCTGCCAGCGAGTCAACCGAGGGGAGGGCGCGCCGGGGATCTTCGGGCATGCGGGCAAGTGTACGCCGGGCGGCTATTGAAGGCCCCCGAATCACCCTATCGATTCTTCACAGTGTGCTTCCGTTGCATGTCTGATTGACCACGTTTGGATAACCGTTGACGATAACTCCACCCATTCCTCGGAGCTTGCTGTGAACCTGCGGATCCCCGGCCCGACGCCGTGCCCGGAAGATGTCCTGGCGGCCGGCGCGGCCCAGATGATGAATCATCGCGGTCCTGAATTTGCCCAGATCCTTCGTCGTGTGACCGATGGCCTCAACTGGGTCTTCGGCAGCCCGACCGACGTGCTCTCCTTCACGACTTCCGGAACTGGCGGCCTCGAAGTCGCCGTCGTCAACACGCTCAGCCCCGGCGACCGAGTCCTTTCGGTCTCCATCGGCTCCTTCGGCGACCGCCTGAAGAGCATCGCCAGGACCTACGGCGCCGATGTCGTCGGCTATGCCACCGAGTGGGGCGAAGCCGCCGATGCCACGGTCATCGCCAAGATGCTCGACGACGATCCGTCGATTAAGGCCGTCCTTGTCACCCACAACGAGACCTCGACCGGCGTCACCAACCCGCTCGAAGTCATCGCCAGGAAGTTCGCAAGCGCGACCGCCTCATCATCGTCGATGCGGTGAGCAGCATGAGTTCGATCCCGTGCCCGGTCGAGCGATGGGACCTCGATGTCGTCGTCAGCGGCTCGCAGAAGGGCTGGATGGTCCCGCCCGGTCTCGCCTTCGTCTACATGAGCGAGCGAGCCTGGGCGGCGAACGCCGAGGCCAAATGCCGCGCTTCTACTTCGATGCCGCGAAACGCGCGAATCGCTCGCCAAGCTCCAGAACCCTGGACTCCTGCCATGTCCATTTACTACTCCATGGACAAGGCCTTCGAACTCCTCCGCGCTGAGGGCCTCGAAGGGATCTTCACCCGCCACGAAGATGTCGCCGCCTATACCCGCGAACGGGTCAAGAGCCTCGGTCTCAAGCTCGTGCCGGTGAACGAGCAGTTCGCATCGAACACCGTCACTGCCGTCTGGTGGCCCGAAGGCATCGATGCCAAGGCCATGAGCAAGCGGGCTCGCGAGGAGTTCGGCGTCGTCCTCGGCGGTGGCCAGGGCAAGCTCGAAGGCAAGATCTTCCGGATCGGCCACCTCGGCTGGTTCCAGAAGTCGGATATCGCCGAGGCTCTCGACGTCGTCGAGCGGCTCCTTACCGAGGCGAAGGCGACCGCCTGAGCCTATTCCCCGGTGGGCGTTCGCGAAGGCCATGCAGTTTGCATGGCCTTCTTCGTTCATGCATACTGCATGGCACCATGAACGCCAGCGAGTTCAGCACGGTCCGGTCGGCACTCGGCCTCTCCCAGTCAGGTATGGCTGCCGCCCTCGGCGTCGACCAGGGCACCATCAGCCGTTGGGAATCCGGCAAGGTGCGCATACCGGCCGCCATCGAACTCGCACTCGCAACCCTGCAGGAGAACCCGGAACCTATGCCAGAGACACGCCGTCCGCGCATCCTCATCGCCGACCCGGTAGCCCCGGAAGGTATCGAACTGCTCCGCGCCATCGGCGATGTCGAAGTGAAGACGGGCCAGGCCGCCGACGCCCTCGTTGCCTCAATCGAAAACTACGATGCCCTCGTCGTCCGGAAGCGAGACGAAGGTCACCCGCGCCATCATCGAAGCTGGCGTGCGCCTGCAGGTCATCGGACGGGCCGGCGTGGGCGTCGACAACATCGATTTGGAAGCCGCGACCGAACGCGGCGTCATCGTCGTGAATGCCCCGCAGGGGAACACGATCGCCGCCGCCGAACACACGATCGCCTTGCTCATGGCCCTCGCCCGTCACATCCCCCCCAGGCCGATGCCTCGATGCGCGCCGGCAAGTGGGACCGGAAGAGCTACGTCGGTACCGAAGTACGTGGCAAGACGCTCGGCGTCATCGGTCTCGGCCCTATCGGTTCGGAAGTCGCTCGCCGCGGCGTCGGGCTCGATATGCGCGTCCTCGGCCACGACCCCTACGTCGCCGAAGAGCGCACGCGGAGCCTCGGCGCCGAACCAGCCGACTTCGAAACGCTCATCGCCGTCGCCGACTTCATCAGCGTCCACGTCCCGATGACTGCGGCGACAAAGGGCATGATTTCCACCGAACAGTTCGCCCGCATGAAGGATGGCGTCCGCCTGCTGAACGTCGCCCGCGGCGGGATCATCGATGAAGCCGCGCTCGCTGCCGCCGTGCAGTCGGGAAAGGTGGCCGGCGCCGCTGTCGACGTTTTCACCGCCGAGCCGATCGACCCGGAGAACCCGCTCCTCGGCGACCCGAGGATCATCACTACTCCCCACCTCGGTGCTTCAACCGCCGAGGCACAAGAGCGCGTCGCCGTCGATGTCGCTGAACAGATCGTCGATGTCCTTGCTGGCCGTCCCGCCCGCTACGCCGTCAACGCGCCAATGCTCGCGCCTGAAACCTTGAAGGTCGTCGGGCCGTACATGGCGGTCGCTGAGATCGTTGGAACCGTGGCCACCCAGCTCGTCACCGGTAAGCTCAAGTCGATCGAACTCGAATACCTCGGCGAAATTGCGGAGTACGACACGACCCCGCTGAAGGCGTCGATCATCCGTGGTCTGCTCAAGCCAATCAGCGAAGAGACCGTCAACATCGTCAACGCGAACATCATCGCCCAGTCACGCGGCTGGGACATCGCCGAGCAGCAGCGCACGTCCCACGCGGTTTTCAACAACCTTGTCAATCTCAAGGTCGTCACCAGTGACGACGAGGTCACCGTGTCGGGCACGGTCGTCCACGATCACGCGCACATCGTCCTCATCAACGGCCTCGATGTGGACCTGGCTCCCGAACGCGGGACCTACCTGCTCGCCTGCGACAACGAGGACCGTCCGGGCATGATTGGCCGGGTCGGCACCCTCCTCGGCGAGTTCGACATCAACATCCAGTCGATGCAGGTTGGCCGCCGCCGCCGCGGCCGGGCGCTCATGCTCATCGCCGTCGATGAAGCCCCCCAGCCAGGATCAGCTCGACGCGATCGAAGCCATAGCGGGGATTTACAACGTCCGCCTCGTCAGCTTCTAGCTTCGGGAAGGTCGCATGAGTCGCCACCACTGTCGCGGGTGTTGCCCGGTGACTGCTTCGGTTAACCGGTCCGCAGCCACTCCCGGGCGGCGTTGAGGTCGGTGAAGACCGCGGCGGAGATCCCCTCCTCGACGTGTCCCAGCTGGAACGCCTGGCGGCTCAGCCCGAAAGCGCCGGCCGGGGCGCGTAAACAGCGACCCGGTAGCCGAGTTCCTCGGCCAGTTGCGCCTGGGCCGCGACGCTCAGCGCATCGACGGTGATCTCGGTCACCGCCTCATAGTTCAGAAGTACGCGGAAAAGCCCGGCCCCGGCCGGGTTTTCGGCTTCGAAGTGCACGACGGACTGGAACGCCCCTTCGACCCGGATCTCCAGGTAGTCCGCATGCTCGTGTAGCTGGTACGGCAACAGACCCTCCGCAAAGTGCCGCGCCGGCATCTCACCGGCGCGTCATGAGATCTATCGTGTCAGAGCAATCGCCTACGTGCTGGAGTTCCTTCCAGCTGCTATCAGCGAGGTCGTCCGTGCCCGAAAAGGACCTGGGCGACCCGCCGGATCTGGATCTCCTCCGAGCCCTCCGTGATGCGGTAGCGCCGGTGGTGCCGGTAGATGTGTTCGAACGGCATATGGCGTGTGTATCCCACCCCGCCGTGCACCTGGATGGCCTGGTCCGCAGCGTTGCACACCAGCCGGTTCGCCCGGTAGTTACACATCGCTACCTTGTCGCTGATCTCCATGTGATGCGTCGAGTCCAGTTCGTGGGCCGTCTTGTACACGAGGTTCCGCACCATCTCGCACTCCGTCTGTAGTTCGGCGAGTGGCCATTGGATGGCCTGGCGAGTCGAAAGTGGCTGGCCGAAAGTGATGCGCTTGTTCGCGTACTTCACCGATTCGTTGATGCAGTACTGGGCCGCGCCAACGCCGGAGGCCGCCTGCCGGATCCGGTTCTCGTGCGTGAACGTATTCGCCAGGGCGAGACCGTCTCCCTCCGCCCCGAGCATCGCATCCGCAGGCACTCGAACATCGCTGAGTGTGACTTCCGCATGGTCCGAAGGCATGTTCAGCGTCCACCACATGAAGTCGACTGAGAAACCCTCCGCTTCGACAGGGACGATGAAGCAGCTGATGCCCTTGGGCTTGCCCTCTTCGCCGGAGGTCCTCGCAAAGACAAGGTCGTGGGTGGCGTTGTGAAGCCCGCTGTTGAACCTCTTCTGGCCGTTGATCACCCAGTCGTCCCCGTCTCGGATTGCTCGCGTCTCGAGCCAGCTCGCGTCGCTGCCGTGGTCCGGCTCCGTCAGCCCGAAGGCCACACGCGTCTCCCCGCTGAACATTCCGTCCAGGAACTGCTTCTTCTGGGCATCCGTCCCGTAGCGCTCCCACATCTTCACGGTCGGGAAGTTGCCGACAACGGCGGACTCGTTCTGGAGATCGTTGTGAAGTCCGAGCCCCTTTGCCGCCAGGTGTTCGCGAATGATCGCCATGCCGAGGTTGGTGCCGCCCTTGCCGCCGTACTTCGTGGGCAGCGCGTAACGCAAGAAGCCCGCCCGGTCTGCCCGCCGCCGCATCTCCGCAAGGAGGTCCTCCCAGTCCTTTCGCGGGGTGCCGCCGTTTTCGAAATCTGTCCGCGCGAACTCCCGCCGGTGGTCGAAGAAGCGCATGTTGTCGTCTTGTTGTTCGAGCGGCTTGATCTCGTCCTCGATGAACTGATCGATCTGCCGCAACAGATCCTGGATCTCTTCCGGAATCGTGAAATCCATGGGTAGGGGCCTCCCAGGTGAGTTTCTCCACTACGTACGCGCTTCACGTCACCGGCGCAAGCGCCTCGCCTCGTCCCTACACCGGCACCTCGAACGAGTCCCCAAGCAGGCTCTCGGAGCGCAGGCGCCCCCCGCTCTGTTGCTCGAGTTGCCCCACCAGCGTCTCGACCTCGGACATGTGTGCGCGCCCGGCCGCCGTTTCGGCTACAGAAGAGTGGCTGTTGAACCAGAAGGTGAAGGGAGCCCCCGCTCCCTCGGCGAAGCGTCGCTCTGCGATCAGCGATACCACCCGTAGGTCGGGGTTCGCGTGCTCTCCGTTTGCGCAGAACACGTAGTGGTCGGCCGTGATGGCGTCGCAGAACTGCTGCTCGATGTTGTGTTCCGAACCGTGGTGCTGGACCTTCAGCACCTCCACGTGAAGCTTCCCCGCCGGGTCCAGCTTGCCCCGCCTTTCGAGCCCATGAAGGATGTCCTGCCAGTGGCCGTCGCCCGTGAGCAACACGCGTCTCCCGCCCTCTTCCGCCAGCAACATGATCGAGGCGAGGTTGGGAGTCGTCACCTTCGAGCGCGCGCCGAGTTCGTTCCCGAGGGCGATCAACTGACTCGCCGGCCAGGCAAGCGCGCTGCTTCCCATCGACTCCTCATCCGCGGCCGCGCGCTGCTGGATGGCCAGCACCGCCTCGCCGTGCGTCTCCAACCACGCCTTCCACTCTGCCCGCAGTTTGGTCACGTCGGCGGCGAAGGGCCCGATAACGGTCAGTGTCACCGTCCCCAGCTTCGCGGCCTGGGCGATCCCCTCGACCGTTGCGAGTTTGCCGGCGAACTGCTTGTTCAGGGCGATATCGAGTTGATTCGGGCCGATCCTCCGCGAGACTTTCAGCGCCTCCGGGATGCTCTGAGCGAGCAGTCCCTGTTTCGAGCCGTCGCGTCGCAGCTCGGCGGCATCGGCCGCCAGCAGCAGCGGCGCAGAGGCCGCGAGAGTGTCTTCCACCCGTTCCGTGAGATTGCCCAGCTGATCGCGGAAGGCGTTGTGCCAGATGCCGCCGAGCTTTGGCGGGCGCGGCGTTTGTGGAATAGGGTGGCCTGGATTGCCGTTGGCGACCTGGAATTCGTGCACGCGCCACGCCGCCTCATCGTCCAGCATCCGCAGCACGCCGGAGATGTGGTCCCGGTCGATGTGCGACACGTACACCAGGTCGACCTTCTTGTTCGCGTCCCGCAGCCGTCCGAGCTCCGGCGCCACATGGTTTTCATACGATTTTTCCATGCCGCCGTCGATGAGCATCCGTTTCCCGTTCTTGCTCGTCAGCAGCAGGCAATCGCCCTTTTCCGACCGGAATACCGTGAGCTTCATGTCCGGTCTTCCCGCGCGAACAACAGCCCGGCCTCGCGAATGCACGCCTCGGGGTCGATCTGCCCAAAGCCGGCGTCGTTCGCCCAGCGGAAGTCTGCTCCCGGCAGCGGCCGTGCCGTCCGCCGGATGATGCCCTCGACCTGCGCAGCGGTGAGCTGGCGCTCTTTCGCCAGCATCAGGCCCACGACCCCGGTCACGAACGGGCTGGCCATGCTGGTGCCGGTCATGGCCAGCCACCGCTTTTCCGGATCGGCACTAAAGCCGCGGGCGGCGACGACTCCCGTCCCCGGCGCCGCGACGTCGGGCTTCGACCTCCCATCGCGGGTTGGCCCCTGGCTGCTGCTGATGTGGATCCGCCCGCGCGCCTCGTCCAGGTTCGCTACCGAGATGATCCGCTGGCCACACGCGAGCGAGCCCACCGACGAATCGTCCACGTTCGACCTCTCGGAGAGGTAGGAAGGGAATCGCCATGCTTCGCGATTGTCTGCGACGCCCACCCGGACAGGGTCATCTCGCTCGATCCATGCATCGAACTTGCCGTCGCGGACTTCCTGGCCGTGCAGGCGTACCGTCCACTTGCCGGCCTTCACCCCGACGATCCCCTGGCTGTTCAGCAGTGGGCTGAGGAAGATCGAGATATGGTTCGCACCGTTCGCCGGGTGATAGAGCTCGTTGTAGACGCTGAGGAAAGACCCGTCGCGTAATTGCCGGTTCTCCACGAACTGGCGGGGGCCGACTGGCCCGATCCACCGGCCGTCGGGCGGCAGAATCGACACTGCGAAACGGTCCTGGGGGCCGTACCAGATCTCCATTTCGTTCTCCGAGATGTCCATCATCCCGTTGCCGGCCACCATCCATTCGATGTCCGTTACCAGGTCCCGCGCAGGGATGCGCCCGCTCGTGTGGATCCGCCCCATGATGAAGCCGAAGTCGTTGGCGGCTTCCGGGCGCTCCTGCCCGGCATTCCCGGCCGCGACACACACCGCCCGTCCCGGCGTCGCCATCGCCGAATCAATCCAGCGCGAGACGGGTGCGCTCCCGTCGTGGGCATGCCCGTTCGTCCCGAGGCTCACGTTGATCGCCACCGGCAGGCCCATGACTCTCCCGAGGTCCAGCAGGTAATCGACGGCATGAGCGAGCCTGGTCGAATCGTAGAAGCTCTTCCGCCGGTCGCCGTCCTCAGGCCCGAGGCCGATGAGCACCCCCGCCAGGGCAGCGTTCCGGCAGACGCCGAGGTTTCCGGCGGCGATGCTCGCGACGTGCGTGCCGTGCGAACCGTCCACCGCGTGCGACTGGCGTTCCACTTCCCATGCCCTCACCCCCAGGCGTGGTGCGGCCTTGATCGCGGCGTCGAGGTGCGGCTTGAGAAACTCGGCGCCATATCCGTGTGCCGCGTTGGTGGATGGCGCCGGCCGGGCGTTCCCTCCCTGGTCCCAGATTGCCGCCCAGCGCGTCCTTCCGTTTCCATCCAGGAAGTCCGGGTGTGAAAAGTCGAACCCTTCCACATCCACGATACCGATCAGCACTTTCGGCGGCCCGGAGGCCCCGCTGAATTTTCGGAGGGATGGCGAAGGCGCCGCGACGGAGCCGCCGGCAATCGTCGGCCGAGGCGCTTTGAGCGTCTCCCCGATTTCCACCCATGCCACGTCTTTCTGCGCCAGCAGGCGGGGGATGTCGTTCGGGCTCATCGTTGTGATCACGAGGTCGCGCCGCTGCGCGTCGGTGCCGGCGATCACGTCGCCCGGGCGCGCCGCCGGGTCTTCCAACTGGACGAAAACGTTTACCGCGACCTTTGAGGGCAGTCCAGGCAGCTTTCCGCGCACCACGGACCTGGGCATTTCGCTGCGCTTGATCGGCACTGCCCCCTGTCCCCGGCAGGGGGGCGCGGCCTCCAGCAGCACCTCTTCTTCAACACGCATCGCAGCGGATAGCTCCGCCCGCACCGCGTTCACGGCGTCGGTACCATTCGCGATCATCCGCAGCTTCGGCTGGAGCTTGTCCAGTTGGCCCCGGAACAGTCGCTCGCTTTTCGATTGCATCGCCTGCCCCCCTGGCTATCGGCGCCCTTTCCGGCCCGTCCAAGGGTAGCCCGTCCGGGCGCCGAAAATCCAGAGCCGCAATTAGCGCTATCTCACGCTGGGAAGCGGGAGCTAACGCGAGATCTGGCTCATGATGTCGGCCGAGGCGCCGACCGGCGCTGCCACCTCGACGACTCGCTCGTCGAGGTCATCGAACTCCAACCGGAGCGCCCGACACACCATCGCGTGCAGCCGGTACGTCCCTATCGCGTAGCTCAACTCGAGGATCGCCGCATCGCTCAGGTGTTCCTTCAGGCGGGCGAAGGTTGCCTCCGGTACCCGTCCGTCGGCCAGCACAAGGTCGTCGGTGTAGGCGAGGATGGCACGGTCCTGCGCGTCGAAGACGTCCGCGGAAGCCCAGTTCGGGATCGCCGCGAGCTTCTCCTCCGGGACCTTCGCCGCCCTCGCGGCCTTCGAATGCTGGGAGAACACGAACTGGCTCCCGGCGCAGTAACCGGTCCGCGTGAGCGCCAGCTCCCGCTGGTACGGTGTCATCGCCCGTGCCTTGCTCGAAAGCAATCCGAAGCCTGCCTGGGCGTGCGCCAGGACGTCCGGAGAGAGCGCGAACACCGTCCACCAGTTGCCCGGCGTGCCCGTCGCCGTGCCGGGCTCGGCCACCGGGTCGCGGCCCTGGAAGAGTCGCTCGTACACCAGTTGGACTTCGGGCGTCGCCTCGGCTCGGGGCACCTGGCGCAATCGTGGCATGTGGTTTCTCCTGCATGGAAATGCTCGGCAGCCGGCGCTTCGCGCCGACCGTTCGCGGGAGCGAACGATACCCTGCGCGCCGCTTCCTCGCGCGGGGTTTTTCGCGCTGCTGGCGAACATTTGCCGGCGGTCCCAAGGGAGTGACATTAATCACATCAACCCTCTCGCCCGGAGACACAGCATCACTCAGAGGTAGCCAGGCAATGTTGCGCGCATCGTGTGTTGGGAAAGCCATGCAGGCCACACCGGGCGAGGATCGAATTGTTTCGGCCTTGCGTAAGTGTGCCCTCGTTTCCGGCCTCAGCGAGGCAGAAGTCACCGAGGTCGCTACGCGCGCCTCCATTCATAAGGTGCGCGCGAACCGCCGCCTTTTTGAAGAAGGCGAGGAGTGTAAGGGCCTCTGGATCGTCACGGCGGGCCGCGTTCGCCTGCTCCACCTGATGGCCGACGGCCGCCAGCATGCCGTGGGCTTCCATGCGCCCACCACCCCGCTGGACCTCGGCGCCGCCCTCGACGGCCAGCCGTATATGACCACGGCGATGACCCTGATCGACTCTGAGTTCATCCTCATCCCCAGGCCCGTGCTCATCGATCTCGGGCGGGACTACCCGGTGACCATCCGGAACGCCATCGACCTGTTGTGCATCGAAGTCCGCCAGCGAGACATCACGGCCGCCGTCGCCGCGCTGAAGGACGCCCGCGGCCGCATCGGCTGCAGCCTCCTCCAGCTCGCCCGCCAGTTCGGCACCACCGATGGGTCCGCTATCAGCATCAACTATCCGCTCACTCGCCAGCATATCGCCGACCGATCCGGCGTCACGGTCGAGACCGCGATCCGGGTGATGTCGGAGATGCAGCAGAACGGCGTCATCCAGACCGACAACCAGATCATCCAGATCCTCGATCTCCCGCGCATCAGCGATGCAGTGAGCTGCGATGGCTGCCAGTTCGAGTGTTCCGTGTTCGCCCAGAAGACCGCCGTCCGCTTGCGCTGACAGCCGGTCGAATAGCTTCATCGAGTCCCGCCCGCGGTGTGAGTCCTCGAAGGCCGTCGCACGCCGTCGCGGCTGCACACTATGACGGCCGTCATGCTCTTCGCCTCTTGCATCATGCCACGCTCGCCTCGGCTACGAGTGCCTGTCTGCCCGAGTGCGTCCCGGTTGCCGCAGTCACGCCTTGCCGGCAGAGCTCCGAGGAATTGCCCCACCAACAGGAGGACTCACGATGACCGTCCAACAACTCGGGAAAAGCCTTCCCGTTCTCGATGGCCCATACCGCTCTCGGTGGTCATGGGACGAGGTCCGCTGGGCCTCCCACTGCATCGACTGTTACCCCGGCAACTGCCCCATGCGCGTCTACGTCAAGGATGGCCAGGTCGTCCGCGAGGAATCGGCCGCGACCTTCCCCACTTACGAACCCGGTGTCCCCGACATGAACCCGATGGGCTGCCAGAAGGGTGTCGCCTGGTCACGCATGATCAAAGCCGAAGAGCGCGTCCTCTATCCCCTGAAGCGCGTCGGCGAGCGTGGGTCGGGAAGCTGGGAGCGGGTCACCTGGGATCAGGCGACCACCGACATCGCCGATAAGATCCTCGACGCGGTTATTGAAGTCGGCGGCGAGTCCATCCTCGCCCCCGCAGGCTGCAACACTCCCCCCGCGTCTGGCGCGGGCCGCGGCGCCCTGCTCGGCTCGGTCGGCGGTTTGACAACCGATGTCAACGCCGAGATGAACGACTTCGCCCCCGGGTACTACCTCACCTATGGCACCTTCGACCCCGTCAGCAGCGTCGATGACTGGTTCCAGTCAGAAGTCTTCATCATCTGGGCGGGTAACCCGAACTACACCCGCATTCCCCACATCCACTTCGTCAACGAAGCGCGCTACAAGGGCACGGAAGTCGTCATCATCGCCCCCGACTTCTCCCCGTCCGCGATCCACGCGGACTATTACATCCCGGTCAACGCCGGGACCGATGCAGCCTTCGCCCTGGCGATGGCACAGGTCATCATCGAAGAAGGCCTCGTCGACAAGACGTTCGTGAGCGAACAGACCGACCTCCCGCTCCTCGTGAACAAGGCAACGAACCGGTACCTCCGCGCGAGCGACCTTCCCGAAGGTGGCAGCGACGAACAGTTCTTCGCCTGGGACACCGCCGCCGGGGCCCTCGCCCTCGCTCCCCGCGCCAACCTGAAGTGGGGCGCTGTCGAGCCCGCTCTCGAGGGCGAGTACACCGTTGTCACCAAGGACGGCCCCGTCACCGTCACGCCGCTCTTCACGATCGTGCGCGCCCGTCTCGCCGAATACACGCCAGAGGCGATTCAGCCCATCACCCGCGTCGACCCCGCGACAACGCGCCTCCTCGCGCGGAAGATCGCCTCCAAGCGGACGGGCATCCTTTCCGCTCTGGGCGGCATGGGCAAGCACTACCACGGCGACCTGATGGAACGCGCCCAGCTCCTCGTCCTCGCCCTCACGGGGAACTGGGGCAAGCAGGGGACGGGCGTCCGTGCCTGGCTCGCCGGCCTCTTCGATGGCTCCGCCACGGTCATGATGAAGAGCAAGCGCGGCCCCGAAGAGGTCGCCGGCCTGCTCGACATGCGCGACATGCTCGTGAACATGAAGATCGCCGAGGATCCTTCCCTCACCCCGCTCATCGTCGCCGTCGAGCAGTCCCGCCAGTCCTCCGCCGGGCTCGTCCCACCCGTCTTCTGGTGGTACCACCACGCTGGCTACAAGGAGACATGGGAGAAGCCGGACTGGCATGACCCCAGCATGAAGCGGCCGTTCACCGAGTACTTCAAGGAAGCCACCGACAGCGGCTGGTGGAACGGCGTTGACGTCCCCCGCAAGGACCAGCCGACTCGCGTCATCATCGAGATGGGCGGCAACGTCCTCCGGCGCACGCGTGGCGGGAGCAAGATGCTGCTTGAGCATCTCTGGCCCCAGCTCACCTGCGTCGCGACTCTCGAAGTCCGGATGAGCACGACCGCCCTCTACTCCGACTACATCCTTCCCTGTGCCCAGTGGTACGAGAAGATCGGCTTCGGAATCCCCTCCACCCACGTGATGCACCTCACGTTCTGCGACAAGGCGGTCGAACCGCCCGGAGAGTGCGTGGATGAGTGGGAGGCCTATCGGCGAATCGCTGAGAAGGTGCAGGAGCGCGCCCGTGCCCGCGGTATCAAGCCCTACACCGACTCTCGCGGCATCCAGAGAGACCCGGCCAACGCCCACGAGAACTTCACGAAAAAGGGCATCTTCCTCAACGAGGAAGACCTCGCCGATGAGATGATCCGGGACAGCGCCGTCACCGGAACCGTCCCGGCGAATGCCAGCCTCGAAGACATCCGCGAGAAGGGCTACTACCGCTGGCAGGGCCTCGGAATCAACCCTCGGGCTATTGCCCAGGGAACCGAGCCGAAGCCCAACGAGACTTTCGTCCCATTCCGCGATCACGTGGAGAAGGGTGATCCCTACCCGACGCTCGCGCGCCGCGCGCAGTTCCTCATCGAACACCCGTGGTTCGTCGAAGCCGATGAGCACCTGCCGCGGTACAAGGCTCCTCCTCTGATGGGCGGCAACTACGACTTCCAGATCACCAGCGGTCACAACCGCTGGAGCATCCACTCCAACAACAACTCGACCCAGCTCATGCTCGATACCCACCGCGGCGCCCCGCACCTGGTGATGAACACCAGCGACGCACGCCGCCTCGGCATCGAAGACGACGAGATGGTCCGCGTCCACAACGACCTGGGAGAGTTCCAGGTCGCAGTGCTCCTTTCCGAGAGCGCCCAGCCCGGCCAGGTCGTGATGTACAACGGCTGGGATCCGTTCCAGTTCCCGAACTGGGCCGGCCCGAACGACCTCGAACCCGGGATGATCAAGTGGCTCCACCTCGCCGGCGGCTACGGCCACCTCCGCTACTGGGTCACCGAATGGCAGCCCTCGCCTGTCATGCGCAGTACTCGCGTCGGAATCGCCAAAATGGGGTGACGATTCCCCCGCGGGATGCAACGAACCGGGAGCCGACAGGCTCCCGGTTCTGTTTTCCGGAGGTCCGCAGCCCTTATGACCGCAGTCATAACCAGCCCTCTCCCGCCTCTCACACCATTCCCGGCATGAAGGCAGCAGAGTCAGACCGGATCTACACGAGCCCCAGCGATCTCTACCGCAAGAAGTGGGACTGGGACGCCGTTTACTGGGGCACCCACTGCGTCGACTGTTACCCAGGAAACTGCCCAATGCGCGTATACGTCCGCGGCGGACAGGTCTGGCGAGAAGAACAGTCCGGGTCGTTCCAGACCATCGAGCCCGGTGTCCCCGATTTCAACCCCATGGGTTGCCAGAAGGGCGCCTCGTGGAGCCAGTCGCTCTACGGGCCGGACCGGCTCCTCTACCCCCTGAAGAGGGTCGGTGAACGCGGCGAGGGCCGCTGGAATCGCGTCACCTGGGACGAAGCACTCACCGACATCGCGGATCGCATGATCGATGCCATCGAGGCCGGTGGTCCCTCGAGTATCGCCCACGAGGGCACCCCGGAGATGGCCACCGTCATCCCGACCAACAAGTTCTTCAGCACACTCGGTGGCCACGGGCTCGACCTGAACGGTTCGATCAACGACTTCTCCATCGGCCTCTACGAAACCTTCGGGCGCTTCAGCCAGGTTTCCTCAGCCGATGACTGGTTCCACTCCGAAGTCGTCCTCATCTGGCACATGAACCCCATCTACACGCGCATCCCGTTCTACCACTTCATCGCCGAAGCCCGGTACAACGGAGCCGAAGTCATCAACATCTCCCCGGATGTGAACCCTTCCCACCTCCACGCCGATATCCAGGTGCCCATCAACGGCGGCACCGACCCGGCCTTCGGCCTCGCCCTCGTCCAGGTCATCCTCGAAGAGGGCCTCGCGAACTGGAAGTTCATCAAGGAACAGACAGACCTCGGCTTCCTCGTCCGCACCGATACGCGCCGCTACCTGCGCCAGGCGGATGTCGAAGGTCAAGGCCCGGAAGACCAGATGTACCAGTGGGCCGTCGGTTCAGGTATCCGCAAAGCGGACCGCGCCAATATCTTCTTGAAGGACGTCGATATCGCCCTCGAGGGCACCTTCGATGTCCAGCTCAAGAACGGATCGACGGTCCAGGTTCGGTCGGCATATGACTTCCTCAAGCAGCACCTCAACGAGAAGTACACGCCAGAGAAGCAGCAGCCGATCACCGGCGTCCACCCGGATGTCATCCGGACCATCGCCCGCAAGTGCGCGACCAAGCGCACGAACATCATGCTTGGCTACAACGCCTGCAAGTTCTACCACGGCGACCTCATGGAACGTGCCCAGGCGCTCCTCCTGGCCGTTACCGGCAACTGGGGCAAGAAGGGCACCGGCATCCGCTGCTGGGCCTCCGGCATGCACGATGGCGCCTTCATCGCCGTCAACAAGCCCGGTCCAGGGGCGGCCAACACGGAAATCGTCCTCTCCGGCCGCGACGCCGCTATCGCCGCCTTCAAGCAGATGGACCCGACGGCGACGACCGAGATCGCGGTCAAACGCATGGGCCAGATGTCAGAAAAGCTGCAGCGCTCGCCGGGCGGTCTGGGCGGCATGCTGTCCGGTGGCGACGACGGGGAGTCATCGGCGCACCCCAACGCCTCGACATCGAGCCCGCCAGCCTTCTGGTGGTACTGGCAGGCGAACTACCAGGAACGCTGGAATACGCCGGGCTGGGGCGATGACTCGCTCCCGCGCTCGTTCGATGAGTACTTCAACGAGGCCATCAGCAAGGGCTGGTGGGAAGGCATGGATCACCCGCGCCCCGAAGACCCGCCTCGCGTCCTCATCGAATGCGGCGGGAACATGCTTCGCCGCACGCGTGGCGGCAAGAAGGCGCTCCTCAATACCCTCTGGCCGAAGCTGGACCTCATCGTCTCGATCGACTTCCGCATCAGCCAGACGGGCCTCTACAGCGACTACGTCCTCCCTGCGGCCCAGCATTACGAGAAGATCGGCTTCCACATCCCGACGCCGCACCTCATGAACCTCACCTTCAGCGACAAGGCGGCCGAGCCCGCCGGCGAAGCCCGCAACGAGTGGCAGATTTACCACGCGATCTTCGAAAAGATCGCCGAGCGCGCCAGCGAACGGGGCCTGACCGCCTACAAGGACACCAAGGGCATGACCCGCCGCTACGCAGCGTTGCCCGGCGCCTACTCGATGAAGGGCTTCCTCCTCGATGAGGAGCGGCTCGCCGACGAACAGATCCGCGACTCCGCCCTCGCCGGCACGCTCCCCATGGGCACCAGCCTGCGAACCCTGCGGGAAAAAGGCCACGTCCGCTTCATCGACTGGGGACTCTCCCCGATGGCGCTCGCCCAGGCATCGCCAATCAAGCCGAACGAGACGCACGTCCCCTTCCGCGACAACACCGAGCGCGGCACTCCGTTCCCTACGTACGCTCGCCGCGCGCAGTTCTACATCGACCACGAGTGGTTCCTCGAAGCCCACGAAGAACTGCCGACCTACAAGCCGAACCCGAACATGGGTGGCGACTACCCGATCGGCATGACTTCCGGCCACAACCGCTGGAGCATCCACACCATGAACCAGGCCAACTGGGTCATCCTTGGCACTCACCGTGGAGAACCCGATGTGGTCGTGAATACCGATGACGCCGCCGACCGCGGTGTCAAAGATGGGGATCTCATCCGCATCTGGAACGACGTTAGCCAATTCAAGAGCCGTGCCCGTGTCGCCCCGAACGTGAAGCGTGGCCAGCTCATCTCCTACAACGGTTGGGCCGGGTTCCAATACCCCGAGTGGAGCGGAGCCAACGAGATTGAACCGGGGATGGTGAAGTGGATTGGTTTCGCAGGCGGCTACGGCCACCTCAGCCACCTCGGGGCAGAATGGCAGCCGGTACCGGCCGAACGCTGGACCCGGTGTGATTTCGAAAAAGCGGAGGTCGACTAATGAAGGTCGCGAAACTCACTGGCGCGCTGGCAGACCCGGCCGCCGCCGCATGGCAGTCCGTTGAGAACGTCCGGGTCTCACTCGCCCCGGTCGCGCTCGAGGCCCAACCAACCGAGTACATCCGCGAAGCGTGGAGAGACCGCGACTACGGCCAGACGGCCGAGGCGCAGGTGAAGGCCGCCAGTGACGGCGACCGGCTCTACCTCCGCGTCGAATGGGCTGATGACCCCGTCCCGAACCACGAGTTCCAGGATGCCGTGAGCGCCATCTTCCCCACGAACGGAAGCGGCGTCCTCGCAACCATGGGCGATGCCGAGAAGCCGCTCGCTCTCTGGTTCTGGGAACAGGGCCGTCCCGGCCCCCTTCGCCTCATCTCGTCGGGCCCCGGCGTCGTCACCAAGGATGCCACCGCCAACCTCGGTGCGAACGGCGTCCTCGCCAATGGCCGCTGGAGCGTCGTCCTCAGCGGGCCCGCCGATGTCGCGCAAAAGCGCAAAGTCGCCCTCGCCGTTTGGAACGGCTCGCGCGATGAGCGTGCCGGCCTTGCCGCAGTGAGCCAGGAATGGCTCCCGCTGGAAATGGAGTAAGACCATGGCTGCAACAACTGAAGCAAAGGTCCGCCAACTCGCCTGGGTGTACGACCTGAACAAGTGCATCGGCTGTCAGACGTGCTCTGTGGCCTGCAAAGTCCTCTGGACTCGCGAAGAAGGCGAAAAGCACCACTGGTGGATGTCCGTCAACACCATGCCTGGCCTCGGCACGCCGAAGGCCTGGGAAACCATGGGCGGCGGCGTCGATACCACCACCGGCAAGCCTCTCCCCGGCCACCAGCCGACCCGCGAGGAGTTCGGTGGCGGCTTCGAGTTCAACTACGACGAGGTCTTCTACGGAGGCACCTCCGGCAAGGCCCACCTCGAGCCCCAGGCCCCTCGCGAAAACCGCTGGGCAATGAACTGGGACGAAGACCAGGGCGCCGGCGAATGGCCGAACTCCTACTACTTCTATCTTCCCCGGCAGTGCAACCACTGCTCCAACCCGGTCTGCATGACCGCCTGCCCCACGGGGGCACTCCATAAGACCGACGACGGGCTGGTGTTACGGGACGAAGAGACTTGCATGGGCGACAGGTTTTGCATGGAAGCCTGTCCCTACAAGAAGGTCTACTTCAACTACGAACGCCACGTCGGACAGCAGTGCATCGGCTGCTTCCCCCGGATCGAAGCCGGAGTTGCGCCTGCTTGCGTTCGCCAGTGCCCGGGCCGGGCTGTCTTCATCGGCTACCTCGAAGATGAAGACAGCCCGGTGCACAAACTCGTCCGCGAATGGAAGATCGCGCTCCCGCTCCATGCGGAAGCCGGTACCGGCCCGAACGTGTACTACGTCCCGCCGCTCTCGCCATACCGCCTCAACGAGGACATGAGCATCGACACCGAGACTCCGCGCATCCCGCCGGAGTACCTCGAGTCCCTCTTCGGGCCGTCCGTGCACCAGGCTCTGGCCACCCTCAAGAGCGAGATGGACTCTGTCCGCGAAGGCGGCTCCTCAGAGATGCTGAAGACGCTCATCGCCTACAAGTGGCAGGAACTGCTTGGGCCGTTTACTGTCGACCCCGCCACGCTCACGCCTGGCGGCAACGGACACCAGGGGGCTTAACCATGTTCGTCTACTCACTCGCCGGCCTTCAGGTCGATGGCGGAGCGCTCCCCGAAATGGAGTTGCCCGACAACGAGGTCACCGCCCGGACCGGGGTCTACCAGTTGCTCGCCCGGCTTGTCTCGGTGCCCGATGAAGACGCCTACACGGCCGCCCTCGCGGGTGAGTGGGGCGACCGCCTTACCGATGCCGGGAAGCTCCTCGGCTTCCCGTTCTCCTTCGGCAACGGCACGATCGACGCCTCCGTGAGCCGCGAGGACTTCCAGGCGGAATTCCTCCGCGTCTTCGAAGTCGGCGCCACCGGTGGTCCGCCCGCCTCGCTTTTCGGCGGGGCGTATGGCGGCGACCGTATGCAACGCCTCGAAGAGGTTGTCCGCTTCTACGAGTACTTCGGCCTCACAACGTCGGCCGAGGATCCGCGCCCGGCCGACCATCTGGCCACCGAGCTCGAATTCATGAAGTACCTCACCTTTAAGGAAGCGGTTTCTCCTTCGCCTCGCCTCCAAACGTCATATCGCCGTGCTCAGCACGACTTCCTCGAACGCCAGCTCACCGGCTGGGTACCGAAGCTGGCCGAGAAGACGCATGAGGCGAAGACCTGGCCGTACTGGGAGTGGGTGGTAGACACGGTCGCGGGGTTTGCCGCCGCCGATAGCCAGTACGTCTCCGGTGTCCTCGTCGGCTAAAGCCGCACATCTCCGCAAAGCGAAGTGAAGCGATGACCCCCATTTCAGCTTCCCGGTACCGCCAGCGTTGGAGCTGGGAACGGGCCACTTTCGGCACGCACTGCCTCAACTGCCTCGCCACCTGTCCCTACCGGGTCTACACCCGGGACGGGGAAATCCTGTTCGAGGAGCCGGCAGCCGTCTTCGAACAAGTTGAGGACGGCGTGCCGGATATGAACCCCATGTCCTGCCAGAAGGGCAGCGCCTGGAGCATTCAGCTCGATTCGCCCGACCGCCTGCTCCACCCTATGCGCCGCAAGGGCGAGCGGGGCTCGGGCGAGTGGGAACAAATTTCCTGGGATGAAGCCCTCGAAGAGGTCGCCGATGCCGTCATCGAGGCCATCGACCTCGAGGGGCCCGAGTCCGTCGTCTTCGAAGAAACCGTCGAAGGCGGCCTCCTCGCTCAGGCCGCCTACCTTCGCTTCGCCGGCCTCCTGGGCGCCACCACCCTCGATGCCAACGGCCTCATCAACGACTTTCCCGCAGGCCACCACATCACCTTCGGCAAGTTCTCCTGTGCCAGCTCCGTGGACGACACGTTCCATTCCGAGCTCATCCTCATCTGGCACTCGAACCCGTCGTACACGTCGATCCCCTACGCCCACTTCATCACCGAAGCGCGCTACAACGGCTCGCAGGTCGTCTGCATCGCACCGGACTACAGTCCCTCGGCGTTGATGGCGGAAAGCTTCGTCCCGATCCGCCCGGCCACGGATGCGGCGCTCGCCCTCTCAATGTGCCAGGTCATCATTGAAGAGGGCCTCTACCACACCGACTTCGTCCGGTCACAGACTGACCTGACCCTCCTGGTCCACCGCGAGTCCCGCCGGTTCGTGCGCGGCCCGGAACTCCTGGAGGGAGAGCGCGAAGACCAGTTCTACTGGTGGGACAACGCCACCGGCGCCGTCGAGATCGCCCCACGCGGCTCGCTGATGCTCGATGAATCCGACCCCGCGCTCGAAGGCACGTTTACCGCCACCGCCGTCGATGGGAGCACCATCGAAGTCACGACCGTCTTCGAGCTCCTGCGTGAGCAGCTCGCCGAATACACACCCGAGAAGGCCGGCCCGATTTGCGGTATCAATCCCGAAGTTATCCGCAACCTGGCCCGCGATGCAGCCCGCAAGCGCACGAAGATCATCGAAGGCTTCAACACCCCGAAGTACTACCACGGCGACCTCATGGAACGGGCAATGTGCCTCTTCCTCGCGCTCACCGGCAACTGGGGACGCCCCGGCACCGGCATCCAGGGCCTCGCCCTCGCCGGCCTCGATGGTTACATGCTCTTCGGCATGAAGCAGAAGCGGGGCGTCGCCGAGACCATCCGCGTGATGGAGGGCCTCGAAGGCGCCATCGAAAGCCTTCGTTCCCAGGACGAGGAAGCCTCTGACGAGATCCTCGGTTACGAACTGCTCCAGCGCGGCGTCGCGGCCGGCACCGCCAGCCCGCCCGCCTTCTTCCACTTCTACCACTGCGGCTACAAGGACACCTGGAACACCCGTGAGTGGTCCGACGAGACCATGGCCCGCCCGTTCGACGAGTACGTTTCCGATGCCACCCGGCGTGGATGGTGGGGCGGCCTCGTGAAGCCCGGCCCATCCACGGACCCGCAGGTCCTCTTCATCGTCGCCACGAACCCCGTCCGCCGCCAGCGCGGTGGCTCCGATACGCTCCTTAAGAACCTCTGGCCGAAGCTGGAGAAGATCGTCGTGGTCGAGAACCGCATGAGCGCGACTGCCCTCCAGGCCGACATCCTCCTGCCGGCGGCGATGCAATACGAACGTCCGAACCTCCAGTATGCGATTACCCACTCGTTCCACGTCGGGTTCTCCGAACAGGCCCGGCCCCCTCGCGGCGAAGCCCGCACAGAGTGGCAGATCTTCAGAGCGCTTTCCCAGAAGGTGCAGGAGCGCTCCGGCGAGCACGGCGTGACCGAGTATCTCGATGGTCGCCGCCAGCCGCGAAGGCTCGACACCATCGGCGACGCGTTCACGTCGCACGGCGCCTACGACAACGAAGAGTCGGTCATGGATGAATGGCTGCGCGACAGCATCGAGGCGGGCACCTTGCCCGAAAAGGGCAGCCTCGCTTCCCTTCGCGAGCGCGGGACCGCCCGCTTCTCCGGGCTGGGCATGTTTGCGCCCGGTCTCTCACTTGCCGCCAACGTCCAGCCCAACAAGACGGTCACCGCATTTGAGTGGCATGTCGAGGACGGCGTCCCCTTCCCCACGCTCACCCGGCGTGCCCAGTTCCTGATCGACCACCCGTGGTTCGCCGAAGCCGGCGAGGACTTGCCCGTTCACAAGGAGAACCCCGCCGTCGGCGGGAACTATCCGCTCATGGTGACCAGCGGCCACTCTCGCTGGACGGTCCACGCGGTATCCATGGGCAACCCGGTCCTCGCCGGGACCCATCGCGGCGAACCACTGGCGATCCTCGGTACTGCCGAAGCCAACGCTCGCGGCATTTCCGATGGCGACCTGATCCGGGTCTTCAACGACCGTGGCAGCTACTCTATCCGTACCCGAGTTTCACCCCGTGTGCGGCCCGGCCAGTTGATCGTGTACAACGGGTGGGAGCCTCACATGTTCAAGGACTGGAAGGGCTCGAACGAAGTCGAACCCGGCATGGTGAAGTGGCTCCACCTCGTGAGCCGCTACGGCCATCTCCGTTACCTGCCCTTCGGCTGGCAGCCTGTCCCTGCCGACCGAGGCGTTTTCGTGGAGGTCTCTCGAGCATGACACTCGCGCCCAACACATCGCGCGCACCCGAGCCGATAACGCTTACCCCGGAAGAACACGCCGCCATCGCGCGCGTGTTCGAAGGTGCGCCCTCGGTCTTCGGCGCACTCTCCACGCTCCGCACGCGCCGCATCGGCCTCGGCTACCGCAGCGAAACCGGCGAAGATGAGAGCTTCGACTGGTCCAGCCACCTGGTGGTGCGGCAGCGCGAAGGCCCACTATCTTTCGAATCCGCCAGCGGCCCGCGCCCCCTCTCTGAAGTCGAAGAGGCGCTCATCGCATGGGCGTCGCTCGGGCCGAACGGCATCATCACCGCCGATATCCCGGTCCAGGGAGACCTTTCCAGCCTCCTTTCCTGGGCTGGCCGCACCGTCCCGGCCTCGAGCAACGACCAGGCCGTTGACCTGTTCATCATCAACGACACCGGCGTCCATCTCTATCGTCCCGGCACAGAGCGCATGGCTCCCGTCGAGATCGCCGGGCCGGATGACTACTGGAAGGTCCTCCACTGGTACCGCGCCGGCCGCACCACGCTGACGCCGAAGCGGCCCGATGTCGCCTGGGCGACGGCGCCGCCAGGCACCCACAATGTGAACACCATGGGCGCGCTTCAGTACAACGCGAACCGCCCCGGCAGTACCTGGTTCCTCCCCGTCGGCGATGTCGGCCTGGAATGGGTCAACCTGCTGCTCTCCTCGTATCAGTTCGGGGGCTTCTACCTCCAGGACCCGGAGACCAACAAGCCTGCCGGCTGCGAGCAGTGGATCCGCCCCGGTTTCCTCGAAGTTGGCTTCCCCATCCCCATCTTTGATGAGCTCGCGCTGATGCAGCACGTCACCGAAGTGGCCTGCGTCGTCCAGAACATCCGCCTCGCCTGCGAGACCATGGGCCTCGGCGCCTGGGCCATGGGCGGCTACTCGGATGACCTCCTGCTGGGTGCTTACCCGGAAGTTGCCGCCGGGCTCGGCTTCGCGTTCCTGGAACGCGACCCGGCCCGCAACCCTTCGAAGACCGCCACCTGCCAGGGCCTCCCGGGAGTCCTCGATGCGCGCATGGCCCCATCCCGTAGGTTCCCTAACGCCGAGGCGCTTGTCCGCCACGTCGTGGAGCTGCGCTATCAGCGCGGGGCGCACCTCTCGCCTACCGATAACTGGGGCGAGCGGAACAAGGGCCCCTTCACCGGCGAAACGCGCGAAGCTATCCTCCAGCATCCGCGTACCCACATCCCCGATTGGGTCGTCGAGGCGGCGATTGACACGATCGCCTACATCATCGACAAGTACGGGAGCGCGCCGTCGCACATCAACCCGGTGCGCGCGAAGTTCTCCGCCCAGGTTCACCACGTCGACCTCGACTACTACCGGAAGTTCCACACGGGCGGCGAGGAACCCTACATGGCAACACCCCAGCTCCTCTCTCACTTCCGGGATTGGCATCCCGGCAGCAACGACCCCTACCAGAGGGCGCCCCATGCCTAGCGATCCCGACATCTGGTTGCACATCATCTACGGCTACCTCCACGACCTCGCCATCGCGACCTACCTCGGCGGCGCTGTTGCGATGGAGTTCGTCCTCGGTCCCGCCCAGGGGTCGATCCCCCCGGCACAGGCCCAGGTCATGGGCCAGAAGACGTCCGACCGTTTCCTCTGGCTGGTCTGGGGCTCCCTTGGCGTCATCATCGTCACTGCCGTCCTCCGCCTCGAACATCTCGGTAGGCTCGACTGGACGTGGCCGTTCTTCAACTCGGGACTCAGTCTCGATCAGAGCTACGGCCGTACCATCCTGGCGATGTTCTTGCTCTGGTGCGTACTCGTGGTGAACGGTTCGCTGGTCACTTTCGTCTTCCGCCCCCGCCTGGCGGGCAAGTTCACACCTGGCACTTCCGCTGCACAGGTCACCGCCAGCCAGACCGCCAAAATGCAGGCCGCTACCTGGATCCAGCGGCTGACCCGCGTCGACCTCGGCGTGGCCGTCGTCATCGCCTTGATGGGCGCCTCGCTCAAGTGGGGAGGCCTCATCTGAGACGTCCCGCTTCCCGCCACGGAGGGGAACGCCCTTGGATACATTGCTGGCCACGGTCCATGCGCTGGCGTGGGCAGTCTATGTCGGTGGCTCGATAACCATGGAGTGGGTGCTCCGCTACGCACAGCGCACTATGCCGCCTTCCCAGGTCGGCGTCGTCTGCAAGAACGCCGGCACCCGCTATCGCTGGTTTGCCCTCGTTTCGCTGCTCGTCATTGGAGCTTCCGGGGCGGCAATGTTCCTGCGCATCGATGACGCCGAACTGGCTGCACGGGCGGGCTCGCCGGAACTCAGCCTGGGCGATTCCTACGGCAGGACCATGCTTCTGCTCACCGTTGGCTGGTTGGCCCTCGCCGCGACCGTCGCAGCCATGGCCTTCTGGCTCCATCCAGCCCAGCGCAAGCGCTCCCGTCCGGATATGACCAGCGAAGCCATCGCCGCCGAGCGTCTCCGCATCGGACGTGCGATCAAGCAGATGGACCGCGCGCTGAAGTTTGAACTCGTCGTTTCGGTAATCTGTATTGGTATCGCCGCCTCTCTTCGGACCGGCGGCCTCATCTAGCCACACCCAGGAGGCCCCAAGCCATGCCCAAGACGATCGCAATCACTCCCTCCTGGTATTGGCCAGCCGGCATTTCGCGCGTCGTTGGAGTGCCGCCCTACTCCATCTACGACCTTTGCGTCGTTCGCAACGAGCGCCACACGCCCCAGGCCCCGGCGATCATTGACGCGCAGGGGACGCTCACCTTCGAGGGCCTGCGGGCCGAAGTCGATAGGCGGGCCAAGGCCCTGGCGCTCGCGGCCGGCGAAGCTCGCATCGCGGTCCTGCCCGGTGCGCTTTCGCGTGACAACGTACTCGAACTCCTGGCCGGGCTTGCCTCGGGCGTAAAGCTCCACATAACGTCAGGCGACCCTGCCACCGTTGCTACCGGGCTTGGCGCCCCCGTCGTCGCCGGCCAGCAACCCCCCGGCGAGACCAGTGCGGTCCCCGACGTGTCCCTGCTCGATCCCTCTCGGCCGGCAGTCGTCATCGAAGGCGGTGACGGCCCCGTCAGCCACTCCAACCGCTCTCTCCTCGCGATGGCGATCTCCATGGCGACGTTCGTCGATGCCGGGCGCGATAGTCCGTGGCTCTCGACCCTCCCGCTCTCGACATGGCAGGGGTTGATGGCCGTCCTGTTGCCGCTTCACCTCGGCGCGCCGCTCGTCATCCCCCCGGCAAACGCCGATCCCGACACGCTCCTCGGGCTCATTCCGCGCCACCAGGTGAAGTACGCCATCGCCGGCATCGAAGGGTTCGCTCACGCCTGCCGTGAAGCCAAGCGGGCAGCCAAAGACTCCCGCAAGATGCTCGCGGCCGCTCTCCTCTCCGTCGATGGCCCCTTCGACCCCGATCAACGACGGCGCGTGGGCAAGGCGCTTGAGTGCCCGGCACTCACCTTCTGGGGCATGCCCGAAACCGGTCCGGTCTTCGCCGCGCACCAGTCCTGGTACATCGATGAATCCGTCGGCCTGCCGATGACCAACGCCCACGTTGTCCCTTCGGACCCCCGATCTGGGCAGCCTATCCAGGCACTCTGGGAACTCGTCGAAATGGCGGAAGTGACGGTATTCTCGCCGTCGCTCATGGCCGATCGCGAGGCCGCGGTCTCGAGTGGCCGGTTCGCTGGGAACCGCTTCCGGACCGGGATGATGGCATCGTCCGATGCGAACGGGATGGTCTACCTGCTCGGTCGGTAACCCGAAACCATGGGGATAGCGGCGTTGCCGGGATAACTGGCCCGGAGCTGCCGCAACCGCGTTGAACTCACGGCTTTCACCGTGTCCACGAGTGCCCGGTAGAACGGAGTTGCGTCGCGCTTGCCAAGGCGGTCAGCCGTCTGTTCCGCCCACGGACAGAGGTGCCGCTCAAGTACGTCCGCCATTGCCCGTTCTCGCGCCTCCCGGGTCTCACCGGGACCGAGAGCTGTCCCTTCTGCCAGGAACCGGATGAACTCCAGCACCGTCGGCACGAAGTCGGGCAGATCGTGCGCCTCTGAATCGACCGTCAGGCCGAAGTGGCGGTACAGCCGCAGCAACTCTTCCATCGCATCGCGCCGGCGGGGAGCGTAGACGCCCGTGTAGAGCGGCGTGGGCGTTCGGTCCGGCAGGTCGAACAGGCGGATGTACTCCGCCTCCAGCTCACCGGCCGGAAGCCCCGGGGGTTCCAGGCCGTCCAGCGGCGCGCCGGCGTCGTACGACAGGTGGCCCAGCAGGTGCCCGATGGTGCTCAGGAAGCGCCCGGAGTCCACGGCTTCAGCCAGCTCGGCGTTGGGGAACGAAAGGCTTTCCGAAAGCAGACCGTAGAGGTCTGCTTCGGCGTTCGCGGCAGAACTGTCCGGCCCGTTCATCGCGTGACCGGCGGCCGTATCAGTTCCGCGGGATTCTGCGTGAACGGCCCCATCAGGTCGTTCCAGTCCCGCGAGATGAGGATGTCCATCAGTTCCGAGCTTTCGCCGCGGGTTGTCTTCTCGCGTTCACGCTCGATCGTCTCCAGCGCCGCGTCGACTCCAGGGCCGAACATCTCCCGCAGGTACTCGGCCGGAATGCGCCGTTTCGTATCATCGAACTCGCCGCCCTCGTTAAACGCGGATGGCGCCAGCGGCGGGACGTAGAAGACGTTCGGTTCGGTCCCGAAGTCCGGCCGCAGCGGAAGCGCGACCTTCCATTCGTTCACCAGCTTGTGAGGGTGGCCCTCTTTGTTGTCCATGTAGTCGATGTGGCGGACACGTCCAGGGCACTGGCGTACGCACGCCGGGGCGACTCCCGCCTCCAGCCGTGGATAGCAGGCGATGCACTTCTGGGCGACTGCGCGCTGAGGGTTGAAGTAGATGCGCTTGTACGGGCATGCCTCGGCACAGAACCGGTAGCCATTGCATCGCTCTTCATCGATCAGGATGATCCCGTCTTCTTCGCGCCGGTAGAGCCCTTCGCGAGGGCAGGCTTCCAGGCACGCTGGCTTCGAACAGTTAGCGCAGATCTGTTGCAGGTAGAAGAAGAACGAGTCGGGATAGACTCCCCCGCCCAGGTCCTCGTCCCAGTTCGGGCCCCACGATGGCGTACTGCCGTCTCGCTCGCGGGGGTGCAGCGGGATGCGCTCGGAGCCGCTGAATACCGCCTGCTGGTCAAAGTCCCACGCCTCGCCATATTCGCGCTGCGCCGGGAACTTGCCCGGTACTGGCTGACCGTCGCGATAACCGCCGCCGTGCGAGAAGACGTCTCGCGGGGTGCCTCCGCCTGGCATCGTATTCACGATGTTCCACCACATCGACTCCATGCCCGGCCCATCTGTCCAGAGGGTCTTGCAAGCGATGGAGCACGACTGGCAGCCCAGGCACTTGTTCAGGTCGAACACCATAGCCAGCTGCCTCGCTGGCCGTGAAGTCGCGGTGCCCATGATCTCCTCCGTTACCTACGCCGGCACTTCCAGCGTGAGCCAGCCGGGGGTGTGTGATTTCAGCCCAGCCCGTTCTTCGAGCGCGCCTTGCCAGACGGCGATGCCAATCGGGACGGTCGCGCCGCCTCGGATTGGGACGCCTTGTTCCTCGAGCGGCCGTGAGAACACCACGCTCCACTCGTCCGCGTTCCATGTTGCTTCCACCGAAACACCGTGCGGCGGGGCCTGGCGGGTAACCGTACCGAGCCCTGTCGCCTGGATGACGA
The DNA here is from genome assembly GCF_016704105.1 of Candidatus Amarobacter glycogenicus. NCBI lineage: Bacteria > Bacillati > Chloroflexota > Tepidiformia > Tepidiformales > Tepidiformaceae > Candidatus Amarobacter > Candidatus Amarobacter glycogenicus. The sequence goes on along the minus strand of NZ_JADJAT010000006.1, from coordinate 24,943 downwards.
ACGGGATCGCGGTGCCGGCCCGCCAATGCCATGCCTGGACCGGATGTGCAGCGTCGCCCATCGTTGCCAGTTCCGCCCCCTTCCCGTCGAGCGGGAAGAGCACAGCGCACGCGTCGGCGAAGACATTGTTATCGGTGATCGCCGGTCTCGGGTTCAGCGCCTTCCAGCGCAGTCGAACATGGAGGACGCCACCGGCCACGGCTGCCGCGGCACGTACCGATGGCGTCGCCCCATGTTTGCGATCGGCCCACGCCGTTCGGACGTAGGCCGATGGCTGGACCTCGAGCGGCGTCGGTTCGAGCGGGACCTCGACCTCAACCGCCGCTCCCCAGCCCGCGCTTAGCGGGCCGAGCGGACCATCCTTCGTCGGCGCAATCCGCGCCCCAACAATTCGAGAAGCCGTTACCGCAGTCATTGCGCGTGCTCCACGAGTTCTACTTCGACAGCCACTTCCTTCGGGACGTGGTTCATCGTGTACGAAGCCATCCGGTAGTGGAGCTGACCGTAGTCGCCCACCAGGTTCGTCGGTTTGATCGGGCTCGCGGCCACGTCGTTCTGGGTCGCCCAGTCTTTGAACTGATAACCCTCCCAGGCGTGGTAGACGATGATCGTCCCGGGTTGGACCGCCGGCGAAACCTTCGCCCGCAGTTCGAACTTGCCGACGTCGTTCCGTACGCGAATCTGGTCGTGGTCGCGAATCCCGCGGGCTTCGGCATCGATAACCGAGACGTAGGCCACAGGCTCGCCCCGCTGCAGGCGCAGCAGTTCTTCGCTTGCCCGCCAGATGCTGTGCATACTCCAGCGGGTGTGCCCGCCGGTCATGCGCAACGGATATTTCCCGCCGGCATTCACCGGCTCCTTGTGGACAAGCAACTCTTCGCCCGCCTCGCGGAACCAGAGATGGTCGATATAAAACTGCTGGCGACCCGTGAGAGTCGGCCACGGATTCTTCCGCTCGACGAACCATCCGCAGGAGTACATCGGACGGTCCTCGGTGTAGTCGCTGAAGACCGAGTTGAACTGGACAGCGAGCGCCGAAGGCTGGACCGCCTTGATCTTCACCATCCCCTTTTCAGCGGCCTTCGCCCAGGCGCCTTCGCCCAGCCCGCTATTTCTGGTGATGGCCGAGTTCTGGAGGATGAAGTCGAGCGCTCGCTCTTCCCCTTCCGGGCCCGCCTCGTACACGCCGTCGGCACTCATATCGTCGTACAGGCGGTCGAGCCGATGCTCGCCACCCTGGGCGTCGATATATGGCTTCGTGCCACGGGCGATGGCGCGTTCCTGGATCTTCTTCGCCAGGAGGAACGCCACGTCCCATTCGTGCTTCGATTCGTACAGCGGCGGCACCGCGCGGTCACCCACGACCACGTACGGCACGTAGGTGCTTGTGTACTTGATCCCGGGCTTCTCGTAGTAGCCGCACCCCGGCAGGACGTAATCCGCCCAGAGCGCCGAGGTCGACATCCGGAAGTCGAGCGTGACGATCGTGTCGATGCTCGCCCAGAGGTTGTCGCGAATGACCGCAGGATTGGGCCAGCGCCGCAACGGGTTCGGCCCCGAGAAGTAGAGGAACTGTGGCCGCTTCCCGCGCGGTGGCGAAATCGGCTGCCAGCCGGCCGCAAGCGCTTCCTCGATGTAGTCCTTTACGGGCCGCGGAAGGCTCGGGTCGTTGTACTCCTGCTTGCTCGCGATGGCGGCCCACTTGTCGTCGTGCGCGTAAAGCCACGGGATCAGCGGGGTCGCGTGTCCATGCCGGCCGGCCTGGAACGTGAGCTTGGAAAGCTCCTGGACGCTCACCCGGTCGACCGGGAGTTCGGGCACGGGCGCGGTGTTCAGCCGCACCTGGGGACCCATCATCCCGCCGCTGGTCAGCGCACCGTTTGGGGGCGGCCACCAGGTCGAGACTTTGATCCCGGTGCCGGGCTTCCCGCCCGAGTTTCCGGTGAGCGCGCACATGTACGCCATTCCCCTCTGGAAGAGGTCGGAATGGTAGTGCTTGCAGGCGCCCCAGGATGAGTAGATCATCGCCGACTTGGCGGCGGCAAACTCCCGCGCAACGACGCGGATGTTGTTCGCTGCGACGCCGGTGATCGTTTCGACGTACTCCGGTGTGTACTCCGCAGCCCGCTTCTTCAACAGTTCGAAAACCGGCCGGACCGTCACCGTCTTGCCGTTCAGCAAGCGGACGCGATGAGAACCCTCCAGCGCCGGGTCAAGCTCTTCGTCCGCGGCGATCGTCGAGTAGGTGGAGCCCCAGCTCCCCGTCGGCGATTCCTTGCGCCCCGTGAGCGTATTCCAGACGAAGAAGACCGCGTCCGAGCCGTCTTCATAGACGTCAGACTCGCGCAGGTACTGGCCGGTGTCGGTTCGCACCAGGAACGGCAGGTCTGTCTGTTCCTTGATGTAGGCGACGTCGTGTAGGCCTTCTTCGAGGATGACGCTGACCATGCCGAGCGCCAGGGCCGCATCCGTGCCGAAACGCACGTTCAGCCAGCGGTCCGCATGGATCGTCGAGGCGTTGTAGTCGGGCGCGATGCTCACGACCTTCGCCCCGCGGTATCGCGCCTCCCACATGAAGTGGGCCTCGGGCACCTTCGTATACGAGGGGTTGCCGATCCAGACGAGGATGTAGTCGGAGAGGAACCAGTCGTCGGCCGTCCCTTCCGACATGTAGAGTCCCCACGATTGAATCAGCCCCGTCGGCAGGTCGCCGACGCCGGCATACGAGTCGATCGTCGTGCTGCCAAGCCCTGTCGTGAACAGGTGTGATTCCATCGGCGAACCGATACCGAAGTCCAGGTTCGTGGTGCCGTTGTCGTAGACGATGCAGTCCGAACCCGCGGTTTCGGCGACATCGATCAGCTTGTCCGCGATCTCCGTCAGTGCCTGGTCCCACGAAAGGCGCTCCCACTTCCCGTCGCCCCGCTTGCCCGCCCGCTTCATCGGATACTTGATCCGCGTCGGGTCGTACATCACCGAGCTGTAGACACACCCCATCGGGCAACCGCGAGGATTGAAGTCCGGCACATCGGCGAAGGACTTCTCATAGGTTGCGTTCTGCTCTTCGCGCCAGACGATCCCGTCCTTCACATACGCGTCGATCGAGCACGCCGAAATGCAGTTCACCCGTGTATGGGTGACCTTCACTACCTTGTCCCAGGTCCATTGGTCCCGGTAGACGTCTTCCCATGAACGATATTCGTAGGGTCGCGAGAGCAGTTCTTCGAGGCGCGCGGAGGCATCGAGCGGTTTTAGCCGCTTTAGCGGGGCGCGCGTGGCCGTGATGGTTGCCATCCGTTAATGTCCGTTCCGCGTGACTAGGGGTTGTGGGGGGAGCCGCTACTTGTCCGAAGGTGGCTTCTGCTCGGCTTTCGCCGCCGCCGCGCCACCGCGTGCCGCTACTTTCTTCGGGCGGCGTGCGGCCGGCTTGGCCTCTTCCGCTCCCTTGAGCTTTTCCAGGTCAACATTGAGCGAGGGTGCAAACATCTTGTGCCTCCAAAAGTGGGACACGCCCGAGGGGGCCCGGGCTGCCCACCACCAGAACGTACGCCCCTCTCCGCCCGCGGGTCATGATCGCGGTCATATCGATGCGGACGGATGCACTCCTACGGTCGCTCCGATAGCTCGGAAGGGGGCGCACAGCGTGATAACTGACATCGAGGTTGGACTCTCAGATACCGAACGGCAGATCCGCGATTCCGTGCACCGCTTCGCCAGGGACGTCATGCGCCCAGCCGGCGAGCAGCTCGACCGGCTCCACGATCCGCAGGATGTGATTGCCTCGAATTCCATCCTCTGGGACGTGTTCAAGAAGCACCGCGAGGCCGGCCTCGCCGATATTGAAGGGACGACAGCCGAGCTCTCCCCGTTCGAACGCGCCCGCCTCCGTGCCATTACCAGCGAGGAGATGGGCTGGGGCGATTCCGGCCTCGCGATCAGCCTCGGTGTTGCGAACTTTCATAAGACGTTCGCGATGATGTCCGGTCGTCCCGCCCTCATCGACCGGTTTGTGCGAGGCGGCCAGGACGAGATTGGTTGCTGGGCGGTCACCGAACCCGACCACGGCAGCGACAGCCTGACCTTCACCGAGCCCCACTTCTCAGACTCCGCCATCCGCGCGAACTGCATCGCCACTCGCGATGGCGACGACTACATCATCCGCGGCCAGAAGTCCGGCTGGGTCTCCAACGGGACCATGGCGACGGTTGCGGCACTCTTCTGCACGATCGATCCGTCCCAGGGCTTCAAGGGCGGCGGTGTCGCCGTCGTTCCCCTGGACCTCCCGGGAGTCTCCCGCGGAAAGCCCACCAATAAGCTTGGTCAGCGGGCCCTCAACCAGGGCGAGATATTCTTTGACGAGGTTCGCATCCCCGCCGAGTACATGGTGGTCGGCAGTGACGCCTACGGCGCCGTCGTCGAACAGATCCTGACCGGAGCCAACGCCAGCATGGGCACGATCTTCGTTGGCGTTGCCCGGGCCGCGCTCGAACACGCCGTCGAGTACGCGAAAACGCGCGTCCAGGGCGGTGTGCCGATCATCCAGCACCAGAGTGTCAAGGCGCGCCTCTTCAAGATGTTCGTCCAGGTCGAAGCCGCCCGCTCGCTCTCTCGCCGTGTTGCCCACTACAACGCAACGAATCCGCCCCTCATCCAGTACTCCATCGCCTCGAAGGTCAACTCCACCAACACCGCCTTCGAAGTCGCCAGCCAGGCGATCCAGATCTTCGGAGGCAACGGCCTGACTCGCGATTTCCCGGTGGAGAAGCTGATGCGCGATGCCCGCGCCTCGATGATCGAGGACGGTTGCAACGACCTCCTCAGCCTCGTCGGCGCCAGCAGGCTCTGAAACCACCCCTGGAAGGAGACCCCATTTGGAACTCAGAGAAGCCATTGGCAGGCGGCGTTCGATCCGCTTCATGCTGCCCTATAAGCCTGTCGAGCCAGAGAAGATCCAGCGGATGCTCGAAGCCGCCCGGATCGCTTCGCACTGGGGCAACGTCCAGTCGCTCCGCGCGGTCGTCGTCTTCAAGGATTCCGCCTCACCCGAGGTCATCCAGGCGATAACCGCACCCGTGGCCGGCTTCCAGATCCGCCTCGCACCCGTCGTCATCGTCTGGTACGTCGAAACGGCGGCTGTCGATGAACAGTCCGACCGCCTTCGCGAGCTGCTGAAGGCCGGGGCCCTCGGCTTCGGCGATGACAAGGAAGCCGCCCTCGAGCGCCAGCTTATCCCGTTCTTCTCCGGTATCAAGGAGCGCCTCAAGGAACCTGGGATGAACGAGATGGACTGCGGCCAGGGCATCGCCCAGGCCACCCTCATGGCCTTCGAACAAGGCCTCGGCACCTGCCTCCTTGGCGGCGGCAACACCGAGAAGATGCGGCAGAACCTCGGCCTCCCCGAAAGCGCCCGCATCCTCATCATCCAGACCGTCGGCTATCCCGCCGAAAGCCCCGAGGCCGGTGGGCAGAGGCCTCGCCAGCCCTTCGAGAGCCTGTTCCACATGAACGGCTACGGGAAACCATTCCCGCGTTCCGCCGATGTGGTGGAAGAACTCCACGCCGACGGTATGCTCCAGCAGCCAGCTCCCGCGCCGTGGCGCGAAGCTGAGCTCGAATATCTGCGCCAGGCCCTTGCCATCAAAGGCAACGGGCTCATTTAAGGAGTGCCGCGATGAAGATGAACGCTGTTGTCGCCGGTGTGGGGATGACCCGCTTCGGCAAGCACCTCGAAAGTGGATTGAAGGCCATCGGCGCCGAAGCCGTCGAAGCCGCCCTTAAGGATGCCGGCATGACCGGCGCCGACATTGAGGCCGCATACGTCGGCAACGCCGCCGCGGGCCTCGTTACCGGCCAGGAGTGCATCCGCGGCCAGGTCGTCCTCCGCTCCGCGGGCATCGGCAAGATCCCGGTCATCAACGTCGAAAATGCCTGCGCCAGCGCCTCGACCGCACTGCACCAGGCGGCTGCCATGGTTACTGCCGGCCTCTACGACGTTGTCCTCGCACTCGGAGTCGAAAAGCTCTACCACGAAGACAAGCGCAAGAGCTTTGCCGCCTTCAGTGGAGCAGTCGATGTCGAGGCCATGGCCGAGATCATGGCCCGCCTCAAGGAAGGCGCGAAGGAAGCGTCTCCCGGCTCCTCCGGCGAAGGCGCAGGCGAGAACCGCTCCATGTTCATGGACATCTACGCCGCCGCCGCCCGCAACCACATGAAGCACTACGGGACGACCGTCAACCAGTTCGCCGGAGTCGCCGCCAAGAACTCCTTCCACGGCAGCATGAACCCGCGCGCACAGTTCCGCGAGGCCCTTTCCGTTGAAGATGTCCTCAATTCGCCCATGATCGCCGCACCGCTCACCCGGCCGATGTGCTCGCCCATCGGCGATGGCGCAGCGGCCGTCGTCGTGGTCAGTGAACGCAAAGCCCGGAGCCTCGGCCTCGTCACGCCCGTCCGCATCTCCTCCATGGTCCTCCACTCCGGTTGGGACCACGCCCCCGGCGAAGAGGGCGGCGCAGCCGAACTCTGCGCTCGCGAAGCCTACGCCGAAGCCGGCGTCGGCCCGAAGGACCTGAGCGTCATCGAGTTGCACGATGCCTCCGCCCCGGCCGAACTCATGGCCTATGAGTCCCTCGGACTCTGCGCCAAGGGCGAAGGCGGCCGGCTCATCGATTCCGGCGCCACGCGTCTCGGCGGCCCGATCCCCGTGAACACCTCCGGTGGCCTCCTCCGCAAGGGCCACCCGGTTGGCGCTACCGGCATCGCCCAGGTGGTGGAACTCACCGAGCAACTCCGCGGCGACAGCGGCGCGCGCCAGGTCAAGGGCGCCAAAGTCGGACTCGCCCACAACGGTGGCGGCAGTATCGGATCGGATGCCGCTGCTATGTGCATCTCGGTGCTCGTCCGATGACGGGTGGCGCTCGCTGCAACGGGAGGAGGCAGTCGCCATGACTGCCCCCTCGGCGCCGCGCAAGCTGTCCATCCTGCGCGAAGGCACGAGCCAGTACCTCGCCGTCGATCCCGATGGCTTCCGTGCGCACATCCGCGATAACAAGCAGCGTGCCCTCAAGTCTCGCCTGATGACCGCGAAGGAGGCCGTTGAACGGTTCGTGTCAGACGGCGACTACCTTACCTATGAGTGCAACTACCTCATGCGCGGCCCCAACGAGGTCGTCCACGAGATCATCCGCCAGGGGAAGAAGCGCCTTTGGGCGGCAGGCAAGTTCACCTACGTCGATGTCGCCCTCCTGGTTGATGCCGGCTGTGTCTCGCGCGCCGACTGCGGCTTCTTCCTCTCTGCCCCGCCGATTGACCGGGCGCTCAAGCAAGGCCGGCTCGAGGTCTTCGAGTACAGCAACGTCATCATGACTCTCCGCCTCCAGGCCGGCGCGATGGGCGTCCCTTTCCTGCCTGTCCGGTCGTTCGGGGGCACCGATGGCTTCGACCACTCCGGGGCCAAGCTCATCACCGACCCCTACACCGGTGACCCCATCACTATCGTTCCCGCCTTGAACCCGGATGTCGCCGTCATCCACGCACACCAGGCTGACGTTTACGGCAACGCGCGGATCTTCGGCACCGGAGTTTCCGATGTCGAATCGGCTCTCGCGTCAAAGAAGGTCATCATCTCCGCCGAGGAGATCGTCGAGACCGCCGAGATCCGCCGGAACCCCGGCGCCACCAGCATTCCCTACTACGCCGTCGATGCCGTCGTCCATTCCCCCTACGGGAGCTATCCCGGCACCTGTCCCGGCTACTACGGGTCCGACCCCGAGGGTGTCTTCGAGGTCTTCCGCGCGATCATGTCCGACCAGGTTCAGCCGTACCTCGACAAGTGGGTCCGGCCCTTCGAGACCTTCGAACAGATGCTCGATGAGCGTGTCGGCAAACCGAAGTTGGAAGCGATGCGCGCTCGCGAAACCGCGCGGGAGGGTTACAGCGCATGACCAGGGCCGAAGCGTTCTCCGAACGCGAAGTCGCGATGTGTACCGTTGCCCACCTCATCGAGGACGGGCGGACCTATTGGGCCGCCGGCGGCGGCACACCGCTCTATGCCGTCCTCCTGGGCCAGAAGCTCTACGCTCCGGACGCCCAGTACGTCACCGAAGACGGGGTGATCTCGCCCGAGCCGCTCCTACCCTTCGAGCCGATGATGACCATGGTCGCCTCCCGCGCCGTCCATCATGCGCTCCAGTGGGGGACCATGAACTCCGCCGGCGTCCACGCCCAACTGGGCCACATGGATTACGGCGTCCTCAATACCCTCCAGGTTGACCAGCACGGGAACATCAACTCCACCTTCCTCGGCGAGTACGGCGGCAGCGGCCGCCGTTTCGGCGGCCCCGGTGGCGCCGATACCATCGCCGCCTGTTGCTGGCGCACCATCCTCATCACCGACCAGGATCGCCGGAAGTTCGTGAAGCAGGTGGACTTCATCTCTTCTCCCGGCTTCCTCGATGGAACACCGGGCGCCCGCGAACGCGCGGGACTTCCCCGGGACACTGGCCCATGGCGAGTGGTCACGCCATGGGCCATGTACGACTACTCGGAACGCAGGCTGCGGCTCATCGCAAGAGTGCCCTGGGTCTCCGTGGAGGAAATCCTCGCTGAATGCGAGTGGAAACCCCTCGTCGCCTCTGAAGTCCAGGTCCTCGAACCGCCGACCGAAGAGGAACTCCAGCTCCTGCGCACCGAACTCGATGTGCGCGGCCAAACCACCGATGCTGCCGGTGGCTGGATTACCTGGGACGGCGAGCAGTACGTACGGGCGTAGGCCCGCGACCGAGTCGGATCATCCCTGCCACCCACTCCCCCCGGGTGGCAGGGTGCCCCGCCCTCTCAGGCCAGGTGCGCCTTGAACCAGGCTACGGCTTCGGCGCTGGACTTGCGCAACGGCTCACCGCTGTAGATCTCGTAGTGGCGGATCCCGGGCAGTATCACCAGCCGCTTCGGTTCGTTCGCTGCGTCGTACAGAGCCTCGGAGTCGGCCGCGGGCGTCAACGTGTCCAGTTCGGCCGCTACCACCAGCAGCGGGCACCCGGCGAGCTTCGCGGCTGCTTCTATCGGCCGGTGTTCCATCGTCGACTCAAGGAACTCCATCGAGATCGGCTGGCTCAGCGCCGGGAGGCTCTTCCGCGCCTCCATGAAGAACGCCACCGTCTCCGGGTCGCTCAGCAACTGCAACGGTTCCACCATCGTCGGTTCGTTCGTGAGCACGCGCTTTTTCCGCTCTTCCTCGATCATTGCCCGCATCGGCGCGGTCTCCGCCGGTGGCCGCTCGCGAGACCGCCGTCCGCCGTCGGCGAACCCTACCTGTGCCGTCACGCACTTCACCCGTGGGTCTTCGGCGGCGGCCACGATCACGTTCGCGGCGCCGTAGCTCGTGCCCCACAGCCCGATTCGCTGCGGGTCGACCTCGGGAAGCGTCCCGATGAACGTCACCGAATTCCTGATGTCGTCAATCTGTCGGCGCGCGATGAGTCGCCCTCTGGGCCCTTCGCTCTCGCCGAACCCCCGGTAGTCGAACGCCAGGGCCGCGAATCCCGCTTCGGCGAATGCCCTTCCATAGTCGGGAAGAATGAGCTCCTTGATCGCCGTGAAGCCGTGGCATAACACCACCCCGGGCACCGGTCCGTGGGACTCCGCCGGGAGGTACACGACCCCGGCAAGGCGGTCGCCTTCTGAAAAGTAGGTGACGGATCGTTCGATTATGGCCATGGCCAGCACCCTGCACTTCGGCCTTCGCCGCGACGTATGCGCGCCGTCATACGCTCCACACTCCCTCAACACGATGCTGCCATGGGCCGAACTGCCCACGGAGTTTCGAAATGCCGACGATGGAACCTGGTGACCTGCTTGTCCGCGCGCTCGTCGATCACGGTGTGCGCGAGGTGTTCGCTCTCTCTGGCGGCCACCTGGACCCGATCTTCCAGGCCTGCATGGACCATGGCGTCCGCATCATCGACACCCGCCACGAGGCCGCCGCTGTCCACATGGCCGACGGCTACGCCCGTGCCACCGGCAAGCCCGGTGTGGCCTTCGTCACTGCCGGTCCCGGCGTCACCAACGCCGTCACCGGCGTCGCGAACGCCTACATGGATGCGATCCCCCTGATCTGCATTGCGGGTCGCAGTCCGATTCGCGACGACGACCACCTCCCCCTCCAGGGCATGGACCAGGTCGCCCTCATGGCGCCCATCACCAAGTTCGCCCGCACTGTCCTCCAGCCGGAACGCATCGCCGAATACCTCGTCATGGCCTGGCGCCAGGCGACTTCTGGCCGTCCCGGCCCCGTCTTCCTCGATATCCCCATCGACGTGCTTTTTACCCCTACATCGGAGGCCGCCGTCCCGAAGCTCAGCCGCCACGAGCCCGACCGCCGCAGTGTTCCCCCTGCCGAGGCGATCGACTCGGCCCTCGATCTGCTCGAACGGGCGGAGCGTCCGGCGATCTTTGCCGGCGGCGGCGCATTCTTCTCGGGCGCCCAGGAAGAACTCCGCCAGTTCGCCGCGATGACTTCGGTACCGGTCTTCGCGAACGCCAAGGCCCGCGGGATCGTCCCTGAGTGGAGCCGGCTCGGCTACGGCAACTTCGCTCTCGCGTCATCGCCGCTCGCCACTCAGGCGGCCGGCGGCCCCGCCGACGTGGTGATGCTGCTCGGCGCCCGCGTCGGCATGTTCACCGGCACCGGCCCCCGGTCCTTCATCCCGCCGGGCGCCAAAGTCATCCAGGTGGACATCGAACCCGAAGAGATTGGCCGCTCCCGGGATGTCGATGTCGCCCTCGCAGGTGACGTCCGCGACACCTTGAGGGTCATGATGGATCGCGCCCGCGGCCGCACCTTTCCCGACCATGCCGCCTGGCTTGATGGGCTCGAACAAAGCAAGAAGATGCTCCGGGCGATGAACGACCAGCCCGCTTCTCGCGAGACCCCGATCCACCAGTCGCGAGTCGCCCGCGAGATAGCCGATGCCCTCGCCGGCGACGGTATCATTGTTGCCGATGGCGGCGAGACATCCATCTGGATGGCCGAACAGGCAATCGTCCTGAATGCCGGTGATTGGCTCAGCCACGGCTACCTCGGTTGCCTCGGGGTCGGCATCCCCTTCGCCATCGCGGCCAAGGTCGCCCATCCCGACCGCCGCGTGATCGCTATCCTCGGCGATGGGTCAGCCGGCTTGAACATCGCTGAGTTTGACACCGCCGTCCGCCACAAGATCCCGATCGTCGTCGTCGTCAACAACGACCAGGGCTGGGGCATGATTCGCCACGGCCAGCGGACCCGGTACGGCTCCGACCGCGTCGTCGGCGCTGAACTTGGCGCGACCCGTTACGACCTCGTGGCCGAAGGCTTCGGCGCCCATGCCGAGTTCGTGACCACCGCCTCCGAGATTGGCCCCGCCATCAAGCGCGCCCTCGCCTCGGGCAAGACGGCCTGTATCAATGTCATCACCGACCCGGACCAGCCTCACATGACGTCCGTCGCCATGGCGAAGGGCAGTCTCCCCGAAGGCGAAGTGGAACTCCCTTACTACGGAAAGAAGAAGCTCGTTCCGACCGCGTAGGATCGCCCTGCCGCCAGGCCCTTGCCTGGCGGCGTAGGATCGCCTCGAACTACCCCCGAGGTGCGACCGTATGCTCCGGCAGGAAAACTACGAAACCATCCAGATCGAGAAGGAGGGTGGCGTAGCCGTCCTTCGACTCAATCGTCCCGAACGCCTCAACGCCGTCAACGGCGCCATGCATTCCGAACTAATGGCGCTCTTCCTCGATGTCCAGGCCGACCCGGACGTCCGCGCCGCCGTGTTGACCGGGGCCGGCCGCGCTTTCTCCGCCGGCGGCGATTTCGGTGGCGGCTCCGACATGCGCAGCAAGAGCGGCCTAACGATGATGCAGGAAGCCCGCCGCATCGTTGATAACCTGCTGGACTGCGAGAAACCGATCGTTTCCGCCGTCAACGGTGCCGCCGCAGGGCTCGGAGCCACGGTCGCCCTCCTCTGCGACGTCGTAGTTGCTTCACGAAACGCCCGCATCGGCGATCCCCACGTGAAGATGGGTATTACCGCCGGCGATGGCGGCGCCGTGATCTGGCCGTTGCTCATCGGAGTCAACCGCGCGAAGTACATGCTCATGAGCGGCGACCTCATTCCCGCGGAAGAGGCATTCGCCATGGGGCTGGTCAACAAGGTCGTCGATGAAGGCGAGGCGCTTAACGAAGCCCTCGCTATCGCCCGGAAGCTCGCGGCTGGCGCGCCGTATGCCGTCCAGACCTCGAAGACAGCCGTGAACAAGTTCATCAAAGCCGTCTCGAACATGGTTCTGCCCTACTCCCTCGCCGTCGAAGAGGTCTCCATGCGTACCGCGGATCACCGAGAAGCCGTCCAGGCATTCCAGGAGAAACGCGACCCCCGGTTCACCGGACAGTAGCGCTGTTCGCCCTGCTTGCGAGGGGGCTCGACGCCGCGCCGTTTTCAGTGACAAAGTGACGCTCGTGGAAGCGTCGCTCCTTCGTCTTCGGGCACTGACCTATGCGCTCTTCGTCGAACTGGGCCGCGCCCCGCGGGCACCCGAGGTCGCGGAGCGTGGCGGCCTGGCCGTTGAGGAGGTCGGGGCCGGTTGGCGCACCCTGCATGACCAGCATGCGCTGGTGCTGGATCCCGAATCCGGCGAGATCCGCATGGCAAACCCATTTTCCGCCGTTCCGACGCCCTACCGCGTGCATGCAGGCGGCCGCTGGTGGTATGCCAACTGTGCCTGGGATGCGTTCGGCATCTGTGCCGCCCTCGCCACGGATGGAAGGATCGAAACCGCCTGCGGGGACTGCGGCGAACCCGTGACCATCCTCGTCCGCGATCAGCGCCCGGACGTGTCGGAACTGGTCTTCCACTGTCTGGTGCCGGCTGCGCAATGGTGGGACGACATCGTCTTCACCTGAAGCACGATGAACCTCTTCCGGTCGGAAGAGCATGTAGCACGGTGGCTGGCAGGCCGGGCTCCGGGAACGACGATCAGCGTGCGGAAGCTCAGCGAGCTCGCCGAAGCCTGGTGGGGCGATCGGCTCTCGCCGAACTGGACTCCGCATTCGCGAGCTCAGAACCAGGAGATCCTTGACCGGCTCGGCCTGTCAGGGGACTTCTGGCGGTTACCCGGTTGACGGGATCGCCAGGTAACCGGGCGCGCTCAGCCGTCGAATCCGAGTCGAATCGCCCCGGACTTGGCCATGCTCTCGATCTCCGCCTCGGAGTACCCGAGTCCGGTGAGCCACTTCCGCGTGTCCCGCCCGAGAGGCGGCGACGCTCCCTGGGCGGCCGGCGGGCTGTCGGACATTTGCCAGGGTGGTGCGGCCATGCGCTGCGGGCCTGTGAGGTCGTGTTCGAGGTCGACAACGTAGTCGTTCGCCAGGACCTGCGGGTTCTCGAGCAACTCCTCCACGAACCAGACGGGGCTCGCGGGCACAGCGTGCGCGTCGAAAACCTCCATCCACTCATCCGTGGTGCGTTCCTCGAACATCGCTTCGATTGCGGCGATGGCTTCGCCGGGAACGCTCTTTGCAGAACTGCCTTCGAGCGGGTCATCGATTCCCAGCGCTGCTCGCATTCTCTCCCGGGTGGCAGGCGACAGGCAGCCGACCGTGAGCGCGCCGTCCTTCGTTTTGTACCCTCGGTAGTAGATCCCGAAGCCGATGACGGCTTCCGACATGCTCCGGCGCCGGCGGACGAAGCTGTCGAACGGTTCGCCCTTGGCGCGGGCACGTTCCAGGTCCGACAGGAATGATGAGCGACGTTCGGCATCGGCCACGGGGACGCCCATGAAGGCCGATCCCTGGATCATGAGCGCGTTCGTCAGGAGCGATGTCTCCACCAGCTGCCCCCGCCCGGTGGTGCTGCGATGGTGGAGCGCGGCGCAGACACCGAGCGCGATGGCGTACCCGGTGGTGAAGTCGGCAGGCGCAGCCGGGCCGGAAAGCGCCGGAAATCCTCGGTCGTCGAGCCAGAGCCGATGCATGAGCAACCCGGAGGCAGCCTGGGCGACGATGTCGTAACCCGGCCGGTGGGCCCAGGGCCCCTTCCGTCCGAAGGCGGTGCTATCGAGGTAGATAATGTCGTCTCGCTGGGCTTTCAGTGTCTCGTAGTCCACACCAAGCCGCTTCGCGACGTCTGGCCGGCTGTTGATCACGACAACGTCGCACGTCCGCGCCAACCGGTGGACGGCTTCCTGGCCCTCCGGCCGGGCAAGGTTGAGGACAACCGACTGCTTCCCCCGGTTCAAAGACTGGTAGGCCTTCGATTCGTCCGGGAAGAACTGCCCCGTCAACCGCCAGGGCTCCCCTTCGGGAGGTTCGACCTTGATGACCTCCGCCCCGAGATCTGAGAGCAGCATGCAACCGAGCGGCCCGGCGATGACTTGCGTGAGGTCCAGGACCCGAATTCCTGCGAGTGGTCCAGATGCCATGAGCGGCCCCTCTCCTCTGCTGCCTAACGGAAGCGCGGTTCGCGCTTCTCGCGGAATGCCGTTACCGCCTCCCGCTGTTCGGCCGAACCCCTCCGCCGGGCGAGGGCTTCACCTTCACGCTGCATCACTCGCCGAATGTCAGGTTCAACCGTGTTCGCGTGGAGGAGCGCTTTCGTTTCGCGCAGGCACTCCGGCCCAATCTGGGCGTAGTCCCGCGCCAGCGCGACGGCCGCAGGCATCAGGTCGTCGTGAGAGACCGTGCGCAGGACCAGCCCGATGCGTTCGGCCTCGTGGGCATCGATCGTCCGACCGGAAAGCGCCAGGTCCGAAGCCGCCTGCAACCCCACGATCTGCGGGAGGAGGTGTGTGCTTGCGAGTTCAGGCACGATTCCTACCCGGACAAACCGCATCGAGAAAGTCGCGCGCTCCGAGGCGATCCGGACGTCACAAGGCAGGACGCGTGTAAGTCCCGCCCCGATGCACGCTCCATTCACGGCCACCACGCTGGGCTTGGCCGCGCGCGCGTACTCAACCCAGTTGAACCGGAATTTCGGTCGCTCGATCTTCTCCCCGTCGCGTTCGCGGATGCTGTCTTCGAACCGGGAAATGTCGACCCCGGCACAAAAGGCGCGTCCCTTTCCGGTGATCAGGATCGCACCGATAGCGCTGTCCTCGTTCAATTCGGCGAACGCCTCGCTGTACTCTGCCGACATCTCGTTCGTCATTGCGTTCATCCGTTCGGGCCGGTTCAAACGCAGGATTCCGACATCCCCGTCGCGTTCGATTTCGATGAACTCGTAATCCATGTGGGTGCTCCTCTGAGAATGCGATGCTAGCCGCGGGGAAGGCCGAGGCCTCGCGTCGCGATGATGTTGCGCTGGATCTCGCTCGATCCGGCGGCGATCGTCTGCGGGATGACGCTGAGGTATGCCATCGTCGGGTTCAGCCCATGGGACTGCACCAGCGTTGATTCGCGCAGCTGCCCGCTCATGCCGGTCACATGCATCTCCGTCAGGGCGATCCGCTGTGCAAGCTCCGAACCAAACATCTTGCACATCGAGGCCTCTTTGTTCGGGACGCCCCCTGCAGCCTGCATCGAAACGATCACGAAGGATAGTTGCTCGACGACGGCAGTCTCGATCGCCCGGTCGACGATCTCCATTCGGTGGGCCGCCGAGACAGGGTGGCGCGCGGCAGCCCGGTCACGGGTGAAGCGCGCCAGCTTCGCCACGGACTTTCGCGAGTGGATGGCGCGGGAGATGTTCGACCGTTCGAAGTCGAGTGTCGTTGTGCCGACGTACCAGCCGCGATTCTCTTCGCCGATGCGGTTTCGGACGGGCACACGGACGTCCTCGAAGAACACCTCGTTGAAGGAGTGCCCATCAGCCATGTTCATCAGCGGGCGCACGGTAATGCCCGGCGCGGTCATCGGGACCAACAGGTAACTTATCCCGCGGTGTTTCGGGGCGCTCGGGTCTGTCCGCGCCATCATGAACATCCACTGCGCCCGGTGCGCTCCCGAAGTCCAGATCTTCTGCCCATTGATGACGTAGTCGTCGCCGTCCCGCACGGCGCGCGTCTGGAGGCTCGCAAGGTCCGACCCGGAGCCCGGCTCGCTGAAGCCCTGGCACCATCGAACTTCGCCCCGGAGCAGCGGTGGCAGGTGTTCTGCCTTCTGGTCGTCGGTGCCATGCAGCATGACCGTCGGGCCGACCAGGTTCATCATCGGCCGGCTCGTGGGCGCCCCCGCCTCGTGCAATTCCTGGTTCAGCACGAACTGTTCGAGGACAGACATGTCCGCCCCGCCGTACTTTTTTGGCCACGCCGGCGCGATCCAGGAGTTCGCGGCCAGCTTGTCGAGCCAGTTCTGCGTTTTGTCGGTGATCTCCTCGTAAGCGGCGGCGTTCGGGCCGTGCATCGCGAGCTCGTCGTGCGGGCCGCCCGGCTTCCAGTTTTCGGCCACAAATGCGCGGACGACGCCGCGCCAACTCGCGAGTTCCGGGGTATCGGTAAAGCGCATGGAATTCCTTTCTCGCTTCGCTGCGTCGGGAGGGGTGGTGATCCGCGCGAGTGAAGGCCACGGTCACCCGCGGTACGGATCCGAACGGGGAGGCTGTGCGGTCTCGGCTCGCCTACTGGTAGAGCGGGCTCGAAGCCTTCATGAAGCGAGAGAGCATGCGATGTTCGGCGATGCGCTTTCCACCGGCGTCATCGGCCCACGTTTCGTACCAGTAGTACTCGGTCTTCGGGCTCTGACCGAGGGCGACGATTTCGCCGCTGAGGTGGTACGGCTCATCCACGAGCAGTGGCCCGTTGATGTTGCGGATCTCGATGGCGCCGAACAGACCCACAACATCGTGCAGCTTCCGCCGTACCGGCGCCGCCCCCTGGGTGAAGAACAGGCCGACGTAACTCGTGATCGGCACAACGGGCTTGCCCCACTTCGAGGAACGGTAGATGTCCATGGGGTCGGTCGTGGTGAGCAGGTGCTTGTCGACAGTCTCCTGCGTGACCATGCCCTCCGTGGCCGCAATCGGGTCTCCCGGCGCGAGGTCCTTCAGGATCCGCAGTTCTCCGGGATCGAACCGGTCGAGCGGCTTGCGCATCAGCGCCGTTGGCTCGCCTGGCGACCCGACCGAAGCGGTGCCCTCAGCGACGCGGAGCCCGTCTTCCCGTTCGACCCACACGTCTACCTGGGCGTCCCTCGCTCCTGCCGGCGGGAGCACCATGAACGCTCTCACCGGTTCGCGGTCTGTGGTCGCATTCTGGAAGTAAAGCGAGAGGGTCCCCTTTTCCCACCAGGACTCGCCGAAGGCCTCCATTAGCAATGGCCCGAAGAGGTCCATGTGGACAGAGCCGGCCACCGTGCCCCCGCGCAGTCCGAGCTTCGTCGCGGTTTCGTCGTCGTGGATGCTGCCCTTCACGTTCGCCGCCCGATTGATTGGGCGGCGCAACGCCCCCGCGAGGACGCCGTCCTTCAGCGAAATGCGTTCGTCGGTGTCGTTCATGATTTTCCTCCGCCGGCCCGGGCCGGGACCCGCGAGTGAGCATGGCGTTCGCGGGCGCGGTAAAGTCACGCAGCCCGGCTGCCGAACCGGCTCTCACTGCGCTAAGCTTCTGCATTCCAGAGGCCGCCTGCATCCTCTGCAATCGCGGTGCCGCTCCGCAAGGGGCGATTGCTTATCGATTCGTAGCGATAACTTATGGCGAGGGCGTCCCACGCCCGTGAGGGACCAATGAACTTCGACCGGCTCCAGACGTTCAGGCTCGTCGTGCAGCTCGGCAGCTTTAGCCGCGCAGCCGAGGAGCTCTTCCTCAGCCAGCCGGCCGTCTCGCTCCAGATCCGGCACCTGGAGAAAGAGCTGGGCGTCGTCCTCCTGGAGCGCGGCGTCAACCGCGCGAAACCCACCGGCGCAGGCGAGGCCGTTCTCCGGTTCAGCGAACACGTCCTCGAAAGCCGTTCTGATCTGCTGCGGGAGCTGGCGTCGCTCCAGTCTGGTTCGTCCCTTGTGACCATCGGATGCTCCCCAAGCTCCGCCAGGCAGGTAATCCCCCACTTGATGGGCGAACTCCAGCGCATCGCCCCCCACATCCAGCTCAGGGTGACCACGCTCCCGCCCGATGAAGCGTCGGCCAGGCTCCTGAAAGGCGAGTTCGACTTCACCCTCACCACCGACGCCTTCATCTCGGACCGGCTGGCCGCCGAGCCGTTCTCGGTCGCCCGCCTGTACGTCGTTGCGGCACCCAGCCATCCCCTTGCTCGCAAGGGCCGGGCCACGCCGGAGGAGCTCGCAGCCTATCCGTTCGCACTCCTCCCCTCCCCCTGGACAGCCCAGCGCCGATTCCGCGAATGGGCCGCGAACCAGGGCGTCGAGATCAACGTCATGATGGAACTCTCGACTTACGACGGCCTGAAGGAATCCGCCCGCAAGGGGCTCGCCCTCGCACTCATCGCCGAATCCAACATCATGCGTGAAGTCGAGCGTGGCGACCTGGTCATCGTGAACACCGTCGGCCTCCCGCTGGAGTACACCATCTATCTCGCCCATCGGACGGGGAAGCTCTCTCCGGCGCTCTCGATCGTGAAGACCGCGGCTTTGAACAGCCGGTTGAACCGGGCAATTTCCCGGCGCGCCACCCACGCTGACGTCGTCCGCGAGCCGTCACTCACCCTCTCCTGAGCGCCTTACTGCCTCGATAACACGTGCTTATGCGGGCGGTAATAGTCCTTACCGGCCTATCGCCCGGGTGTTACACATACGCCGCGCCCGGATTCGCATCCGGCGAACGGGGCCCGAACAGGGCGCCGGCTCCCACATCCGCGGATTGACGATCGCTCGCTGCCTGACAGCGCACCGTCGCCGCGCGATCCCGGCGCGACTCGGAGGGATACGTAAACGTGACTGCAGACAACTACTGGACTCGAGCAATGGCTCGTGGCACCTCGCGCCGGCGCGTTCTCGGCGGACTGGGTGTGGCTTCGCTCGCCGTAATGAGCGGGGGCGCCATTGCCTGTGGCGGCGATGACGACGCAGGCGACGACGACGCCAACCCAGGAACTTCCGCCTCTCCCACAGCGGCCAAGCCCGTCCGTGGAGGCGAACTGATCGTTCGCCGGCCCTCTGCCACTACCTTCGCCGACCCCCATCGCAGCAGCAGTGGCTACGACCCGACCTTCAACCACCTGTACGCTGCCCCCCTGCTTGCCAGCGTCAACGGAAAGATCTCGGCCAGCCTCGTCGAGTCCTGGGAACAGGCCGACCTGACGACCGCGAAGCTGACGCTCCGGAAGGACCTGAAGTTCACCGACGGCACACCGGTGAATGCCGCCGCCGTGAAATACGCACTCGAGCGCCAGGCCGACCCGAAGGTCGGTTCCCCCAGGCGGAGCCTCCTTGCCGGCGTCACGATCGAAACGCCGGACGACTTCACGGCCGTCCTGAAATTCTCGAAGCCGAACCCCGCGTTCCTCGAGAGCCTGACGATGAATGCACCGGCCGGCCTTGGCGCCCTCATCTCGCCGACGGCCCACCAGAAGCTCGGCGATGACAAGTTCAACGAAGCACCGGTGAGCGTCGGCCCCTTCAAGATCTCCAAGCTTGCGCTCGACGGAGAATCCGTCTTCGTCCCCAACCCGGACTGGCCCGTGACCGCCCCCAACGGGGACAAGCTCCCCTACCTGGACAAAGTGATCTTCAAGGTCATTCCCCAGACCGCTGTGGCCGTCGCTGAACTCCAATCTGGCGGGATCGATCTGGACTACGTCTTCCTCGGCGAGAACGTCGGCCAGATCAAGTCGCAGCCGAACCTCGCGGTGAGCGTGAACAAGGGAGCAATCACCCAGCGCATCGGCATGAACCTGGGCAAGGCGCCTACCAACATCGTCGCCTTCCGCAAGGCGCTGAACCACGCCTTCGACCGCGAGGAATTCGCGCTGATCTTCACCGATGGACTCGGCTCCGGCGGCCGCGGTCCGCTCACGAACCTCACCTGGGCCTACGACTCCACCGTCCCGTACTACTCGTACGATGTGGCGAAGGCGAAGAGCCTGCTCGCCCAGGCCGGCGTCGCCGAGGGGACCAAGCTCAACATCTGCACCTACACTTCCGGTGTCTACCCGCGTATCGGGGAAATGATCCAGGCGCAGGCGAAGAAGGTCGGGCTCGATGTCCAGGTGGACAACCTCGAAGTCCCCGTCATCACCGAGAAGTACCGCAAGAACGGCGAGTACCTCCTCGGGCTCGAAGGCGGTGGTGCACCCCAGGGCGACCCCTACCAGTACCTCGAAACGAACTTCGGTTCAGCGAACCAGCCGGGCGGGACCAAGATGCCCGAAGTGGACGCTCTCCTCGCCAAGGCCCTTGCCGCCCCGAATGACGAGGAGCGCAAGAAGGTCTACGGCGAGATCGTGAAGCTGGACTACGACAACTCCTTCAAGGTCTGGCTGTTGGAATCGCCGACCATCGCCGGCTACACGAAAAAGACCCAGGGGCTCGTCTGGCTTCGGTCGGGCAGCGCGATGGACGTGACCGGGGCCTGGAAACAGGCCTGACCCAAGCCGGGACGGGTGTTGTTCCCCCTTCACCCGTCCCTTCCCCGAAGGCATTGTTCGTGACTGCTTATATCGTTCGGCGCATGCTTCAGATGCCTGTCGTCATCCTCATGGTGACCTTCGCACTCTTCATCATCATGCACCTCCTCCCCGGAGACCCGATCTACGCCATGATCGGTGAGTCCGAGGCATCCCTTGACCCCGAGGTTATCGCTGAACTCCGCGCCGAGCTCGGGCTGGACGATCCGGTCCTGGTCCAGTACTTGGACTGGGCTTCAGACCTCGTCCGCGGGGACCTCGGCCGCTCATTCCGCGACCGTAGCGTCGTAACCGGCGCCATCACCGACCGTATGCCGGTGACACTGCAGTTGGGGCTGCTCTCGCTCATGGTGGCCATCTGCGTCGGCGTCCCCGCCGGGACCATCGCGGCCGTCAAGCGCAACTCGCCCGTCGATGCCTTCGTCACGCTGTTCGCCATGTTCGGCGTGGCGGTGCCGAACTTCTGGTTCTCCATGATGCTGATCTGGGTGTTCGTCGTGGAGCTTCGCTGGCTCCCCGCATCCGGCTTTGTCGGCGTCTGGAGCGACCCCCTCGAAGCCGCCCGGCATATGGCCCTCCCCGTGACCGCTCTCGGCCTCACCCTCTCCGGCTCGATCATGCGCTACACCCGGTCGAGCGTCCTCGAAGTCCTGAACCAGGACTACGTCCGGACGGCGCGCGCCAAGGGCTTGAGCCAGCGCACGGTGATCATTCGGCACGCGCTCCGGAACTCGCTCCTGCCCGTCGCCACCATCATCGGCCTGCAACTGGGCTCGCTGCTCGCGGGCAGCATCATTATCGAAAGCATGTTCGCGCTCCCGGGTATCGGCCGCCTCGCCATCCAGTCCATCAACGGCCGCGACTACCCGATGCTCCAGGGCGTGGTCCTGTTGTTCACCGTCACCGTGCTCCTCGTGAACCTGGTGACGGACATCAGCTACGCCATCCTCGATCCCAGAATTCGCTACTCCTAGGGAGAACCCATGGCTCAGGCAATCGAGGCGCTCCCGGCGGCGCCACCACGGCGCCGCGTCTCGCCGCAAAGACTCTGGCGGACGGCACGCCACCACCCTATGGCTTCTGTCGCCCTCTGCGTCATCGTGGTCTTCGTCTTGATCGCTGTGCTCGCCCCGCTCATCGCACCCTACGACCCGGCCGAGACGAACGGCCGAAACCGCCTGCAATCACCGAGTTGGAGCCATCCTTTCGGCACCGACAGCCTCGGCCGCGACGTGCTTAGCCGGGAGATCTTTGGCGCCCGCGTCTCCCTCCAGGTGGCCGTCCTCGCCGTCGCCGTAGCGGCCGGTGTCGGAGTCCCCCTCGGCCTGCTCAGCGGCTACCGGGGCGGTTGGATCGACGTCATCGTGATGCGTGCCACCGATGCCGTCATCGCCTTTCCGGGCCTCGTCCTGGCACTCACTCTCGTCCTCGTCCTCGGCCCGAGCATCACGAACATCATGGTCGCCCTCGGCGTCGGCGCTGCCCCGAACTACGCCCGCCTCGTCCGCGGACAGGTCCTCTCGCTCCGGAACATGGACTACATCCTGGCTGCCAGGTCTATCGGGGCTGGCGATACCCGCATCATGGTCCGCTACCTCTGGCCGAACACCCTCCCCAGCGTCATCGTCGCGGGGACGCTCACCATGGGCGCCGCGATCCTCGCGGAGGCGAGCCTCAGCTTCCTCGGTGTCGGTGTTCGCCCTCCCACACCCACCTGGGGCGGGATGCTCAACGAAGCCTTCACCCAGATCTACGTGGCGCCGTTCCTCTCGTTCTTCCCCGGCCTCGCCATCTTCATCATCACGCTCTCGTTCAATCTCCTCGGCGACGGCGTGCGCGACCTCCTGGACCCGCGCCTGCGCACCACACAGGGCCTCTGATTGGTGCCTCCCGCCTCTCGTGCACGACTCATGCAATGTGGGACAGATCAAGTCAGACAGGCGCGAGTGCGGTGATGTGTTCGACGATGCGAGCGATCTTGCCATCGCGGACCTCGAGGAATGCCGCGACGTCCAGCCTGGCGGTCGTGCCGCGAGGGAAAGGAAGCCCGTCGCCCGCCGCAACGGCCTGCCAGCGGTAGCGCATCGCTGCCCGGTCGCCGTTGCCGATGACCTCGAACAGGTCGACACGGCGACCACGCATGGCGCGTTGGCCCCCTTCGAGTGCCGCCCGGATCGCCGAGAGATTTCCGGTTCGTCCTTCGGGCCATGCCCGAGTCGGGCCTTCGGTCCACTCCACGTCCTCGTGGTAGAGATCGAGGAACCGCCCAGAACCGTAAGAGTCGGCGCTCCCGTCGTTGTAGAGCTCGACCCAGCGGCGGGCGACCTCTTCCGCGGTCACTGGTGGTGGCGTGGCCCTCTTCCTATCCCCGATCTGGCTCATGAACCCGGCGAGGTCAGTCAGCTGCCACGACTCAGCCATCTTGCCGTCCGCGAACCGGTAGACGTTCAGTTGGTTCACGGAGAATGGGCGGCCCGTGCCCTCTTGTCCGAAGAGTTTGCCGGCATGCGTGCCTTCGACGCGGATCCGGGTGCAGACCCGGTCGCCGGAGCCGAAAGCGTCTTCGAGATGAATCTGGAAGTCGGGTGAACCCTGTAGCAACTGGCCGAGAAAGTCGCGCACCTCCCCTTCTCCGGCGAGATCCGGGTATGCACCGGCGAGGTCATGGCGGACCCCGCCTGGTACCCCCATGGACATCAACTGGTCGAACTCCCGCCTGTTGACGTGGCCGACGGCTCGCTTGACCGCCTCGACGTTCGGATTGTCGATAGACACGTGATTCCTCCTTATTCCAGTCCCAGCACGGCAGGGAGCACCTGCGCGAGGTCCGGGTAGTACGCCCAGAACTTCGCGATCCGTTCGCCGT
This sequence comes from Candidatus Amarobacter glycogenicus, assembly GCF_016704105.1. NCBI lineage: Bacteria > Bacillati > Chloroflexota > Tepidiformia > Tepidiformales > Tepidiformaceae > Candidatus Amarobacter > Candidatus Amarobacter glycogenicus. The sequence continues at coordinate 1,538 of NZ_JADJAT010000006.1, read as the reverse complement.
CGTGTTCGATGACCGAGCAGCCGTGTTGATCGACCGGCTTGCCGTCCATCGGCTCGGCGGTCATGTGCCAGCGAAGGATCGCCCGGTTGCCAAACGCCAGCACCTCTTCGATCTCCCGGTGCAGACCCGGCAGGCTCGCCCACCAGGCAGGCAGGATCCTCCGAGCTGCCGACATGGACATGGTGTTCGCCCGCCCCGCGAAGTGGTCGAGCAACGGGTCGGCGTAGCAGGCGAGCTGCTTCTCGATGTCGCGCTCGTTCTCCGCCTCGTAGACGGCGCGGATCAGGCGCGCGCCGATGGCCTCGTAGCGCGCCCTCTCACCCTCCGGGATGGGCGGGCCCTCCAGCGCGGCGCTTACTGTGCCCGGCGTTCGGAGTTTCCCGGAGAGCTGGCGGTTCATCTCGCCCTGGTCGGCGAAGAGGCGGATCAGCCGGATCTCGTTCCCGTCGTGTTCGGCGATGCTGACCCCGTGGAATTCGACCCGACGGCCGGTCGGCGGGAACCCGAACACCTCTCCGTTGTGGTTGAACTGGATCTTGTACTGGTAGACGACGCGGGTGTCGTTGCCGTCGATCCACTGGATTTCCCGGTGGGAGTTCCCGTAGATCCCGGGTGTCGTCTGCTTTTCGAGGTCACGGAAGTCGGCGGTGGGGGCGCTACCCAGAATCTCGCCGTTCAAGTAGTAGGTCGCGGTTTCGCCAAAGACCGAGTACATCCGGTCGTAGTCCTGCGCGTTCTCGCCGGCCACGCACTCCTGGACGAGACGGATGCCGTTTTCGCTTTTCGTGGTCATGGTGCATTCCCTTCGACGGCGTCCGAGTTGGTGCGGGCTTGTTCGACAGTCATTGTTCAACCCTCCGCGGCCGGCATCGCCGCAAGCCGGCGGCGGACCGCGCCGAGCGTGTCGTGATCAGCGAGGGCGGCTTCGAGCCTCCCGAAAGTCGCGTCGAGGAGCGTGACGCCGGTCTCTTCTTCCTGGGGCCGGTAGGCTTCAAGGTTCGCGTTTGGCATCGCGATCACATAGACAGCCACGTTGTACGAGAGTGCGATGGCGAATTCTTCGACGGCCCGGTCGAAACCATAGTCCCTCACCCCGGCCGCTGCCAGTCGATCGCAGTAACGCTGCAACAGACCGGCAGTTCTCTCTCCGCGCTGTGCAGTATCGAGGCTGCTCGAGAGCAGCCGAGAAATGTCGGTCATTGGAGTGGCTCGGGCGCAGATCTGCCAGTCGATGGCACGCACCTCACCTCCCCGGAACATAGCGTTCTGCAGATGCAGGTCGCCGTGAACCAAGGTCTGCGGCCCCTGAAAGAGCAGGTCCATCACGCGGGAATCCGCTGCCCCAAGCTCGGCCAGCGTGATTGTGTTCCTCCCCATGTGTTCGGAGAACATCTCGACACATCGCTTGAAGCTTCGGCGCAGCCCAGCGGACAACCCCGCACCAGAGCCGCCCGGCAACCACGTCGCGGCTTCAAGAGTAAGGTCGGCCCAATAGCGGGCGTGGAGTTCGGCCATCCCGTCCAGCAGCATTTCCGTGT